>JBKPDQ010000001.1:0-21358 GCA_046728015.1 Actinomycetota bacterium
GCTGGGGGCTCAGCTGGATGATGGGGCCGGGGTCGTGATCGCTCGGGCGGTGCCGCGGGCGGCGCAGGCCGGCGAGTGGCGCGGCCGGGTGCTGATCGTGGCCCTGCGCGCGCTGCGAGCGGCGAGCTCGGGCTCGGTCGCCGGGCTGGGTGCCGACGACTCGGAACGCGGCGAGGTGACGGCGATCGTGCCGTGCTCGGAGGAGGGGGAGCTGGCGCGGGCGGCCAAGGCGCTGCTGACGGAGCTTGAGGCGTCGCTTCCAGGGTTTGCGTTGACCGTCGCGCACGGGCGCTGGAGCGCGGACCCGGTGGACCTCTACCGGGGCGGCAAGGAGGCGCAGCTGGCGGCCAACGTTGCCGAGGCGGACGGGGTCGACCTGCTCGCGTTTGAGGACACGGGCGCGTACCGGTTGCTGCTGCCGGCGATGAGCGAGGACCCTGGCGAGCTCGAGCGCTTCTACGAGGAGACCGTGGCGCCGCTCGCCGCCTACGACGAGCAGTACGAGACCGAGCTGGTGGCGACCATCGAGGCGTACCTGGAGAAGGACGGCAACATCACGCCGACCGCCGAGCAGCTGTTCACCCACCGGCACACGGTGCGCTACCGGCTGGAGCGCGTGAAGGAGCTGTGCGGCCACGACATCACGTCGACCGAGGGGCGCGAGAAGCTGGGACTGGGGCTGAAGGCGATGCGCGTGCTCGGGATCGTGCCGCCACGCGGCCCGGCGATGGAACCGGGCGCCGAGGGCGGCAAGGTGCCGCGCCGGCACGGGGACTGAGCTCAGCCGCTTGCCGCCAATTGGGGCCGGTCAGGCTAAGGTGACTTCGAGCGCTCTGGGGAGTGGTCTAACGGCAAGACGCCACCCTTTGGAGGTGCGCAATCCCGGTTCAAATCCGGGCTCCCCAGCTTCGGTTCCGTCCGGCTGTCGTGCGAACATGTGTTCGATGCGATATGCCCTGGGTTCCGCGGTATTCGAAGGAGGAGGCGGCAGAAGCAATTGCGCGCTCGCGGTCATGGGCCGATGCGTTGCGCTTCCTCGGCCTCGCGCCGAGGGGGAAGAACTTCTCGACGCTCCGCAAGTGGGCTGAGATTTGGGGCCTCGAAGTTGATCACCTACCGCCATCGCAATCCCGAGGCTCGGCGCCGCGTTTCACGGAGGCGCAGGCACGAGCTGCGATCGCTTCCTCTTGCTCCTGGACAGAAGCGCTGAGGCGGCTCGGATATTGCCCGACGGGAGGCAACCCCAGCACGCTCAAGAAGTGGGCTGAGCGCTGGGGAATCTCCACTCAACACTTCGACCCGCACGCAGCCAGCATCGCGGGCCTGAGGCGGGCGAATCGGCGGCGGCCGCTAGAAGAGGTTCTGGTGGAGAAGTCCACGTTCAGCCGGAGCCACCTCAAGCAGCGACTGTACGAAGAGCGCCTCAAAGAGCCCAAGTGCGAACTGTGCGGCCAGGGGGAGAGCTGGAGGGGAAAACGCCTCTCGATGATCCTGGACCACATCAACGGCATCCGCAACGACAACCGTCTCGAGAACCTCCGAATCGTGTGTCCGAACTGCGCCGCGACATTGGATACGCACTGCGGTAGGAAGCTCCGCTCGATCCCTGACCTCCGGGCTTGCCTGCGGTGTGGGACAGAGTTTCGTCCCAGGTACCGGAGACAGCGGTATTGCTCCAGAGAGTGTGGGACGCGTTGGGACCGCACTGGGATTCCCAGTCCGGCCACGCGACGCGTCGAGCGTCCTCCCTACGAACAGCTCCTGGCCGAAGTGAAGCGCCTCGGCTTTCTCGCCGTCGGCCGCAAGCACGGCGTCTCGGACAACGCGATTCGAAAGTGGGTGCGCTTCTATGAGAGCGAACTAGCTCGCCTCGACGCTGAGGGTGAGCCGCTCGATGAGGCTGCCTAGCGGAGCGCGCCGTGCAGCGCCGCAACCCGCCCCACGGGCGCGCGGCAACGGCTCTACGATTTCGTAGGTGAGCGAGGCGCCGATGGTGTTGATCATGGCCGCGGGCGAGGGGACGCGCATGCGCTCTTCGCTGCCGAAGGCGCTGCATCCCGTCTGCGGGCGGCCCATGGTCGCCTGGCCCGTGCTGGCCGCCCACGAGGCGGGCGCGAAGGAGGTGGCGGTGATCATCTCGCCCGACCGCGACCTCTCGCCCGGGCTGCCCAATGGCACGCGCACCGTCGTCCAGCCCCAGCCGGACGGCACCGGCGGCGCGGTCCGCGCGGCGATCGACCTCGTCCGCAACGCTGAGACGGTCGTCGTCATCCCCGGCGACCATCCGCTCGTCTCGCGTGAGCTGGTCGCCGAGCTTGTCGACGCCCACGCGGCGGCCGGCGCTGCCGCCACGGTGCTCACGCTCGAAGCCGACAAGCCCGGCAGCTACGGCCGCATAGTCCGCGACGCGACGGGCGAGGTCGAGCGCATCGTCGAGACCAAGCACCCCGAATCTGTGGTGCCCGAGGTACTCGCAATCCGCGAGATCAGCACCAGCACCTTCGCCTTCGCCGCCGAGCCGCTGGCCGACGCGCTCGAGCGCCTCACCAACGACAACGAGGCCGGCGAGTACTACCTCGGCGACGTGCTGCCCCTGATGCGAGCTCAAGGACTCCGCGTGACCGCCCACACCGCCAGCGACCCCGCCGCGAACCTGGGCGTCAACACCCGCGCCGACCTGGCCCTCGCCAGCAGCGTGGCGCGCCGCCGAATCCTCGAGCACCACATGCTCGCCGGCGTCACCCTCGTCGACCCCGACTCGACGTGGATCGACGCCGACGTAGAGCTCGCCACCGACGTCACGATCGAGCCCGCCACCAGCCTCCGCGGTGCGACCAGCATCGACGCGGGCTCGACGATCGGCCCGCACTCGACGCTGATCGACGCCCGCGTGGGCGAGCGGGTCACGATCCCGCACTCCTACCTGGTGGAGTGCGAGGTCGGCGACGACTGCCAGGTCGGGCCGTTCGCGTACCTACGTCCCGGCACGCGCCTCGCCGCAGGCGCCAAGGCCGGCACCTTCGTCGAGCTCAAGAACTCCGAGATCGGCGAGGGCGCCAAGGTGCCGCACCTCGCCTACGTCGGAGACAGCGAGGTGGGGGCCGGCTCCAACCTCGGCGCCGGATCCATCACCGCCAACTACGACGGCTTCCGAAAGAACCGGACAAAGATCGGGGAACGTGCGCGGATTGGGGTCAACACGTCATTCGTCGCTCCGGTCAACGTCGGCGATGACGCTTACACTGGCGCCGGCGCAGTGATCCGGGAGGATGTCCCGGATGGGGCGCTCGGAGTGAGCAAGGTCGAGCAGCGCAACATCGAAGGTTTCGCGGAGCGCAAGAGGCGCGAGCAGAGTCAGGAACCCGACGGAGACGACGACTGATGGCGACGCTTGAAGAACGTCCTCAGGTCATGAGCTCGATCCCGCAGGACTACACCAAGCGGCTGATGGTGTTCGGGGGTCGCGCGTCGATGGAGCTGGCCGCGCGGATCGCCGGCAAGCTCGACGTCGATCTCGGCCAGGCCGACCTGCGCACGTTCGCCGACGGCGAGGTCTACTGCCGCTACGAGGAGTCGATCCGCGGCGCCGACGTCTTCCTCGTCCAGTCCACGGCCGCCAACAAGGCGCAGGGGATGACCCCCAACGACGCGCTGATGGAGCTGCTGGTGATGATCGACGCCGCGAAGGGCGCCTCCGCCCACCGGATCATCGCCGTGATGCCCTGGTATGGCTACTCGCGGCAGGACAAGAAGTCGGCGCCGCGCGAGCCGATCTCAGCACGTGTGGTGGCACAGGCCCTGGAGGCGGTGGGCGTCGACCGCGTCCTGACCATGGACCTGCACTCCGGCCAGGTGCAGGGCTTCTTCAAGCAGCCGGTCGACCACATGACCGCGATGCCGATGCTCACTCAGTACTTCATGGACCAGGCCTTTCCGGAGGACCTCGTGATCGTCTCGCCCGACGCCGGCCGCGTGAAGGTGGCGCGCAACTTCGCTCGCAAGGTAGGCGTGCACTGGGCGGTGATGGAGAAGGAGCGCCCCGCCCAGCAGCTGGCCGAGATCGGCTATGTCGTCGGCGACGTGCGCGGCAAGACGGCAGTGCTGGTCGACGACATGATCGACACCGCCGGCACCCTCTGCGCCGCGGCCAGGACCGTGCTCGAGGAGGGCGCCGCGCGCGTGATCGCCGGCGCCACCCACGGCGTCTTCTCGGGCCCCGCCTTCGAACGCCTCGAGTACGAGAACTCCGGGATCGAGCGCATCGTCGTCACCGACACGATCCCGCTGCGCCCCGGCGCGCCTGAGAACATCACCGTGCTCTCAACCGCGCAGACGCTCGCCGACTCGATCCGCCGCATCTTCGGCGACGAGTCGGTGTCGGAGATCTTCGCGGGCGAGAACCAGTTGTTCTAGGCCTGGGCTAGCGACGAAGTCGCGGTGCACGTGCTTACGGCCTGCCGCTTGAGTAACAGGCCCTGACCCGCCGACACCGGACGCGAAGCGGAGGATGTCGGCGGAGTTGTTCTAGCCCGGGTCGCTGATCTCCCACTCGCCCTCGGTCTCGCGCAGCAGCACCGTGCGCAGTTGAACCTCCTGATCCGGCGGCTTGAAGCGAGCCTCCGCGCGTGCTGACGGACCGCTGATGTTGACCTCCGTGACCTCGAGCGTGGCGCCCTTCAGCACCTTCCCGAGCCCGGAGTCCAGCGCGTCGGCACACGACTGCTCCTTGCCCAGCAGCTGCGAGGCGTTGGCTCGAAGCTGGGCGCGCGCCTGCTCCGTCAGCAGGCCGCAGAAGGTGACGAAGTCGCCGTCCGCGGCGGCGCTGTAGAACTCGGACACCACGTCGCTGACCTCGTCCTCCGGCGTGGGTGGATCGTCGAAGGGACCGAGGTCCGCAATCGCGAGCGCAGCGATCGCCGCGCCGACGATCAGCAGCAGCGCGGCAATGCGCCTGCGGGCGATCTCGCTCATATGCCCAACCTATCGACGCCTAGAGTTGCGTCGTTGATCCGGATCGGCCACAAGGGGGCGGACGCGATCCGTCCGGGGAACACGCTCCCGAGCTTCGCGGCTGCGGCGATGGCGGGCGCCGAGGTGATCGAGCTCGACGTGTGCCGGCCCGAGTCCGACTTCGCGGACGGCACCGACTGGCGCCGCGCCTCGGCCGGCCCCGCGACCGCCTCCGGCCCGCTGCTCGTCGCTCACGACTGGGGCGACGCTCGCCGCCGCGAGCCGCTGACGCTGGGGGAGGCGCTGGAGGCGTTCGGCCGTCCGCCGCTCACGACCGTGACGGTCGACCTCGACCTCAAGCTCGCGGGCCGCGAGGACGAGGTCGTCGCCGCCATTCGCCAGCACGACCTCCTGGGCCGGGCGATGGTCTCGACGATGGAGGTATCCAGTCTCGCGTACCTGCGCGAGCACGAGCCGAGCCTCCGCCGTGGCTGGACCGTGCCCAAGGTGCGCCGCGACTGGACGCGCTCGCGGTGGGGACGCCCCGTGGTCCTCGCCGGGAGCGCCACGCTGCGCGCCCGCCTGCCGCGCATCGTGCGCCGCCGCGCCCCGGCGCTGGGAGTCTGGGCCGTCTGGGCCTACGACCCGCTGATCACCCGTCGCCTCGTGGACTCGGCCCACGCTGCAGGGGTACGCCTCATCGCCTGGACCGTCGACGACGCGGAGCGCATCCACGAGCTCGCCGCTCTTGGTGTCGACGGGATCTGCTCCAATGACCCCCGCCTGCTCGCCGACGTGGAGACTCAGGGATGAACGACGTCGACACCCGGCTGGCGCCCGGAACGACGATGGCCCTCGTCGCGATGGGGCTGGGCGTGCTGGTGATCGCCAACGATTTCACGGCGCTGAACGTCGCCCTTCCGGCGATCGAGGAGGACTTCAACGTCGACGTGGGGACCGCCCAGTGGGTGATCAACGCCTACGCGCTCACCTTCGGCATGGTGATCGTCACCGGCGGCCGCCTCGCCGACATCTTCGGGCGCCGGCGGATCTTCTTCATCGGCTCTGCGATCTTCGCCGGCTTCTCGCTGCTCGGCGGCGCGGCTCAGGACATCGGCTGGCTGATCGCCACGCGCGTCGGCATGGGGATCGGCGGTGCGCTGATGTGGCCCGCCGTGCTCGGAATGACCTTTGCCGCGCTCCCGGCCTCGCGCGCTGGCCTCGCCGGCGGAATCGTTCTAGGCGTCGCCGGGCTCGGGAATGCGCTCGGCCCGCTGCTCGGCGGCCTCCTCACCGACGAGTTGAGCTGGCGCTGGATCTTCTTCCTCAACCTTCCGATCGCGGCGCTCGCGGTCGCGGTCACCGCCACCAAGGTCCACCAGCCGGCGCCGGGCGCCGAGGAGCGCAGGATCGACTACGGGGGCATCGCCTCCCTGTCGGCCGGGCTCTTGCTGCTCCTCGTCGCGCTCGACCAATCCGCCGACTGGGGGTGGGGCGACTGGCGAGTGGTCGCGATGCTCGCGCTGTCGGCCGGACTGATCATCACCTTCGGGGTGATCGAGCCGCGGATGGGCGGAGCGGCGCTCATCCCCTCCAACATCGCGTCGAACCGTCGCTTCACGTCGGCGTGCGTGACCGTGCTGCTCATGTCCGCCGTCTTCTTCGCGGTCGTTCTCTACGTCCCGCAGCTGATGGAAAAGCTGCTCGATTACTCGGCGCTGGAGGCAGGTGTCGGAATGCTCCCGATGCTCGCCGTCTTCGCTGTAGTTGCCTTCTTCGCTGGTCGCCTCTACGAGCGAATCGGCGGCCGGCCGGTGATCATCGCCGGCACCGCCTGCCTGGCCGTCGGCCCGTTCTTGCTGTCGCTGTTCGAGGCAGACTCGAGCTATCGGACGCTCGTCCCGGGCCTGATCGTGACCGGGCTGGGCGTCGGCCTCTTCTACCCGACGATCACCACCGCCGCCGTGACCGCGCTGGACCCCGCCCGCTCCAGCCTCGCCGGGGGCATCGTCTACATGTTTCAGATCGCCGGCGGCGCGATCGGCCTGGGGCTCACGACTGCGATCTTCACCACCCGCTCCGAGGACAAGCTCGCCGCCGATGCCGCGGCGGCGGGCACCGACCTCACCGCGCACCAGACCGCCGTCCTGCACGGCGACCTCGCTGGCACCGACGCCGCGGCGGCCGCCCTCTCGGAACTGCCGACCGGCGCCGCCGACACGATCCGCCGCATCATCGAGGAGTCGTTCGTGCTTGGCGTGCAGACCAGCTTTCGTGTTGTGTCGGCGATCGCGCTCGCCGGACTGGTCATCGCTGCGCTGTTCGTGCGGCCGGGCTCGCCAACCGCCGGCCCCGACGCCTAGTGACCGCTCACGCCGCCGCCGCGGCGAGCCGGCGGCGATGGATGGCGTACGCGGCCAGCCCGACCGGCAGCGGCAGCCAGTACGAGAACAGCCGGTACGCGAGGGTTGCGAGCACGGCGTCCCCGGCGCTGACTCCGGCCACCGCCAGCGTGGCGGTCAGACCTGCCTCGACGAAGCCCAGCCCGCCGGGTGTGACCGGGATCTGGGCCAACACCTGCGCGGCGCAGAAGGCGAGCAGCACGAGCGCTGGCCGCGGCGCGGCGCCGACCGCCGCGAGCGCCGCAAGCAGAGTCCCGTAGTCGAATGCCCAGCGGCCGGTGGTCTCGGCCAGGGCGCGCTTCCACCTCGGGCCCAGGGTGGCGAGCAGCCGGTCCCGCTCTCTCAGCAGACGCTCGGGCAACCGGGTGAGCGGCTCGGCGCCGCGCCGGATCCTGTTGCGCAGGCGCTGCACCTGCCGGCCCACCCAGGCCAGCGGCCCGTCGAAAGCGAGCAGGGCGGTCCCCCCGGCGAGCAGCACCGCGAAGACGGCCAGCCCGACGACTGTTGCCTCAATCAGCTCGCGATTGACTGCCCCGCGGATGAACGCGGGAATCGCGAGCACCGGTAGGGCCAGGACGACGGCGAAGGTCAGCAGGTTGACCGCCGTAAGGCCCGATACGGCCCGGGCGCGGTCGACTCCCGTTTCCACAAGCATCCGATACTGGAGTGCCGCGCCGAGCGCGCCGCCGCCCGGGGCGATCTTGGCGAGTGCGTTGCCGGCCAGCTGGGAAGTGATGATCGGCCGCCAGGGCGGATCACGCAAGGCGGTCCGCTGGAGAGCCCACAGACAAGCCAGCGTGAGCGTCTGAAGCGCAGCCATCGCGGCAAACCAGGGAACCTCGACACGTTCCAGTCCCCGCCACGAGCCCACGACATCGATCAAGCTGGGCGCAACTAGATAGAGCGAGACTCCGGTCACCACCAGCCAGAACACCGTGCGTCGGATGTTCCGAGGCCGCCTCGCCTCGGCCTCGCCCCGCTCGATCTCGCGCTCCGCATCGGCGTGCTCCTCGATGGCTCGCTCGACCCGATCGCCCATCGAGCCGGCGCCGTGACCCGGCCGTCGGGGCGCCGTCACCAGCCCCGCCTCGGCGCGGGCCCGCCGCTCAGACCCGCCGCCCGGCGTAGCCCGGCACGCGGCGCTGGCCCCGGCTCTCGAAGTACTCCCACTCGAACTCCCCGAGCTCGGTCGCCGGCGGGTCGGCGTAGACCCACTCGCGCATGATCCGGTGCCAGTTGCGCGTCGCGCCCAGCTGCGCGAGCACGGCGACCAGACCCGTCTCCATGCGCCTGCCCATCAGCTCCTCGGCGGGCACGTTCTCGCGCCGCATCAGGTCGTAGTACTCCGAGCGCGGGTCGGACGTCGACTCGATGATCTTCATCACCCGCCGCGCCGAGACCTGGTACTCGCGGTCCTCCAGGTACCAGCCGCCGACCACCATCACGTGCTCCATCAGCCGCTCGGCGTCGAGCTTGGACGGGTTCCTGACGAACCCGAGATCGTGCAGGGCCTGGCGCAGCAGCTCCGGGTCCTTCTGCGCGGCCGCGTCGACCGCCCGCTGCTCAAGCTCGATCTGCTCCACGTCGAGCTTCTTGGTCATCCCGAAGTCCAGACACGCCACCCGGCCGTCGTCCATCAGCAGGAAGTTGCCCGGATGCGCGTCGGCGTTGAACGTCTGCAGGTGGTAGATCGAGCCGAAGCAGAAACGGAAGACGATCTCGCCGAAGCGGCTGCGCTCGTCCTGCGGCAGTTGCTTGATCTCCTCGAACCCCTTGCCGTCGACGTACTCGCTCACGAGCACCCGCCGGCGTGACAGCCGCGTGATCACCTCGGGCACGTAGATGAAAGGGTGGCCACGGTACCCGCGCGCGAACGTGCGCTGGTTCTGCGCCTCGTACTCGTAGTCGAGCTCTTCCAGCACCCGCTCGCGCAGCTCCTGCGCCACCGCCTTCGCGTCCAGCCCCGGCGCCAATGCGCGCGCCAGCCGCACGAGCATCCCGGCGTTGGCGAGGTCGGCCTCCAGCGCCTCGGCAACCCCGGGGTACTGGATCTTCACCGCCACGTCGCGTCCGTCGAACAACACCGCCCGGTGAACCTGGCCGATCGACGCTGCGGCGAACGCCTCCTCCTCGAAGGAGGCGAAGCACTCCTCGAGCGTCTCGTCGCGGTACTCGTCCTCCAACACCTTGCGCACCCTGTCCCACGGCATCGCGGGCGCCGAGGTGCGCAGCTTCGCCAGCTGCTGCTGGTAGATCTCGGCGTACTCGGGCGGCAGGAACTCGGTGTCGATGAAGGAGGCGAGCTGGCCGAGCTTCATCGCCGCGCCTTTCATCTCGCCCAGGATCGACGCCATCTTCAGCGCCGTCTCGAGGTGGCGGGCCTCGAGCCTCTCCTTGGCGTCCTCCTCGCTGCGCGCCAGGCCCGCCGCCCTCGTGCCGGCATAGCGCGTCGCCTGCACCCCCATCGCCGAACCCAGCCTCGCCGAGCGTCGGATCCGTCCCTGGGGGATCTTTCTGTCCTGGGACACGCCCGCAGCGTAGTAGGCCGCCCTCGTGGGACACGCCGGTGACCGGGGATCGGTCATGCTGGGCCGCCGTGACGACGATCGACCCCGAGGCGCGCTGGCGGGAGACCGGGAAGCCCGACTACGCGGGCCTGCTCTCGTTTGCGGGCGTCCCCTACACGGAGAGCGTGGAGGACCTCGCGGGCGTGGACGTGGTGATCGTCGGCGCGCCCATGGACGACCTCGCCAGCGATCTCCCGGGCGCCCGGCTGGGCCCTCGTGCAATCCGCGCCGCGGTCGGCTGGCTGGGCCCGCATCTCGACGCAGGCATCAGACCGCTCGATTTCCTCAAGGTCGTCGACTACGGCGACGCTCCGGTCGTGCCCGCCGACCCTGTCGCCTCCCACGCCGCGATCGAGCGCACCGTGGGAGAGGTTGTCGACGCCGGCGCCGTCCCGATCGTGCTCGGCGGCGACCATTCGGTCGCCGAGCCCGACGTCCGCGCCTGCGCGAAGCGGTCCGGCCCGTTGGGCCTCGTCCACTTCGACGCCCACACCGACACCGGCAGGGAGGTCTACGGCGTCGAGATCTCCCACGGCACGCCGATGTATCGCCTCGTCGAGCAGGGCCACGTCGACCCGAGCCGCTACGTGCAGATCGGCCTCCGCGGCTACTGGCCGGGCCCCGAAGAGTTCGAGTGGCAGGGCGAGCGCGGGATCCGCGAGATCTACATGCGCGAGGTCCTCGAGCGTGGAATCGCCGACGCCGTCGCCACCGCGATCCAGACCATTGGCCCCGGACCCGCGTTCGCCTCGATCGACGTCGACGTGCTCGACCCGGCGTTTGCCCCGGAAACCGGGACCCCCGAGCCGGGCGGAATGACCAGCGCCGACCTGCTCTGGGCGTGCCGGGAGCTGGCTGCGGAGCTCGAGCTGGTGGGCGCCGACGTCGTCGAGGTGATGCCGTCAGCAGGGGGCCCAAACATCACCGCCATGGTCGCGAAACGGGTCGGGTTTGAGCTCATCACCGGGCTGGCCCTGCGGAAGGCGCGCGGCTAGCTCGCTTCTCTATCCTCAGCCCGCGCAATGGCCAACGAACGTCCAACGCTCAAGGTCTCCGAGCGCGCCGAATTCGGCTCGCGCACGAGCCGCCGCCTGCGCCGTTCGGGCCTGGTCCCCGGCGTCGTCTACGGGGGCGGCAAGGAGACGCGCGCCTTCCAGGTCGCAGAGCGCGCCGCTCGCACCGCGCTCGCCCACGGCGGCGCCTTGATCGACCTGGAATTCGACGGCTCGGGCACTACACCCGTGGTCATCAAGGAGCAGCAGCGCCACCCCCTCAAGGGCAACCTGATCCACCTCGACCTCCAAGAGGTCAAGCTCGACGTCGCGATCCAGGCCGAGGTGCAGATCGAGCTGCTCGGCACCGAGGACGCGCCCGGCGTGAAAGAGGGCGGCGTGCTCGAGCACGTCACCCGTGAGGTGACGGTCGAGGCGCTGCCAACGGCGATCCCCGAGAGCATCGCCGCCGACGTCTCCGGAATGGAGATCGGCGACACGCTTCAGCTCAGCGCCCTGGTTGCCCCCGAGGGCGTCGAGTTCTTCCTCGGCGAGGGCGTCGACGCCGACGAGGTCACGATCGCGACGCTGTCGCCGCCGCGGGTCGAGGAGGAGCCCGAGCCCGAGCTCGAGGAGGAAGCCGAGCTCGTCGGCGAGGAGGGCGAGGAGGTGCCCGAGGGCGAGGAGGCTCCGGAGGGCGAGGCGCCCGCCGAGGGCGAGCGCGAGGCCGCCGAGGGCGGCGACTCCGAGGGGGAGTAGCCCCTGTCCATTTTCCGCCGGCTTCGCCGGGCGGACGCGGATCAAGCCGGCGAAGGACGGGCGGACGTCCTGCTGGTTGGCTTGGGGAATCCAGGCGGCCGCTACGCGGGCACGCGCCACAACCTCGGCTACGAGATCGCCGAGGAGCTCTCCCGACGCTGGGAGCTTCCCCGCGCCAGAAAGCGCTTCAACGCGCTCATCGCCGAGGGGCGAGTGCGCGCGGGCGGGCCGCGGGTCGCGCTGCTGCTGCCGCAGACCTACATGAACGAATCGGGGCGGTCGGCGGGCCCAGCCCGGGGCGAGCTGCGGGTGCCGCTGGAGCAGGTGGTGGCTCTGCACGACGAGATCGACCTGCCGTTCGGCGAGGTGCGCTCGAAGCTCGGCGGCGGGGTCGCCGGCCACAACGGCCTGAAGAGCCTGCGCGACGGCCTCGGCAGCACCGACTTCTGGAGGGTCCGCGCCGGCGTGGGGAGGCCCGACACGACCGACCCCGAGATCGTTTCCGCCTACGTGCTGTCGCGTTTTGCCGAGCCCGAGGAGGAGGTTCGGGAGCTGATCGACCGCGCCGCGGACGAGGCCGAGCGCCTCGTCGACCAGATCGTCGCCGAGAGCTCCGACCCGATGGGCGAGGTGATCGATTGAGCCTGACGACCTACTCGGTCGACGAGGCGGGCGTCGCGTTGCTGCAACTCGACCGCCCGGACGCCCGCAACGCGATCAACACCCAGATGCTCTCCGAGCTGCTCGAGCACGTCGCCGCCGCCCGCACCGACGACGCGGTCCGCGTGCTCGTCGTCTCCTCCACCGACCACATGGGCCTGTCGGCGGGAGCCGACGTGCGCGAGGAGCTTGACGACGCCGGAAGGGTGCGGCGCATGGAGCTCTTCGCCCAGCTCTACGACGGGCTGACCGGCTTCCCCAAGCCCACCGTGGCCGTCTGCCACGGCGCGTGCGTGGGCGGCGGAGCGGAGATCGCCGTCGCCTGCGACCTGCGCGTGGGCGGCGGCAACCTCAGGCTGCGCTTTCCCGGCGCGGCGCTGGGCGTGCCGGTTGGGCCGGCGCGCCTGGTCACCCTCTGCGGGCTATCGGTGGCCAAGTACCTGCTGCTGACCGCCAAGGAGGTCGCCGCAGACGACGCCCACCGCTGGGGCCTGGTGCACGTCGTCGTCCCGGCGGCCCGGACCGAGGATGCCGCGATCCAGCTCGCCACCCAGGTGGCGGCACACTCGCCCGAGGCCGTCGCCCGTCTGAAGCGGATGCTTCATGACTGGGACTCGGTAGAGGAGCGCTCCCGCGTGGAGGGCGAGGGCCAGGTGGAGTGGCAGCTCTCGGGCCCCGGGCTTCCGTACCAGGACTGAGTCCGTCAAGACGACCGGCGGCGAACATACGATTTGTCGCGACCGCTACGAGAGGAGAGGCATGGAGAGCTCACTCGGGCCCCAGGAGCGGCAGGCGATGCGCGGCGTCACGGACATCTGGTGGCTCTGGATCGTGACCGGGATCGCCTGGATCGTGATCGCCGCGGTGATCCTTCAGTTCGACCAGGCGTCGATCACGACGGTTGGGGTGCTGATCGGGCTGATGTTCATCGGCACGGCGGTGCAGCAATTCATCGTCGGCTCGCTGGTCGAGCGCGGACAGCTCCTGTACTGGTTCTTCGCCGTCCTGTTCCTCATCGCCGGCGTGATTGCATTCATCAGTCCGGAGAACACGTTCGCGGCGATCGCCGACATCCTCGGCTTCCTGTTTCTGATCGTCGGCGTCTTCTGGATCATCCAGGCCTTCATCGCGCGCGAGATCAGTGAGCTGTGGTGGATCGGCCTGCTGTCTGGCGTGCTGATGGTGATCCTGGCCTTCTGGACGGCGGGCCAGTTCTTCATCGAAAAGCAATACGTGCTGCTGGTGTTCGCCGGCATCTGGGCGTTGATGCAGGGCTTCAGCGACATCGTGCGCGCCTTCCAGGTTCGCAAGCTGGGGGAGTACGTCTAAGAGGGCTGCTGCACTAGCGCGAGGCGTTGAGCCTCTCGACGACGCCGAACAGGTCGCCCTCGGCGTAGAAGTCGACCGCGATCAGGTTGGCGTCGAGGTCGCGGTCGCGCTCGCAGGTGCGGACTCGGCGCTGCAGCGGTTTGCGAGCGTTCACCTTCGCGGCGTTGGAGGGGAGCGGCGCAGGGCTGGTGTCGACCCAATGGTTGATCAGGAACAGGGGCGCGTCCTCGGGTCCGCGATTGGGCTCGCAACTCGCGGCGAGCTTGGCCCTGTCGATCAGCTGAGCGGGCTTGTTGAACGTGTACGGCGTCTCCTGCGTCAGGGCTTCGTAGGCCGGGTGGTACCAGGGAATCGCTCCGCCCCCGGCGTCGTTCTCGGCCATCATCAGCACGCGCCCCCCGCTCGAAATCATCGCCTCGAGGCTTGGCAGGGGGTCGCCGACGGGCCCCTTGTAGACGTAGTCGATGAGGCCGCTCTCTTCGACCCCGGCCGCGAAGTCCTCGGGCGACACGTAGTCCTCGTTGATGATCACCAGCACCTCGTTGGGGTTGGCGGCGACGAAGTCGCGGATCTGGCGCAGCGTCCCCTCAAGCGGGATCGCGCCTAGCTCGCAGAAGCGGTGGCAGAGGTAGATCGTGCGGTCTTCGACGGTGGGGGAGTTGACGATGCGATCGCGCGTGCGCAGCGCCGCGTCGAGCGCGTCCGATCCCAGCGCCGCTTCGTATTCCCGCCGCTCGACGCTGTCGAGCTCGGAGAGCTCCGTCTTGACCTCTCCGCTTTCGGTCTTCTGCCCGTAGTGGGTGTCGATCAGCAGGCCTCGGATTCCGTCTGTGAGCTGGTCGGGGATCGCGCCGTCCTGCTGGGCGAACAGCCAGCCGGGGTTGGCGGCCGCCGACATCGCGTTGTGCGTGGCCGGGAACGCCACCTCGTTAAGCGGCCGATCGCAGAGGGCCTCGTCACCGTTGCAGCCGCCCGCGACCTCCTCCGGCTCATCGTCGCTGGCGGCACCCAGGGAGACGAACAAGCCCGCGCCCACCAACGTCAGGGCAGCGATCCCGACGATCACGATCGTCCGAGTCCACGGCCTGGCGCGCTCCGCCGTGGGCGCGGGCGTCGCCGCCGTGGTCAGGCGCATCAGCTCGGAGGCGCCCGCAAAGGCGACGTAGAGGCCGATGAGGATGAACACCAGGTCCACGACCCCCTCGTGCTCGACGATCACGATGATGCCGCCGACCAGCAGCAGCACGGCGCGCAACGCCCTGCCCGCCGTGCTCTCGGGCACGGTCGTGACCAGCTCCCAAGCTTTGCGAGCCGGCGCCCCCAAGTCGACGGGGCGAAGCAGCGAGGAGGCAGCCGCCGCAACCACGGCTCCGACCCCCGCGAACACCAGCAGCGCCGTGCGCAGATCCCCGAGATAGGCGTCCCAGAGTCCGGCCGCGGCGTCCCGCGGCCCCGTTTCGCCGATCGCGTCGAGCGCGGTCGAGCGGCCGACGCCGTAGCCCACGGCGCCCACGACCCCGAAGGCGGCAAGCGCCAGCCCCAGTCGCAGCAGGGCCTGACGACGATCGGGCGCGATCGCGACGGCGCCGGCGCCCATCACCAGCGCGACGATCAGCAGGATCAGCTCGAGCCGGCGGATGTCCTCCGCGGCCTGGACCAGATCGACCACGACGTCGGGCGGGTCCGACTGCAGGATCTCGATGTCCCTGCCTCCCGGCACCTTCCTGGCGAGCTTGGGATTCAGTGCCTCGAGCGCGCCGCGGATAGTGGCCCCGAGATCGGCGATCGTCAGCGTGATCGTGTCCTGGTCGCCGCTGAAGATGGAGCGATGGACGTCGCTGACCGCCACTCGCAGCAACGACTGGAAGGCGCCGGTATTGAGCACGCCGGCGACGACCTCCTCGATCACCGGGCGCGCGCCGATCAGGTTGCGCTCGGCGTTGAGGATCAGGTCGTCGGTGACCCGCTCTCCGATCTCGGCCCGGACCGCATCGTCCTGGAGCGCCACGGCGGCGCGGTTGGCGAAGTTGTTGGAGTCGAAGAACGCGCGGGAGGCGTAGTCGGTCACCAGCGCGCCCAGCAGCGCCACGGCGGCGAGGATGGCGAGCACGAGTGACGCGGCGCCACGACCCTTCCCTACGGGCATCGCCCGCCCAGGCTATTCGCTCGGGTGGTTGGCGCCAAGTCGGGGCGCCATGGGCTCCGCTGGGACGTGGGTGACCTCTGTGCCCGCGATGCGGTCGTTCCACGCGCGGCGCCGCTCCTCGACGAGGATCGGCAGGAAGCCGAGCCCGAATGGCAGCAGAGCGATCACGGTCCCGAACAGCCGCCGCAGCGCAAGGCGCAGCCCGAGACGGTGGACGCCGTCTGCCGACAGGCGCAGCCCAAGAAAGCGCATCCCGGGCGTCTGGCCTGAGATGCTCCAGAAGAAGACGAGGTAGGCCGAGATCCATGCCAGCCAGGCGGTCGCGCCAAGCACCCGTGCGGGACTGCTGAAGTCGGTGAGGCTCTCCGACCCAGGCGAGATCGCCGCGAACGCGAGCCCGATCACCGCAGCCGTGAGGAAAAAGCTGACGTTGAAGAACGCCGCGTCGAGGACAAAGGCAACCCCCCGGCTCACCAGGCCGGCGTTCGTTGCCGGCCCCGGGCGTGGCGGACGTCCGATCAGGCGACGCGCGATTCGCTCAAGACGCGAGTCGATCGCCTCAGTGACCTCCGTAACCTCGCTTCCCACGTCCTCGATCAGTCCCACGCTCTGCGCCCTGATCGCCTCGCGAACCTCGGGCGCCTGCGCGACGCGCTCGATCAACCTCTGAGTCTGATCGCTGTCGAGGAGTCGCTCGAAGAGGCGGTCCGTGTAGTCGCTCTCCAGCACGTTGATCAGCGCCCGCTCGAGCGCGTCCTCGAGCTCGCGGTCCAGGCCGGTGCTCTCGGCGACGCGCTCTGTGGCGCGAAGGCTGGTGCGCACGCCGGCGCTGACGATCCGTCCGGTCAGCGACGGCCGGCGGCGCGAGGAAGGCGTCCCGCTCTCCATCGCCGCTGACCATACGGCCAGCCCTGGACGGCTCCGAGTTGCCCGGGCCTAGAATCGAGACAGGGCCGGACCCGGAATCCGGTCACGACACATGCTCGTTTCGGGGCATGAATGCCCCTCATTCCACCTCCGACCATCGCCATGCCATGACGCTGCGACCGCTGCTCGACATCGCCGACGAGAACGAGGCGTTCGATCGCCTCGTCGCCGGCGTGCGTGAGGGCAATGGGGTGGAGGCGCATGCCTCCGGGTCGATCCGCCCGTTCCTGCTGGCGGCGCTGCTCGATGCCGAGCGCGGGCTGCGCTCGAGGCCCGCGCTGATCGTCGCCGCGGACGACATCGGCGCCCGCGACCTCGCCCGTGCCCTCGGGGCATACGTCGCGCCGCGCCGCGTGCGCTACTACCCCTCGCGCGGCACGAGCTACGAGTCGCACCTGGCGCCGCCGCCTCACCTCGTCGGACTGCGCATCGGCGCGCTCGACGCGCTGACCGAGGGCGCCGACGAGGGCGAGGCCCCGATCGTGGTCGCGAGCGCAGTTGCGCTGGCCGAGCGCGTGCCCGACGCCTCGCTTCGCCCGGCCGGGTTTGCGCTCAGCCGCGGCGAGGAGGTGGACCTCGACGACGTCTCTGAGCTGCTGGTCGAGGCGGGCTACGAACGCGTCGACCAGGTGGAGGAGCGCGGCCGGTTCGCCGTGCGCGGGGGCATCCTCGACGTCTTCCCCGCCACCGAGGAGCGTGCAGCCCGGCTCGAGCTGTTCGGCGACGAGATCGAGTCGATCCGCTGGTTTTCGACCTTCACCCAGCGCTCGCTGGGCGAGGCCGAGCGCATCGAGCTGGACCCCGCGGCCGAACTGGCCCTCGAACACCGGGGAACCCTGCTGGACCCGCCGGCAGCGGACGCGGAGCGGAGCATGCCGGCGGCCCTTGATTCAGAGCGCCCGGACGTCGCCGAGCTGCTGCCGGTGGACTCGTTCCGTGCGCCTCTGGATCTCCTGCCGGACGACACGGCGCTGGTGATCGCCACGGCCGAGGAGCTCGAGCCGGCGCTTCGCGATCACTGGGACGACGTGACCACGGCGATGCGCGACTCCGATGCCCGCCGGCTCTATGTGGAGGTCTCGGGGCCGCTGGCCGAGCGCGCCGCGCTGTCGCTGTCGAGCGCCGACGCCGGCCAGGCCCTCTCCTTCCGGGCCCAGGCGCCGAGCTCGGTGGCTCGCAACGTGGCCGAGGCGGAAGGCCAGCTCGAGCGCGAGCTGCGCTCCGGATATCGCGTCGTCGTCAGCTTCGAGCATCGCGGCGAGGCCGAGCGGACGCGCTACAACCTCTCGCGCACCAAGCCGGCCTTCCTCGAAGCGACCCCGGGCGGGGATCCGGCGCTGTACTTCGCCGAGGCGCCGCTGAACGAGGGCTTCGTCTCGCCCGACCTCAAGCTGGCCGTGATCCCGTACCGGCGCCTGGTGCACCGCCGCGCGGCGGCGCCGATGGTCCGCGGGCGCCTCGCCAGCTTCGCCGACCTTCGAGTCGGCGACCACGTCGTCCACGCCGACCACGGCATCGCGCGCTTCGCGGGCTTCGAGACCAAGACCGTCGCCGGCGTCACGCGTGACTACGTCGAGCTCACCTACCGCGGGGACGATCGCGTGTTCGCGCCGACGGACCAACTGGCGAAGATCAGCCGTTACGTCGGCGCGGGGGGCGAGGAGCCGCAGCTCTCGGCCCTGGGCTCCAAGCGCTGGGAGGGCGTCAAGTCCCGCGCCCGCCGCGCGGCCCAAGCCCTGGCCGGCGATCTGCTCAACCTCTACGCCGAGCGACAGACCCGCGCCGGTCACGCGTTCGCGGCGGACGACGAATGGCAACTTCAGCTCGAGCGGACGTTCCCGTTTCGCGAGACCGCTGATCAGCTCGACGCGATCGAGGCGGTCAAGGCCGACATGGAGGCGGCGCGCCCGATGGACCGCCTGATCTGCGGAGACGTCGGCTACGGCAAGACCGAAGTCGCCCTGCGGGCGGCGCACAAGGCGGCTTCGCAAGGCAAGCAGGTGATGATGCTGGTGCCCACCACGATCCTCGCCCAGCAGCACGTTGGGACGTTCCGCGAGCGGCTGGCGGAGTTCCCGCTCGAGGTCGAGGTCATCTCTCGGCTGCGGCGCCCGGCCGAGGTACGCGAGGTGCTCGCCCGCTTTGCGGCCGGACAGGTGGACGTGCTGATCGGGACCCACCGGCTGCTCTCACGGGACGTGAAGGCGAGGGACCTCGGGCTGCTGATCGTCGACGAGGAGCAGCGGTTCGGCGTCAAGCAGAAGGAGCTCCTTCGCCAGCTGAAGCTGAAGGTGGACGTGCTCTCGCTCTCGGCGACGCCGATCCCGCGCACGCTGCAGATGAGCCTCGCCGGCCTACGCGACATCTCCGTGATCGAGACGCCGCCCGAGGGGCGGCGTCCGGTGCGCACCTACGTCGGTCCGTACGACGAGGAGCTGGTCAGCCGCGCGATCGAGCGCGAGACCGCTCGCGGAGGGCAGGTCTTCTACCTGCACAACCGCATCGAGACGATCGACGAGGTCGCGCAGCGCCTGCGCGCGGTGTCTCCCGGCGTCCGGTTCGCCGTCGCGCACGGGCAGATGGAGGAGCGCGAGCTGGAGGGGACGATGCTCTCGTTCCTCCGCGGGGATGCCGACTGCCTAGTGGCGACGACCATCATCGAGTCGGGGCTCGACGTGCCGCAGGCGAACACGCTGGTCGTCGAGCGGGCCGACCAACTCGGCCTCGCGCAGGCGTACCAGATCCGCGGGCGCGTCGGCCGCTCGCACGAGCGGGCCTTCGCCTATCTGCTCTACCCCTCGGTGGAGGCGCTCTTGCCCGACGCCGGCGCCCGGCTGGCCACCCTGTCCGACCACACCGAGCTGGGCTCCGGGTTTGCGATCGCGATGCGAGACCTGGAGCTGCGGGGCGCCGGCGACCTGCTCGGGTCCGAGCAGTCGGGCCACGTCGCCGCGGTCGGTTTTGAGCTCTACGTCTCACTCCTGGAGGAGGCGGTCGAGGGGCTCCGCGCGGCTGACGGCGGACGCTCCGCCCTCGAGTCCCAGGTGCGCCTCGACGTCGACGTCGACGCCTACCTGCCCTCTGAGTACATCCCCTTCGAGGCGGCGAAGATCGACGTCCACCGCCGGGTTGCCGCGGCGCGCGAGCCCGGCGAGCTGCGGGCTCTGCGCGACGAGCTCCGCGATCGCTTCGGGCGGGTGCCCGAGCCCGTCTCCAACCTGCTCGAGCTCCAGCGCGCTCGCCTCGAGCTGGGTCGCGCCGGTGCGCGGACCGTCGAAGTGCGCGGCGGGCGCCTGTCGATCACCCCGCTGGAGCTCGAGGCCGCCGACGTTGGGCGCCTGCGCGAGCGCATTCCGGAGGCGATCTATGAGTCGCGCGCCAAGACGCTGTCGTTGCGCGTGCCCGACGAGCCGCCGGCCAGGCTCGAGGCTCTGCTAGGGCTCGCCGACGCGGTCCGGGATGCGGCCGAATACCCGGAGAGCACGGAGGAGCGGGTCGCTATGCTCCCCGGCTCGTGAGAGCGGGACCGTCGAACAGCAAGCGTGTCGCTGCCATCGCCTTGGGTGGGCTGCTGGTGGCCCTGTTCGCGATCGTGGCCGTGGCGCAGGGCCTCGGCAACCCCGAGCCGTCGGGTGACGAGATCGCGATCGTGGAGGACGCCGAGGGTGACAACGACGTGACGATCACGCAGGAGCAGCTCAATCGAGCGGTCGAGCAGACCGCGGCCCGCCAGGGGCTGGGCGAGGTGCCACCACCCGACGACCCGCAGTACGAGCTGCTGCGGGAGGCGGCTCTCTCAGATCTCCTCCTTGGTGTCTGGATCAGGGGTGAGGCCTCCGAGCGCGGGATCGAGGTGACGGAGCGGGAGGTCGACGAGGAGCTACAAGCCGTGATCGAGTCGCCCGACTTCGGATCGCAGAAGGCGTTCGACCGCTTCCTCGAGCAGTCGGGCTTCACCGAGGAGGAGGCCCGCGATCGGATCGCGTTGGGGGTGATCTCCAATCGCGTTCAGGCCGAGATCCTTCCCGAGGAGCCGCCGGTGACCGAGGATGAGATCCAAGCGTTCTACGACGAGAACGCGGCTCAGTTCGAGCAGCCGGAGACCCGCGACGTGCGCCAGGTGGTGACCGAGACCCAGGCCGAGGCGCAGGACGCGTTCGACCAGCTCGAGCAGGACGACTCGGCGAAGGGCTGGGAGGTGGTGGCCAGGGAGTTCTCCACCGACGAGGCGACCAAGGACGCGGGCGGCCTTCGCGAGGGCGTCATCCAGGGCCAGAGCGAGGGGTTGCTCGACCAGCAGATCTTCGCTGCCCCGACCGGTGATCTGGTCGGCCCGTTCGGCACCGACGCCGGCTTCTACGTGATCCAGGTCGAGAACGTGACGCCGGCGGAGACGACACCGCTCTCGGAGGCCTCGGGGAGCATCCGCCAGACGCTGGTGTCGGCCCGCCAGCAGGAGGCGGCACAGGCCTTCCAGGAGGACTTCCTGAACGCGTGGAGGTCGAAGACGTTCTGCGCGGAGGGCTTCCGCATCGACCGCTGCAGCAACGCTGATCCGCCTCCCGACCCGTGTACCGAGGAGCTTGCCGACACGCAGGGGTGCGACGCGCCGGTGCCCTCCACCCG
>JBKPDQ010000002.1:0-5819 GCA_046728015.1 Actinomycetota bacterium
GTACGTCACAGCCTCGTGGGAGAAGTCTGGGGACTAGAGGTCCCGAGTTCAAATCTCGGCCCCCGATGGGAAAAGCCCCGCAAACGAGGAGTTTTTTCGGTGACGGAGGCGCGAGGCGCAGCACACGGTTTTCAAACCCGGCCGCGCATGGCACAATTTGATCCAGGACCGGGGTCTTACGGCGCACACTCTGTGGCCTGCGGCAGAGGTACTCCCCTACGAGACTCCCCTCCCCAGGGGAGGAAGCCAACGCCCAGTTACAGGGGCGGCCCCGGTTCCTCCATCTCGCTGGAGGGCTCTGCATTGACTACCCCAGGCTTCCAGGCAGACAATCGTTGGATCCACTCGGGGAAGGAGGCGCAATGAGCGAGCAGGAGCTTGAGGAGGGTCCAGAAGAGACCCCCGAGGAGGAGGCTGATTCTGATGAATCCGATACGGAGGACGCGCCGGAAAAGGAAAGAAGTCTGAGCGAATACTAGGGTCGCTCCGACTGCCTTCGACTCCGGAGACCCTAGAGCTCTACGACGATTCGCGGCCAAGCTGGGCCGGGCCCGGGCCTCGGCCTGTGCGGATTCACATCTGGCGGCCGCCAGCTGGCGGGCCGCGGCGTGCGGTTCTCGTCTCGCACGGGTCGGGCGGCGCCGCCGCGGCGATGGCCTGGCTCACCGAGCCGCTCGCGGCGGCCGGCTTTCTGGTCCTCGCCTTCGACCATCACGGGAACAACTTCGTCGACGGCTACGTGGCGGAGAGCTTCGGCCGCTGGTGGGAGCGCCCGCTTGACGCGACGTTCGTGCTCGACCAGCTCGGCGAGCGGGAGGAGATCGGGCCTACTGGCGCCGCCGGCTTCTCGATCGGCGGTTACACGGCGGCCGCGCTGCTCGGCGCACGTGTCGACCCTGACGCCTACGCCGCGCTCCTCTCCGGGGCGATCCAGGTTCCAGCGCCGGACGAATACCCCGACCTCGAGCAGGAGCTCCGCGGACGCTTGACCGAGGACGACGTCGCCGAGTGGATCGCTAGCTCCGGCCGCGACTACGCCGACGACCGTGTTCGAGCCGGCTTCCTCGTCTGTCCGGGCCAGGCGTACTTTCTGGACAAGACCTCGCTCGCCGAGATCGAGCGGCCGGTCGCAGTGCGCTGGGTCGACGGAGATGTCGTCACGCCGCCTGAGCACGACGCGAAGGTGTATGCAGGCCTGATCCCTGCAGCGAACGGCCGGTCGGCCGACGGCGAGGCCGGTCACTACGCGTTCCTCGCGGCCAATCCAGAGTTTCCCGAGGTTCGTCAGCGAGTTGCGGCCGACGCAGTCGCGTTCTTCGAGCAGCAGCTCGTCTAGAGACGCCGTGTCCCGACGTCAACGCCTTACGGGGCTCAGGGCGTCGCAGTCACGGCCCATGTTCCGTGTGCGCTCGCGTCTCCCGAGCCGTTCGACTGGTATTGCAGCTCGACCCCCTGCACCCCGGCGGCACCGGTCCTGTTCGACGCCGGATCGACGAAGCCGCGGAAGTTGAGGTTGGCTCGGGCGCTCTCGTAGAAGCAGAAGTTGCCCTCAGCAGCCTGAGGAGGGTTCGCGCTCGGGCAAGCTGCGGTGACCGGCTCGCCAACACCGATCCGGTTCACCGCGGGCGGCAGCGCGAGCGTGAACGGGAACGAGATCGAGTCGGTGAAGAGCACGTTCGATCCATTCGCCCGGCCGCCGACGGCCGCGACGCCACCGAGGGTCCTCGGCCTCACGCCCTGGATCCCGGACAAGGTCTTGGGGGCCATGTCCTTCTTCTTCAGCGAGCGGTCGATGATCTGCTTGCTACCGACGCTGTTCGCGGGGAGCCGAGTGGCCGCATAACTGACCCCACCGAGGGAGATGGCAAGTGCCAGGCAGGCGATGACCATCGCCGGCGAGAAACGAGTTCGGTGGCGCATTGGAGCCTCCTCAGGTGAAGGGAATTAGGTCGTGGACGAGGTCGCCGCCCGTCGTGGAGAAGCCCTCGGCATTGGCGTCGAGGACTGCCTGGATCAGAGGCTTGCTGGCGTCGAGCAGCTCGCGCGAGACCAGCACGTAGTCGTCGACCGCCCGTGGGTTGTCGAAATCGAGGGCCTGCAGACGATCCCAGTTCACCGCAGAGGTCGGCTCGGGGCCTCGAGCCGATTCGAGGTACCGCCGCACCGTGTCCACGGCCTCTGCCTTGCCCGCGGTTTCTTCCGTGAGGAGGTAGAAGTCGTTCTCAACGACGGTCGAATACTTGCGCCAGTCGTCGGCGAGCGCCTGGCCCGGGAAGTAGGCGGCCAGAATCGCCTCGACCTGCGCGCTGCGCCGCGCCCAGTCGAGCGAGACGCGGTTGTATTCGGCCTGGCCGTTCGTCAGCGCCTGGCTCGCCACGAACTGCGACGTGACGAGCGCGTCGGAGGTCGAGTCACCGATCTCGGACACGAGCGCGACCTTGATCTCGCGCTCCTTCTGCCGGTCCTGCCACTGACGGGTGAAGGCCGGGACGAGCCAGGCGGTGACGGCCGCGCCGAAAAGAACCATCAGGACCGACTTCGGCGCCTTCGCCCAGAGCGAACGCCACCGAGACGGGACCGCAGCAGGAGGCGCACCCTCGCGGGCGCTTTCGGCGTGTTCGCCGGCTGCGGCCTCGGCGCTCATGACCTTCTCTCCTAGTTATCGCAGCCGGGAGCCGGGGTTGCAATATCGTGTCGCCGTGGTGAGCGGAGCAGGCGTCGCGATCATCGGTGCCCCGCTCGACCTCGGCGCCGGGCGCCGCGGCGTCGACTCGCTCGAGGTGGTCGAGGTGAACCCGATCCGCGACCACGAGAACACGACGGCGGCGCTGGCAGTCGAGCTCGTCGCGAGCGCGCTCGGCGTTCGGATTCTCTAGACGAACACGTCAGAAGAGCAGCCGAAGACGAGCGCGGCGAACGCGTCGGACTCGTCGATGCCTCTGAGCGACTGATGCTCGAGGTCGACTTCCACCTCGGCCCACGCGTCGAGACCGAGTGCAGCCGCACCTTCGTCCGAGCCGAAGCAGAGCAGGGTGTCCGGCGAGATCACGTTCCGGCGCAGTGTCCTGCGGCGGGCGATCCCCTCGAGCTCGCGGAGCTCCTCCAGCGGGTCGATCCGCACGTTCGAATCGGAGCCGATGCAGATCCCGATGCTTCGCTCGCACACGCGCTCGACGGCGAGGAATCCGTCCCCGAGGTTTGCCTCGGTCGTCAGGCAGGCGCAGATGCGGGCTCCGGCTTGGGCCGCGAGATCGAGCTCGCCGTCGGTCGCGTGCGTCGCATGGACGATCGTCGTCCGTGGGCTGAGGCAACCGGTGCGGGCGAGGAGTTCGATCGGGCGTATGCCGTGCTCCTCGATGCACTCGTCGATCTCCCGCGGCTGCTCGTCGGCATGGACCTGGAGCGGCAGCGAGTGCTCATCGGCGTAGCGGCCGATCTCCTCGAGCCAGTCAGGCGGGCAGGCGCGGACGGAGTGGGGGGCAAGGCCGACCTGGATGCCTCTCTCTCGCAGCCGCTCGACCTGGTTCAGGTACTCCAAGGGGGACGGCTGCCGGAAGCGGTCGAGCCCGCCTCGGGCGTAGGCGGCGTAGAGAAGGACAAAGGTGATGCCGGCCGCGTCGGCAGCTTCCGCCGCGGCGAGCGCCTGCTCGAAGCCGAGGTAGTGGAACTCGCCGACCGCCGTGTAGCCGGCCGTCCGCATCTCGCGGTAGACGTGCTCATACTCGGTGCGGACGCGCTCGGGGCTCTGCTCGTCGGCGAGGGCGAGCATCGCGTCCCGCCAGGCCCAGAAGTCGCCGCCTTCGGTGCGGCCGCGGAGGGCGCGCTGGAAGGCGTGGCTGTGCGCGTTGACGAAGCCGGGGATCGTGAGCCGCTTCGCCACGGGGCGACGCTATCAGCCTCGCGACCGCCTCTTCGATTCCGTTCAACCGCCGGTTCCCGCGACCTCCTCCCCGATTCGATCGTATCGGGGAGATGCGCGCGTGTCTGTCGCGAAAGGCGAGCAAATCGGCGACAAACGATCCACCGGCTCTATCCTTGACGGCGTGTCAGCCCCAGCGGTCTCCGCTCCGCTCGCTCAGATCCCGAATGCGCTGACGATCCTGCGGCTCGCGCTGATCCCGGTCTTCGTGGCGCTGCTCATTCCGGCCGACGGGGGGTACAGCTGGCCCGCGGCGATCGTCTTCGCCATCGCCGGCATCACCGACCAGATCGACGGTTGGCTCGCACGGCGCTGGCACGTCGAGTCCCAGTTCGGCAAGGTCGCCGACCCCCTTGCCGACCGGCTGATGATCGACGCGGCGGTCATCCTCCTCGTCGCCGTCCATCACCGGCTGCCCTGGGCCGCGCTCGTGCTCGTGCTCGCCCGGGACGTTTTGCTCATCGGCGGGTACAAGCTGATCATGCCCCGCGGCTACGAGCTCGACGTCAACTTCCTCGGCAAGCTCGCCACCTGGGTGCTCTATGCATCGCTGGCGTTCGTGATGGTGACGCACGAAGGAACCGACTGGCCGCTCTGGATCTTCTGGACCGGAGTCGTCCTCGCGCTCGCCGCGGGTGCGCAGTACCTCTTCACGGCACTGAGGACGGTGCGCCGATGAAGGCCGTCGTCATGGCCGGCGGCGAAGGCACGCGGCTCCGTCCCCTCACCTCGAACCAGCCGAAGCCGATGGTGCCGATCGTCGGCAAACCATGCATGGAGCACATCGTCGAGCTGCTCCGGAAATACGGCTTTGAGGACGTCATCGTCACCGTCGCCTTCCTCCCGCAGGCGATCCGAAGCTACTTCGGCGACGGCGAGACGCTTGGCGTCAGCGTCGAGTATTCCGTCGAGGAATCGCCGCTCGGCACCGCCGGCTCGGTCCGCCTCGCGGCCGACAAGCTCGACGACACGTTCCTCGTCATCTCGGGAGACGCGCTTTGCGACTTCGACCTCGGGAAGCTCGTCAAGTTCCATCGCAAGAACGGGGCGGCGGTCACGATCGGCCTCAAGTCCGTCGAGAACCCGCTCGAGTTCGGGATCGTGGTCACCGACGACGACGGGCGAATCGAGCGCTTCCTCGAGAAGCCCTCGTGGGGCCAGGTCTTCTCCGACACGATCAACACGGGCGTGTACGTCCTCGAGCCCGAGGTGCTCCAGCATGTCCCGACCGACCGGCCCTACGACTTCTCGAAGGAGCTCTTTCCGCTGCTCCTCGAGATGGGGCGTCCACTGTACGGCATGCCGATGGACGGCTACTGGCAGGACATCGGCGACCTCGACCAGTACCGGCAGGCGAACTTCGACGCGCTGGAAGGAAACGTCAACCTGACGATCCCGGGGATCCGCCTGCGCGGAAACGTCTGGCTGGGGGAGGGGGTGGAGCTCGACGACCTCGACCAGGTCGAAGGGCCGGCGCTGATCTCGAACTACTGCCGGGTCGCCCGAGAGGCACGCGTAGGCCCGCATTCGGTGCTCTCGGCGAGCGTCACGCTCCTCGAGGGCTCTCGCGCCGTGCGCTCGGTCGTGGACGCCTCGACGCACATCGGCCGAGGAGCCCTCGTCGAGGGGGCGATCATCGGCAGGTCGTGCGACATTCGCGCCCATGCTCGCCTCCAGGAAGGCGTCGCGATCGGCGACGAGGTGAAGATCGGCGAGGAAAGCGTCCTCATGCCCGGCGTCCGCGTCTACCCGTACAAGGAGGTCGAGAGCGGCGCTCAGATCTACGAGAGCCTGATCTGGGAGTCGCGCGCTTCCTCGCGGCTCTTCGAGCGCGACAGTGTCTCCGGGCTCGTCAACGTCGACCTGACCCCGGAGGTCGCGACCAGGCTCGCAGTCGCGT
>JBKPDQ010000003.1:0-41554 GCA_046728015.1 Actinomycetota bacterium
CTGTTGTGGCGAGTGGAGCTTCCGCTCGCCGTTCCGGAGATCATCGCCGGGCTCAGGGTCGCGACGGTGTCCACCGTCGCGATCGCCAGCCTCGCGGTGTTCGCCGGCGGGGGTGGGCTCGGCTCGGAGATCGTCGCGGGCTCCAACATCACCTTTCGCACCGGAGTCGTGACCGCGAGCGCGCTGCTGATCGGGATGGCGATCGCGTTCGACGTCCTGCTGTTGTTGGTTCAGCGGCGGCTGACGCGCTGGCGATCGGCGGGCAAGGGGCACGA
Source organism: Actinomycetota bacterium (assembly GCA_046728015.1). Taxonomy (GTDB): domain Bacteria; phylum Actinomycetota; class Thermoleophilia; order Solirubrobacterales; family 70-9; genus DATAFO01. The sequence goes on from JBKPDQ010000003.1 coordinate 276, forward strand.
GGCGCGCCGCTCAGACCTCCTCCGCTCGCTCACCAGGCGCGTCCCCAGGACCGGATGACATGACCGTCCCGCTCGCGTTCCTCGACTCGTTCTCGGGAGCCTTCGAATTCATCTTCAACCAGCGCGAGTCGTTGGGAGGGGGCACCGATGTGGGCGGACTCGGTCAGGTCGGCGAGCTCACCTTGGAGCACCTTAAGGTGAGCGGCATCGCGCTCGGCGTTTCGCTCGCCCTGGCGCTTCCGGTGGGCTTGGTGCTGGGCCACCGCGGGACCGGCGAAATGTTGGCGATCGCGGCGGGGAACGCCGGCCGGGCGATCCCCGAGCTCGCGCTGATCGCGCTCCTGGTCGCCTTCGTCGGCACCGGGACGCTCAACGTCGCGCTCGCCCTGGCCGTCCTCGGCATCCCCCCGATCCTCACGAACACCTTCGTCGGCGTGCGCCAGGCCGATCGCGAGGCGGTTGAGGCGGCGCGGGGGATGGGGATGAGCGAATCGCAGATCGCCATGCGTGTCGAGTTGCCCCTCGCCGTGCCGACGATCATGGCCGGCGTCCGCACGGCCGCGATCAACGTCATCGCGACGGCGACCATCGCCCCGCTGGCAGGCGTTCTGACGCTCGGGGACTTCATCCTCGCGCGCAACGTCTACGGCGACGAGGGGGTGCTTGCCGGCGCGATCCTCGTCGCCCTCCTGGCCCTGACGGTCGAGCTTGCGTTGGCTGCGGTCCAGTGGGCGCTCACGCCGCGTGCGCTCCGCCTGCAGCGTGCCGCAGCGTCCGCATGACCACAGGGACTGCGCATAGGATTGCCTCGCCGCCTCCGATTGGGAGGGGCGTTCACGAGAGGAGGACCGCCCGATGAGAGACGACCCGCGTCTGCGCGCGCTGTTGGCGCTGTTCGCTGCGTTCGCCCTGGTCTTTGGGGTCGCCGCCTGCGGCGATGACGACGACGACGGGGGCGGCGAGACGAGCGCGAATGTGATCGAGGAGAACCCCGATAACAACGGGATCCAGATCACCGTCGGCTCGAAGAACTTCACCGAGCAGTTCATCCTCGGAGAGATCTACGCCCAGGGACTGGAGGCCGCGGGCTACGACGTCACCAAGGACCTCAACCTCGGCGACGAGTTCATCGCCTTCAAGGCCCTGGAGGACGGTGAGATCGACGCGTACCCGGAGTACACGTCGACGATCCTGACGTCGATCTTCGAGCTTCCACCCGAGGACGTGCCGAGCGACGCCGAGCAGGCGCGCGAGGATTCTCAGAGCGAGTTCGACGACCTCGGTCTGGTGGCGTACCCGCCGACGCCGTTCTCGAGCGCGAACGCCGTCGGGTTGTTGACCGAGACCGCGGACGAGCTCGGCGTGAGCACGACCTCCGACCTCGAGGGGAAGTCACAGGACTTGGTTCTCGCGGGCTCGCCCGAGTGTCGCCAGCGAATCGACTGCCTGCTCGGCCTGCAGCAGAACTACGGGCTCGAGTTCAAGGAGTTCACGCCCGTCACCATCGAGCTTCGCTACGAGGTGCTCGACAATGGTGACGCGGACCTCTCGATCCTATTCACCACCGACGCGCAGCTGTTCACCGACCCCGACAAGTACACGATCCTCGAAGACGACATGGGCGTGCTCCCGGCCGGGAACGTGCTCTTCGTCGCCCGCCAGGAGACCGTGGACGAGGCCGGCGAGGACTTCGGCACGACGGTCGAGAGCGTGCAGGAGAACCTCACGCTCCCGGTGATGCAGGAGCTGAACGCCCGAGTCGATGTCGACAAGGAGGAGCCCGAGGACGTCGCCCACGACTACCTGGTGGAGTTCGGCTACGTCGAGTAGCGAACGACCACGCGCGGTTGACGGCCGTGCCCGCTGGGTAAGCAGGCCCCGTGGGCACGGCTGCGATCCTCGACGTCGACGGGACCCTCGTCGACACCAATTACCACCACACGCTCGCGTGGCTGCGGGCGTTTCGCGAGCACGACGTCTCGCTCCCAGCGTGGAGGATTCATCGCCACATCGGGATGGGCGGGGACCAGCTCGTCGGCGCCCTCGCGGGCCAGGAGGTCGAGGACTCCAAGGGCGATGCGATCCGCGAATCCGAGACACGGCTCTACGGCCAGCTGATCGGCGAGGTCGAGCCGTTCGAGGGCGCGCGCGAGCTGATCTCAGACCTCAAGGAGCGCGGTCACGACGTCGTCCTCGCGAGCTCGGCGAAGCAGGATGAGGTGGATCACTATCTGGACCTGCTGGACGCCCGGGAGCTGGCCGACGCCTGGACCACCTCGGCCGATGTCGAGGCGACCAAGCCGCAGCCGGACCTGGTGATCGCCGCGATGGAGAAGGCCAAGGACCTGAGCGCGGTCATGGTCGGCGACACGACCTGGGACGTCGAGGCGGCGACGCGCGCAGAGGTCAAGACCGTCGCGGTGCTGACAGGAGGCTTCTCCGAGGCCGAGCTGCGCGAGGCTGGCGCGGCGGTGGTGTTCGACTCGCTCGTCGACCTGCGCGAGAACCTGGATTCGACGCCGCTGCAGTGACGGGCGATACTGACCGGCGTGACACGAAGGTCACGCGACGAGCTTCCCGTCGACGACGCTCGGCTCCTCGAGCTCGAGTCCGATGCGATCGCCGGCCACACGCTGAAGCTGCTGGTGCTGGAGCGGGAAGCGCAGCCGCTGGAGATCGCTGAGCTCCGGGAGCTGGTGGCGGGCCGTCTCGCGCGCGAACCGCGCGCAAGTCAACGAGTCGAGCTCTCCGAGGGCGACTCGCCGCGGTGGGTCGAGGACGGCGATTTCGACATTGCCGCACACGTCCGCGAGCGGGACTTCGAAGGCGGCGGGGTGGACGAGCTGTGGGAGCTGGCAGGCCAGATCATGTCCGAGCGGCTCGATCACTCGCGACCGCTCTGGGCGCTCGACCTTGTCGGCCCCGTCGGCGACGGTCGTCACGCGATCGTTGCCCGGATCCACCACGCGATGGCCGACGGCATCAGCTGCATGCGGCTGTTGGACGCGGTGCTCTGGGATCCGGAGCCGGGACCAACCGCTCAGGCCCGGGCCCACGGTCGCGCGGACATGGGGTCGAGCCGGGCGACTTCGAAGGGGCGGCTCCGCGAGCTCGTGGACATGCCTGGCGCGATCCGGCGCGAGCTGATCGGCCATGCTGCGGCCTCACCGCTCGATCGGCAGATCGGCTCGGGGCGCAGCCTCGCGTTCGTCGCCGCATCGCTTGAGGAGCTGAAGCGGATCGGCGGCGCGCTGCCCGGCCACGTGACCGTCAACGACGTCCTGCTCGCCGTCGTCGCCGGCGGCTTGGGCGCCTGGTGGCGCGAAGCTCGCGCGCGCCTGCCGAGCATCCGGGCGCAGGTTCCCGTCAGCCTCCACAGCCGCGACCACCGCGACGACGAGATCGGCAACCGCGACTCGTTCCTCAACGTTGACCTGCCGCTCGACGAGACGGATCCGATCCGACGCCTGGAGCGGATCAACGCCGAGACCGCGAAGCGCAAGCGCTTGGGCGACGCAGTCGAGCTCTACGACTTCTTCCACGCCCTGGGGCGTCTCGGGCCGTTGGGGCGGGTGGTGGAGCGGGTGGCCTCAAGGCCTGGAGAGTTCAGCCTCGCGGTGTCCAATGTGCCCGGACCGCCGACGCCCATCAGCGTCGCGGGACGGAGGGTCGAATCGCTGGGCTCGGCCGCCGAGCCCGCGCAGCGACATGCACTTCGCGTTTCAGCGCTTTCCTGCGCCGGATCGATCAACGTCGGGCTGTGCACGGACCCCAAGGCGCTGCCGGGCGTCGAGCGCCTGGCTGAGGGGCTCGGCGACGCGCTGGCGGAGCTTCACACGGCGACGATCGGCTAGGTTCCGCCGCCGATGGCGCTGAAGCTGGGTCTCAACCTCGGCTACTGGGGGATCGGCCCCCAGGGAGACGAGGCCGTGGAGATCGTGCGGGCCGCGGAGTCCGCGGGCTTCGACTCGGTCTGGGCGGCCGAGTCCTATGGGTCCGACGTCGTCAGCGTGCTCGCCTGGCTGGCACCGCAAACCGAGGCGATCAAGCTCGGCGCGGCGATCATGCAGGTGCCGGCCCGTCCGCCGGCCGCGGCGGCGATGGCCGGTGCGACGATCGACGCGCTCTCGGGCGGCCGCTTCATCTTCGGCTTCGGGCCGTCGGGTCCGCAGGTCTCGGAGGGCTGGTACGGCGTCCCCTACTCCAAGCCGTGGGGGCGGACCCGCGAGTACATCGAGATCGTGCGCGAGATCGTTGCCCGCGAGGGCAAGCTCGAATACAGGGGCGACCACTACCAGCTGCCGATCCAGCGCGGGACGGGCCAGGGCAAGCCGATGAAGCTCAACTTCCATCCGGTGCGCAACGAGATCCCCGTGTTCGTCGGCGCGATCGGCCGCAAGTCGGTGGCGATGGCGGCCGAGATCTGCGACGGCTGGATTCCGATCTTCTTCAGTGCCGACGCGTTCGAGGAGACCTGGGGCGAGCACCTCGAGGCTGGGTTCGCAAAGGGCGGGCGCTCGCGCGAGGACTTCGAGGTCTCGCCCTCCGTACAGGTAGCGATCGACGGCGACGTCAATGCTGCGTGCAGCGTCGTGCGCGCGGGGCTCCTGCTCTACCTGGGCGGGATGGGCAGCCGCAAGACCAACTTCTACGTCGACCTCACGCACCGCTTCGGCTTCGGCGAGGTCGCCGACGAGGTGCAGTCGCTGTACCTCGACGGCAAGCGCGACCAGGCGTATCAGGCGATCCCGGACGAGCTGGTCGACGCGACCGCACTCGTGGGCTCCGAGGAGGAGGTCTCGGCTCGGATCGACAAGCTCGCCGCGGCAGGAGTCGACCGCCTGATTTGCTCGCCCGTCCACATGGACCCGGCGCAGCGGCTCCACACGATCGAGCGGCTGTCGGCGCTCGTTGGCGCGAGCTCGCCCGCCTAGCGTCGCGATTCACATGAGGATCGGGGTGCCGAAAGAATCAGCGCAGGGTGAGCGTCGGGTGGCGCTGATTCCCGATGTGGTCCGCAGCCTCATTGACAGGAAGCTCGAGGTTTCGGTCGAGTCGGGGGCGGGCGAGGCGGCCGGACACCCCGACTCCGAGTACTCGGACGCGGGCGCAACCGTGGACGGCGACGCCTGGGACTCCGACATCGTGGTCCGGGTTGCGGGGCCGACTCGCGAGGAGATCGGGCGTCTGCACTCCGGACAGGTCCTGATTGGCCACCTCGCCCCGCTCACCTCGGGTGAGACCAACAGGGCGCTCGCCGACACCGGCGTGACCAGCTTCGCGATCGAGGCGATCCCCCGCATCACCCGCGCCCAGGGGATGGACGCGCTCTCCTCGCAGGCCAACGTCGCCGGCTACGCCGGGACATTGCTCGCGGCGCGGGAGGCGGGCCGCTTCTTTCCGATGATGACAACTGCCGCTGGCACCGTCGCGCCAGCGCGCGTGATGGTGCTGGGCGCCGGCGTTGCCGGCCTGCAGGCGATCGCCACGGCTAAGCGTCTCGGCGCGGTCGTCACCGGCTTCGACATCCGCCGCGCCGCCTGGGAGCAGATCGCCAGCCTCGGCGGCCGCCCGCTCGAGCTCGACTTCATCCCCGACGCCGAGGCCGAAGGTGGCTACGCCCGCCCGCTGACCGACGAGGAGAACGCTCAGGTTCGGGACGCCCTCGCCGACGCAGCGGCCAAACAGGACGTGATCATCACCACGGCGCAGATCCCCGGTCGCCCAGCGCCGATCCTGATCACCGCCCAAGCGGTCGCGAACATGCAGCCAGGCTCTGTGATCGTCGACCTGGCGGCGGACTCGGGCGGAAACTGCGAGCTGACCGAGGCCGGCAAGACGGTGGTCTCGGACAACGGGGTGAAGGTGATCGCGCCGGTCAACCTGCCCTCCGACATGGCCGCCCACGCCTCACAGCTCTACGCCAAGAACGTCGAGAACCTGCTCGGGCTGCTCGTCGACGAGCAGGGCAACCTGAAGCTCGACTTCGACGACGAGATCGTGGCCGGGGCCTGCATCACGCACGAGGGCGAGATCCGCAACGAGCGCGCCCGCGAGGCGGCGGGAGTGAGCGCACCCAGCTAATGGACCTGATCACCGAGATCACGATCTTCGTGCTAGCCGCCTTCGTCGGTTTCGAGGTGATCTCGAAGGTCCCGACCACCCTGCACACGCCGCTGATGTCCCAGACGAACGCCGTTCACGGCATCGTGATGCTCGGAGGCCTGATCGTGGTCGGGTTCTCGAACAGCGTCCTCGAGGACGTGATCGGCGTGATCGCGATCGCCTTCGGGACGATCAACATCGTCGGCGGCTTCCTGGTCACCGACCGGATGCTCGGCATGTTCCGGCGGGCACCGAAGCCGTCCGCCGACGAGTCCGGGAAGAGATGAGCTTGCCCGTTCTCGCCGCCTTCTCGCCCACGGACGACTTCGTGACCGTCTGCTACATCGTCGCCTTCTCGCTGTTCATCTTCGGCATCCGCCAGGGCACCCACCCGACGACGGCGCGACGGGGAAACATGATCGCCGCGGGGGGAATGGCGATCGCGATCGCGATCACGCTCGCCCTCGACGTGATCTCCAACGGCGTCCTGATCCTGCTCGGGATCCTGGTCGGGACGCTGGTCGGCGTCGTCGCCTCCTACCGGGTGCAGATGACAGCGATGCCGCAGATGGTCGCCCTCTACAACGGAGTCGGCGGCGGTGCGGCGGCGTTGATCGCCTGGTCGGAGTTCCGCCACTCGACGGAGCTTGGCGGGGGGATCGAGCTCGACGTGTTCGTCCCGATCCTGTTCTCGACCGTGATCGGCTCGGTGTCGTTCTGGGGCTCGAACATCGCCTTCGGGAAGCTCCAAGGGATCATCCCCGGCCGCCCGATCCTGATCCCGGGCCAGCACATCTTCAACGGCCTCCTGCTCGCTGCGATCCTCGCCGGGTGCATCGCGCTCGGGATCGACAACGAGTCGCCTCCGGAGGGGCTCTACCTCGCCGTGCTCGTGGGCTCAGCGGTGCTCGGCAACCTGTTCGTGCTGCCGATCGGGGGAGCCGACATGCCGGTCGTGATCTCGTTACTGAACGCGTTCACCGGCCTAGCCGCGGCGGCAGCGGGGTTCGCGCTCGACAACGTCGCCCTGATCGTCGCCGGCACGCTCGTCGGCTCCTCGGGAACGATCCTCACGCTCGAGATGAGCCGGGCGATGAACCGCTCGATCGGCAACCTGCTGTTCTCGGGCTTCGGCGCCGTGAGCACGGCCGGCGCGGCGGCGGGCGAGGAGCGCCCCCACGTCTCGATCGGCGCCCAGGACGCGGCGATCAAGCTCGCCTACGCCGACTCGGTCGTGATCGTCCCCGGCTACGGGATGGCAGTTGCACAGGCCCAGCACGCCGTGAAGGAGATGGGCGACGAGCTGGAGAAGCGCGGCGTCGAGGTCAACTACGCGATCCACCCGGTGGCCGGCCGGATGCCGGGCCACATGAACGTGCTCCTGGCCGAGGCGGACGTGGCGTACGAGAAGTTGCGCGAGATGGATGCCATCAACCCGGAGATGCCCCGCACCGACGTCGCGGTCGTGATCGGCGCCAACGACGTCACCAACCCCGCGGCCAAGAACGATCCCAACTCGCCGATCGCCGGGATGCCGATCATCGAGGTCAACGAGGCGCAGCAGGTGATCGTCATCAAGCGCTCCCTGAGCCCCGGCTTCGCCGGCATCGACAACGACCTCTTCTACGAGTCCAACACCTCGATGCTGTTCGCGGACGCCAAGCAGGCGGCGGCGGACATCGCGGGGGAGATCGGGAACCTCTAAACGTGCCTACTCGTCGCGGTGACCGCCGCGGCGGATACGCGGGGCGGCCCAGCCGATTACTGCTCCCAGTCCCCCGGCCAGAAGCAGGGCAAGGAACAGGGGCGTGTCCGTGGTCGTGAACAGGAACTCCACCTTCACGTCCTGTGAGTTCTGGATCACGAAGATGGCCAGTAGTACGCCGGCAGCCACGAGCAACCAGAACCTCCAGCCGCGCCCCTCCTTGCGCGGGAGCCCCTCGATCGGCGACGGCTGTGTCATCTCGGCGACTGTATCGATTCGAAGCGGCGCCGATGAGAGCGCTTTCGCCGTTCCACCGGTGCGCGCCCCGCTCCTAGCGTCGCCCCGTGAGGCCGAGGGAGCTGGGCGCGGAGTCCGGTCAGGGCACCGTCGAGTGGATCGCACTGATCCTGCTCGTGGCGCTGCTGATGCTGGGCCTCGGCACAGCGGTCGGCGTTGGCCTGCCAGGCACCGCGCTCATCAAGGCGCTCGCATCGCGTCTCGTCTGTGCCGTGGGCCTGGACGGTTGCGACGCAGAGGACAGCCGGCTCGCGAGCGCCTACGGGGACGAGGTCGCGGCGCTGGTCTCGGAAGGGGCCCCGCACATCCTCTATGAGCCCGGCATGCGGGCACTGCCGGTCGACTACCGCCGCTGTCGCGAAGACGCCTGCGCCGAGGGAGCCGAGGAGGGGCAGGTGTGGCGGTCGCAGGCGGGGGAGCCGACGGTCGCGTTCGTGCGCGTGATCGACTGCCGTCTCGGCTCGGAAACCCGCGGCGCGAAGTGCGCCGGCTCGCGCGCCGGCAACCTCTACCTGCAGTACTGGCTGTATTACCCCGGCAGCGCGACCGGCGAGGGCTCGATCGCGCCGGAGCTGGTGCGCAGCCTCAGCTCGGCGGTCGGGAGGCCGAGCTACCACGCGGACGACTGGGAGAGCTACCAGCTGCGCATCGGTCCCGCCGGGCGGTCCGCCCGCGCGAGCTCACATCACGGCTACGGCGGCGGCTGGGTGCGCGCGGACGGCGCCTTCCGGGTGGCCGGCGGCAGCCACGCCGGGAGCATGCAGCCCCGCAACTTCGCCCGCTTCACGCCCGCCGACCGCCTGCGCCTGATCCCACTCGAGCCGATCGCGGCCCACCGCCCTCGCGCGCGCTTTGCGATCAGTCCGCCCTGGGCAAAGCGCGTCTGGCGCGACCCGGAGTACGACGGAACCGACTAGGGCGCCAGTAACCGGCGAGCCTGACGTCGGCGGCGCCGTCTAGCTGCGTCCCGTCGGGTAAGGGTCGCCGAGTTCATTTCGGCGGCATCCGCAGTGCGCCGTCGAGCCGGATCGTCTCCCCGTTCAGCATCGGGTTGGCGACGATCTCGGCAACCAGGCTCGCGTACTCCTCGGGGCGGCCGAGCCGGGAGGGGAATGGGATGCCTGCGCCGAGCGCCTCGCGCTGCTCGGCCGGGAGCGCGGCCAGCAGCGGCGTATCGAAGAGACCGGGCGCGATCGTCGTCACGCGCACGCCCCGCCCGGCGAGATCGCGAGCGGCCGGGAGCGTGAGGCCGACGATTCCGCCCTTGGACGCGGAGTAGGCGACCTGGCCGATCTGCCCGTCGAAGGCGGCAATGGAAGCGGTGTTCACGCAGACGCCGCGCTCACCGTCGGCGTCGGGCTCGTTGCCGGCCATCGCCGTCGCGGCAAGCCGCAGCGCGTTGAAGGTACCGATCAGGTTCACCTGGACGACGTTGGAGAAGATCTCGAGGTCGTGCGGGCCCTGCTTCGAGACCGTGCGCTGGGCCCAGCCGATCCCGGCGCAGCAGACGGAGATGCGCAGCCCGCCCTCGGCGCGGGCCGCGGCGTCGACGGCGGTCTGGAGCTGCTGGGCGTCGGTGACGTTGGCCTCGACGAAGCTCGCGCGTTCGCCGAGCTCGCCGGCCAGCGCCTCGCCCTTCTCCGCGTTGAGGTCGGCGATCACGACGGAAGCGCCTTCGGCGTGTAGTCGGAGCGCCGTGGCCGCGCCGAGGCCCGACGCTCCACCGACGACCAGCGCGCTCTTGCCCTCGATCTGCATCGGCGCGCCACTCTAATCGGGCGCCGAGCGCGGCGGGTTTGTACCTTTGTTCCATCGCGCTGGCCGCCGAGTCGCCACTGAAGGATCGGATTGCCGACCGCCTCGCGGAGGCGCGCGAGCGCACCCTTGAGCTGGTCGAGCCGCTGTCGGAGGAGCAGCTCAACCGCGTCTACTCGCCGATCCTCAGCCCGCTCGCCTGGGACCTCGGCCACATCGCCAACTTCGAGGAGCTGTGGCTCGTGCAGACGATCGGCGACCGCGAGCCGATGCGTGGCGAGCTGGGACGCCTCTACGACGCGATCGAGAACCCCCGCAAGATCCGCAACGAGCTGCCGATCCTGCGCGGCCCCGAGCTGCGGTCCTACATGGCCGGGGTGCGCGACCGGACTCTGGACGTCCTGGACGGGCTCGACCTCGAGACAACCGACGATCCGTTGCTGCGCGACGGGTTCGTCTACGAGCTGATCGTCGCCCACGAGCACCAGCACAACGAGACGATGCTGCAGCTGCTGCAGATGGTTGAGTCCTACGAGCCGGTGCGGCGCGATCCGGGTCCCGCATCTGAACCGGTTCCCGACGGTCCCGAGATGGTCCTGGTCGAGGGCGGCCCGGTCGAGATCGGCGCCGGTCCGGCGGGCTTCGCCTACGACAACGAGCGCCCGCGCCACACCGTCGAGCTCGAGCCCTTCTGGATCGGCCGCACGCCGGTGACCAACGCGGCCTTCGCGCAGTTCGTGGACGAGACCGGAGCCGAGCCGCCCAGGTACTGGGAGCGGGACGGCGAGGGCGGCTGGGTGCGAACGACGATGGGGACGACAGAGGCGGTGGACCCCGCGCTGCCCGTGATCCACGTCGACTGGCACCAGGCGCACGCCTTCGCGAGCTGGGCCGGCAAGCGGCTGCCGACGGAGTTCGAGTGGGAGGCCGCGGCGCAGGGCGCAGACCGCGGGCGCGCCAACCTGGACCAACTCGCCTTCGGCTGCGCGCCGGCCGGGGCCTACGCCGACGCCCCGGCGAACTGCGGTGCCGTGCAGATGGTCGGCGACGTCTGGGAGTGGACCTCGAGCGACTTCGAGGGCTACCCGGGCTTCGAGGCATTCCCGTATTCCGAGTACTCGGAGGTGTTCTTCGGGCCCGAGCACAAGGTGCTGCGGGGCGGCGCCTGGGCGGCCCGCCGGGATGTGATCAGGACCAGCTTTCGCAACTGGGACCTACCAGAGCGCTCACAGATCTTTTCCGGGCTCCGCTGCGTAAGGGAAGACCGATGAAACGAACGTGGCGCGCGAGTCTCTAACGGGGAAAGCCGTGGAAGCGCCGCTGACCGCCGAGCAGATCGCGATCGACGTCCACCTGCCGCGCGGCGGGATCCTCGCCGGCTTGGCGGAGGACGCGCGCGAAGGGCTCTCCTGCCCGTTCAAGGAGCTGCCGCCAAAGTACTTCTATGACGAGCGCGGCTCGCAGCTCTTCGAGGCGATCACCGAGCTGCCCGAGTACTACCCCACGCGCGCCGAGCGCGCGATCCTCACAGCCCGCGCCGGCGAGATCGTGGCGGCCGCCGAGGCGGGCATCCTGATCGAGCTCGGCTCGGGGTCCGCCGCGAAGACGCGCTTCCTGCTGGACGCGATGCGCGACGCGGACCTGCTCGATGCCTACGTGCCGGTCGACATCTCCGAGGAGATCACGCGGGAGACCGCGTCCGCGCTGGTGGAGGAATACGAGGGGCTGCGCGTGCACGGGATCATCTGCGACTACGAGACCCACCTCGAGCGCGTGCCGCGCGAGGAGGGGGCGCTGATCGCGTTCCTGGGCGGCACGATTGGCAACTTTCGACCCGCGCCCCGCCGCTCGTTCCTGGCCCGGATCGCGACCCTGATGTTCCCGGGCGACCGCTTTCTCCTCGGCACCGACCTCGTTAAGGACCGGGCGCGACTGGAGGCGGCATACAACGACTCCACCGGCGTCACCGCGGAATTCAACAAGAACGTCCTTCACGTCCTCAACCGCGAGCTCGAGGCCGACTTCGACGTCGACGCCTTCGAGCACGTTGCCTTCTGGGACGCGGACAACCGCTGGATGGACATCCGCCTGCGATCCCTCGCCGAGCAGTTCATCGACGTCCGCGCGCTCGACATGCGCGTCCACTTCGCCCGCAACGAAGAGATGCGCACCGAGATCTCGACCAAGTTCACCCGCTCTCGGCTCGAGCGCAGCTACGCCGACGCCGGCCTCGAGCTGATCGAGTGGTGGACCGACCCCGAGGAGCTCTACGCGCTCTCCCTCGCGCGGCGGGCGGACTGACAGCTAGACCTCGGCGAGCTCGCTCTCGGCGCGCTCTGCCCACGGCTCCATCCCGAGCTCCCGGTAGGTCTCGAGCGCTGTGGCGAGTAGATCGCGCGCCCGCGCCCTGTCGCCGGATTGGCTGCGAGCCAGAAGCATGCGAGCGTAGTCGTGCTGGGTGTGCGCAACCCAGGGCCGCGCGCCCATGCGGGCGTTCATCTCCAGCGCGCGCTCGAAGTGCGCCGCCGCCTCTTCCTGGCGGGACGTCGTAGTCGCGAGTATCCCGAGATACCGCGACGCCGAGCCGAGGCTGAGCTCGAGATGGCTGTAGACGTTGCAGTCGCGGTAGGGCAGGAGCGTTTGGTAGAGACGCTCAGCGTGTGCGGTAGCGCCCAGAAACGCACACACCTCGGCCAGGAGACTCGCTCCGAAGAACCATTCCGTGCCCACCTCCACACCGGGGTAGTTGCCGGCGGCCACCCAATCCAACTGCTGCCGGGCCCCGGTCTTGTTCCTGAGGTCGCTGTACACGCTTGCCAGCAGGCAGTGGAACATGAAGAACGTCGGGTATTCGGCTACGAAGCCCTCGATCGGCTCACAAGCCCCCTCCAGGCCTCCCGTTTCCCGGGCGAGCGCCCAGTCGTTGAAGTGCTTCACGTAATAGAAGGTTGTGTCGCCGAGCATGCCCAGAGCCCCGTGTTCTCCCGCACCGAGCTCAACCGTTCGCTCCATCAAACGCCGGACCTCCTCGAACCGACCTGAGAGAAAGGCACGCATCGTCTGTACGACCGTGATGCCCCAGAGCTGCGCGGGCTGTCGTAAGTCCTGAGCGAGTCGCGCCGCGGCAGCGAATTCCGCCTCTGCGGCCTGGAGGTCGCCGCGGACCATGAAGGCGCCGAACGCATGCAGGTGGCCGGAGAACGCGTGCTCCTTGTCGCGGGTCTCATCCGCGAGCTCGATCAAGGTTTGCGCCATTGCTAGCCAGGCGTCCGTCTCCCTGGGCCAGGAAATGGCCGCGTAGGTGCCCTCGATGGCGTAAGCCAGGGTCGCCGGGTCGCCGAGCTTGCGGGCGATCTCGACCGCGTCCCGGCTCAGCGACGCTCGGCGATCGGGCACGGGGTGATCGCGGAGGGCGCCGGCTAGGCGAGCCAGCAGCCGCGCTCTCTCAGGGCTGGCGTCCGGGAGCGCCTCGAGACCATCCTGGAGCAATGGGATCAGTCGTTGGTCCTTCCCGGCGCGGAACCAGACATACCTTCCGCCGTAACCGACGGCCGCGCGAGCGAGTTGCTTAGGCGTCTTCAGCTTGCGGGCGATGTCGGCGGCGAGAACGAAGGTGTCCTTCGCCAAGGGCATGTCGCCGCCCCGTGCCTGAGCCTCTCCGAGCGCCAGCAACAGCTCGCATCGCGTCGCCTCGTGGGCCGGCTCCTTCAGCTGGATCGCTTCGAGGGCCATCTGGTACAGGCGAGCGGCCTCCTCGAAGGCAAGCAGCGCAACCGCGCGGTTCCCGGCCCTCCGGGCATATTCGATCGCCTTGTCCACGTCCCCGCCTAGCGCCCCCTCGAGAAAGTGGTGGGCGAGCTCCGCCAGATGCGGCTCCCTGTTGGCGGCGTAGAGCGCCTCGAGCGCCTCGGCGGCCCGCTGATGGAGCTCCAAATGCTCCCGCGTACCGAGGTCGCCATACAGGCTGTCGCGGATCAGGGCATGCGAGAACCGCAGCCCGCCGCGACCGGCTGGGAGGTCGACGACGACCCGCGCCGCCTGCGCCTCGTCAAGCAGGTCGAGCAGTTCCTCGTCACCGCGCTCACTCACCCTCCCGAGCGCGTCCAGCCGGAACTCCCGGCCGAGAACGGACGCTACGGACAGGACCTCCTTGCAGTCTCTCGATAGGCGACGCAGGCGATGGTCGATCACCTCCCGGACGCCCTGCGGGATGCTCAACGCGCCGGTGGCACGCGCGGCCTCCTCGAGGCGGTCCTCGGAGGCGAGTAGCCGCACCAGCTCGCCAACGAAGAGAGGGTTGCCCTCGGTCTCCCGATGGATGGCCGCAGCAAGCTCCTCGGTCGGGTGTGTCCGCGCGGTCAGCTCGATTACGCGTGCCACCTCGGATACGTCGAGCCCGCCGAGCCGGACCGCACGCGTGACGGGCTCGCGGCGAACCTCGGCCACGGCCTCGGTCAGGTCTTCGCTCCTCGGCTCGGTGTCTCGATACGCGCCGACCACAACCAGGCGGGCCTCCCGGAGCGACCGGGCGAGGAACTCGAGCAGCAGGAGCGACGGCTTGTCGGCGGCGTGCAGATCGTCGACGACGAGAACGATGGGCTGCGTCGTCGCGACCTTGCGCAGGAACGAGGCGGTGGAGTCGAAGAGCCGGAATCTTGCCCCCTCGGGGTCGATGGACGGCGCCGGCGGGAGATCGGGAAAGAGCTCGTTGAGCTCGGGCAGCATCTGGGCGATGTCCGCCGCGTAGGGCTCGAGCTCGCCGCGAATCCGGTTCTCGTCGCCGTCGCGGATATACGTTCGAAGCGCCTGCACCCACGGCCAATAGGCGGGGGCACCGCCCGCCTCCCAGCAGCGACCCCAGAGGACCTCGGCGCCGCGTGCCTCGCCGAGGGAGGTCCACTCGTCTGCGAGCCGGCTCTTGCCGATCCCGGGCTCACCGGCGATCAGAAGCAGTGACATCCGGCCCGCGAACGCGCCGTCCAGCGCTGCCCGGAACTCGCCGAGCTCCCTCTGACGGCCTACGAACGAGTCCGACCGCGCGGCGCCCGCCTGCTCTTCGCCGGCGGCGGCCGCCGGTGGCGGTGGTTCGGGGGCAGTCGGTGGAAGGTCAAGCGCTGGATCCTGCTCCAGGATCGCCGTCTCGAGTCCCCTCAACTCCCGGCTCGGCTCGATCCCGAGCTCCTCGACCAGGGCGCGGCGCGCGTCGCGGTAGGCGTCGAGCGCCTCGGCCTGGCGGCCGGCGCGGTAGAGGGCGAGCATCAGCTGGGCACGCGGGCGCTCGCGAAGCGGCTCCTCGGCTACGAGCGTCTCCAACTCACCGATCACCTCCGCGTGTCTGCCGCAGTCGAGGTCCGCCTGGATCCGGTCCTCCAGCACCCCGAGCCGCAGCTCCTCTAGGCGCGAGATCTCCCGCCGGGCGGAATCGGCGTAGGCAAGCTCGGCCAGCGGCGGGCCACGCCAGAGCTCCAGTGCTTCGCGCAGGGCCCTTGCCGCAGTCTCGTGATCACCTGCCGCCAGCGCGTCTCGGCCCGCGGCCGCCAGGCGGTGGAAACGCCCGAGATCGAGTTGCTCCGGGTCAACTTGGATCAGATAGCCGGGCGACCGGGTGACGAGGACCCGGGCGGAGTCACCCGATCGGCGATCGGGCTCCAGGACCTTGCGCAGCTGCGAGACGTGGACTTGGAGCGCCTTCGCCGCGGTCTCCGGAGCCTCCGCTCCCCACAGTTCGTCGATCAGGCGATCGCTGGAGACGACCTCATTGGCGTTCAGGAGCAGGATCGCGAGCAGGCTCCGCTGCTTGGCTCCTCCGAGCGCTAGCGCCTCACCGTTGTCGCGGACCTCGATCGGGCCCAGTAAGCGGAACTCCACCCACTCACCTCTCTGTCTGAGCGACTTTACCCCCGCTTTACCGGTTCGCCCACTTGGCCGTTACCGCCCCGGCGGAAGCTCGCCGCAACGAGATCGCACCGGGCGATCTCCCGGGGAAAGGAACCACTCATGACGCGCACCAACGCAGGTCTCGTGTGGGTCGTCGCAATGGTCGCGAGCGCGTTCGTCGCCGTTCCGGCCGCGGCCGCGGACGGGTACGAGTCGCTGAACTCCGTGACTGGGAATGGACAGGATTCCGCATATCAGTCGCTGAATTCGGTCACCGGGAGCGAGGCTGCTCCGTCTGACTCGCAGTCGGCGTCGAGCACGCACAGCACCCCAAACGCGATCCTGGCCGCCAGCCCCGCAGGCTCGAGCGCTCCGAGTACCGCCGAGAGCAGCGGCTATCGCACGGTGAGCTCGGTCGTCGGCGATGAGCAGCCGCCGAGCACTCTGGTCGAGGTCCGCGAGTCGAGCGGCTTCGATTGGGGCGACTCGCTGATCGGCGCCCTCGTCGCCATCGCGCTGATGCTGATGGCCGGCGTGGCGGCGCGGCTGCTCAGCCAACAGCGACGTACCGCCGCGGAGTCGCGCGCCTAGTCGCCAATCCATCCGTGAGGTGCGCGGGAGGCGGCGCCGAGAGCGCCGCCTTCCGCGTGCCTGAGCTCGGTCAGCGAGTTGCGGCTGCCGCCGCTTGCACCGGGTCGTCCCGATGCTGATGAAGCCGTCACAGGCTTGCGCCCTATCTCGTCTCAGTGGATGGAAGCGAGTAAAAGGAGCAACCATGAAGGTGTTCGTCGCGGGCGCCACGGGAGCGCTCGGAAAGCAACTGATTCCCCACTTGGTGGCGAATGGCCATGAGGTCACAGGCATGACGCGCAGCGAGTCCAAGCGCGACCTGATCGCGGGCCTGGGCGCCACTCCGGTCGTCGCCGACGCGCTCGATCCGGATGCGGTCGGTCAGGCGGTGAGCGAGGCCGCTCCCGACGCGATCGTGCACCAGCTGACCGCGCTCTCGGAAGAGGTCGGCAACATCCGCAACATCGATCGCACCTTCGCTGCCACCAACCGGCTGCGACGCGAGGGCACCGACCACCTGCTCTCTGCCGCGCGCGCCGTGGGCAGCCGGCGCTTCGTCGCCCAGAGCTTTGGCGGCTGGCCATACGCCCGCGAGGGTGGTCCAGTGAAGACCGAGGAGGATGCCCTCGACCCCGATCCGCCAAAGACGATTCGCGAAACGCTCGCCGCCATTCGCTACCTCGAAGCCGCGGTGGTCGGCGCCGAGCCGATCGAGGGGATCGCGCTTCGGTACGGCGGCTTTTACGGACCCGGGACGTCGCTTGGGCTCGATCCCGTCGGCGAGCAGGTCGAAGCGGTGCAGAGGCGCCGCTTCCCGATCGTCGGCTCCGGCGAGGGCATGTTGTCGTTCATCCACATCGAGGACGCGGCGATGGCGACCATCGCGGCGCTCGAATCGGGACGGCGCGGCGTCTACAACGTCGTCGACGACGAGCCCGCCCCCGCCCGCGAGTGGTTGCCGGCGCTGGCGGAGGCGGTCGGCGCAAAGCCGCCGCGCCGGGTTCCACGCTGGGTCGGGCGCCTGCTCGCCGGCGAGGCGCTGACGACGATGATGACCGAGGCCCGTGGAGCCTCGAACGCAAAGGCCAAGCGCGAGCTCGGCTGGCAGCCGCGATACGCGAGCTGGCGCGAGGGCTTCGTCACGGGACTCGGCTGAGATGTCCGACTACGAGGAGCTGCGACCGAGGGCGTTTGCGATCGCCTATCGAATGCTGGGCAGCGTGGCGGAGGCGGAGGACGTGGTCCAGGAGGGGTTGCTTCGGCTCCACCGCGCATTGGAGTCCGGCGAGAAGATCAGCTCACCGGCGGCTTACGTGGCGACGGTCGTCACGCGGCTTGCGATCGACGAACTGCGCTCGGCGCGAGCGCGGCGCGAGCGCTACGTCGGCGAGTGGCTGCCGGAGCCGTTGCTGACCACCGGCGAGGAGGACGATCCCGCCAAGCAGGCAGAGATCGCGGACTCGCTCTCCATGGCCTTCCTTGTCCTGCTCGAGAGCCTCTCGCCCGAGCAGCGCGCGACCTTCCTGCTGCGCGAGGTGTTCGACTACCCCTACGAAGAGATCGCCGAGATCGTCGGGCGCAGCCCGGACGCCACGCGACAGCTCGCCGTCCGTGCACGGCGCCGGGTCGAGGAGGGGCGCCCGCGCTTTGAGGCCTCCCGAGCGGAGGCCGACGAGCTGGCAGACCGATTCTTCGCGGCCTTCCAGGAGGGCGACCTGGAATCGCTGGAGTCCCTCCTGGCGGCCGACGTCGAGCTCCACGGCGACGGTGGCGGCAAGGCGCCCGCGTTGGCGCGGGCCTTGTACGGGCGGGAGCGGGTGGCTCGCACGCTGTCGGCGTGGTTGCGCGTGGGAGCGGCGCGCATCGGCGACGTGTCCATCCGGCGCACCGAGATCAACGGCCAGCCGGGCGCGGTCTTCCTGACCCCTGACGGCGAGGTGATCAGCGTCATGGTCTTGGGGATCGCCGAGGGACAGATCTCCAGCGTGAGCGGGATCGTCAACCCGGACAAGCTCCGACACATCGGCCCGGTCGCCGACGTCCGCAGCCTGCTGCGCCGCGACGACTAGCGCGGCGCCAGCGCCTCGATCAGCTCGGTCTGCTTGTCGGGGGTCGTGATCGGAAGCAGCACCGGGACCGTGACACCCGCCTCGACGAAAGCGCCGAGGCGCTCCCGGATCGCCTCCGGCGAGCCGAACAGGAACACCTCCTCGATCAGGTTCCACGGCGCCAGCTCGGCGGCGCGCTGGCGGTCCTTGGCGGCCCAGGCCGCGACCATCTCGTCGATCGCCTCGCCGTGCCCGAGCCAGCGAAAGAACGCCTCGTAAACGGGCACCGTTGCGTAGGAGGCGAACATGAACCGGGCGAGCGGCTCGACCTGGTCGCGTTCTCCGGGCATGCAAAAAAAGCGGCACAGGAGCTCGAATCCTTGCGGGGCGCCTTCGAGCTGCTCGACCACCTTCCGGACGTCCGAGAGCGGCAGGTAGTTCGTAAATGCGCCGTCGGCCTTCTCCGCTGCGAGGCGCAGCATCTTGCCCCGCAGCGCCGCGAGCACGATCGGGGGGGACTGTGAGGGCGCCTGCTCGAGCTTGAACCCGCTTTCCGTGCGCTCGCCCGCGAGCGCGGCGCGGAGGAAGTCGACGGTCTCGGAGACCTTGCTCAACGGGCGCTCGAATGGGATTCGGTTCCAGCCCTCAACGATGCGGTCCGACGACGCTCCGATTCCGAGCACGAAGCGCCCGTCGCTGGCGTCGGCCAGCGCCGCCGCCTCCATGGCGAGCAGCGCCGGGCCGCGGGTGAAGACGCCGACGACGCCCGTACCCAGCACGACGCCGTCCGTCCAGGCGGCCGCCAGCGCCAGCGGCGTGAACCCGTCGGGACCGTTGGTCTCGCCGCTCCAGAGGTCCGTGTAACCGGCGGCCTCGGCGCGGCGAACGACCTCCTCCGCGTCGTGCAACGGGCGCCCGGGAAGCGGCAGCGTCAGGCCCCAGCGCATGCGCGGCACCCTATCTGCGCGAGCTTCGTCCCGGCCCTCTGAGGTCGGATAAGCTCGCCGCGGGTATGGATTTCTCGCGCCTCAACCGGGAGCGGGTCGTGCTGGGCGGCATCGCGTCGCTCGCACTGGTCATCAGCATCCTGTTCCTGCCCTGGTATTCCTACGACCTGGCGGGAGTCGAGAAGACCTCGGACTCCGGTGACTGGATCTGCGGAGTCGGCGATACCGACTGCACCGGGTTCGAGACCTTCCCGATCCTGCGCTGGCTGCTGCTGCTGGCCGCGCTGGCGCCCGTGATCCTCGCTTGGATCCTCGTCCGCGGCCACGCGCTGTCCTGGCCACCGGGCGAGCTGACCATGGTCGCGGGCTTCGCGGCGATGGTGTTGATCGCCTACAACGGGATCATCGACAAGCCCGGCTCGGGCACCGCCGAGATCGGGCTGAGCCTCGACTACGGCTACTGGATCGCCCTGCTGGCGTCCATCGCGATCGCGGCAACGGGCTTCTTCCGCTCGATGGAGAGCGGCGGGGCGCAGGCCCGAAAAGCCCCGGGCACCGTCTAGGAACAACTCCGCCGACATCCTCCGCTTCGCGTCCGCTGTCGGCGCGCTAGGGCGCGTTACTCACGCGGCAGCCGTAAGCGCTTGCACCGCGACTTCGTCGCTACCCCACGCGGCTATAGCCTCCCTCCGATGGGAGTGATCTCGCACGAGGTCCGCTCCGGCGAAAAGCCGGATCGCAACCTCGCCCTCGAGCTGGTTCGGGTGACCGAGGCGGCCGCGCTGGCCGCGGCCCGGTGGGTCGGTCGCGGCGAGAAGGAGTCGGCCGACCAGGCCGCCGTCGACGCGATGCGCCTGCTGCTCGACACCGTGCCGATGGACGGAGTCGTCGTGATCGGGGAGGGCGAGAAGGACGAGGCACCGATGCTCTACAACGGCGAGCGAATCGGCGACGGCAGCCCGCCCGAGGTCGACATCGCCGTCGATCCGCTCGAGGGCACGCGGCTCACCGCCCAGGGCCAGCCGGCGGCGCTGTCGGTGATCGCCCTCGCGGAGCGGGGAACGATGTTCGACCCGGGCCCGTGCGTGTACATGGAGAAGCTCGCCGGCGGTCCGGAAATCGCCGATCTGCTCACGCTCGACGAGCCGCTCGGCGCGGTCGTCCGGCGGGTCGCCGAGCGCCGCCGGGTGGATGTGGGCGACGTGACCGTGATCATGCTCGACCGGCCGCGCCACTCAGAGACCGTCAAGGAGATCAGGGAGGTCGGCGGGCGGATCCGCTTCATCACGGACGGCGACGTCTCGGCGGCGCTCGCGGCGGTCAGCCAGGGCACCGGGATCGACCTTCTGTGGGGAATCGGCGGTACCCCCGAGGGCGTGCTCTCGGCCGCCGCCATCAAGTGCCTCGGCGGGCAGCTGCTCGGAAAGCTGTGGCCGCGAGACGACGATGAGCGCCAGGCCGCCGATGACGCCGGCTACGACCTCGACGAGGTCCTCGACGTCGACCGCCTCGTCTCCGGCAACGACGTCTTCTTCGCGGCCACGGGGGTCACGGACGGCGACCTGCTCGACGGTGTCCGCTACCTGAGCGACGGCCACGCCAGCACCGATTCGCTGGTCATGCGTTCGCGCTCCGGGACCGTGCGCGAGGTCAAGGCCCGCCACGACCGGCCGAAGCTGCGCGAGGTCACGGGCGGCCGCTACGGCTGAGGCTGTTTTGCCTTCGCCACTGTGGGCGCGGGCTGCTCCGCTTCCCAGCAGGGCTCGTCGATGGTGCCGGTGTCGTGGAGCTCGTGGCGCAGGGCGTTGATCACGGCGCCGGCCATCAGCGCGAGCGCGACGAGATAGAACCAGAGCAGCGCCACGAGGATGAAGCCAAGGGCGGCGCCGAGCTCATCCACGTTCGAGATCTCGCCGAGATAGAACGGGAACACGGCGTTGGCGACGCCGGTGGTCACGGTCACGAACAGCGCGCCGGGCCAGACACCGTGCCACGGAACGTGGCCCTTCGGGACGACGTAGTAGATCAGGCAGCAGAGGGCGAACGTGACGACGAGCGCCGCGATCAGCAGCAGGACGTTGTCCAGGTAACTGATCTCCGAGAGTCCGAACGGCGCATCCTCTGCGCTCGAGACGAGCAGCCCCTCGGCAACCGGGATCACAACGCTCGCCGCCAGCAGCAGAGTGACCACCAACAGCATCACCAGCGCGAAGCGCTTCTGCTCGATCCAGCCGCGGCACTGGACGTGGTAGATGCGGCAGAACGCGGTGTCCATCGCCCCCCAGAACGACGCCCCGATCCAGACCGCGCCGACCGCGGCGGCGACGCCGATCGTCGCCGAGCTGTCTCGGATCCGGTCGAGCGCCCGTTCGGCCGAGTCTTGCTCGATCGCCGGAAACAGACGCTGCACGTCCTCGATCACGCTGGCCTCGATGTCGGTGCTCTGAAGCACCTGGCCGAATATGAACAGCACCAGCAGCGCGAACGGAAACAGGGCCAGGACCAGGTTGAATGCCACCATCGCCGCCAGGCCGGTGACGTTCTCGCGGTAGGCGCGGTCCCAGAAGGCGCGCAGGTAACGGGGGACCCGTACGTGGCCGGGCCCGGAGTTGCCGGACCGAACCCCGGTCAACTGCGCTTGCCCGCGTCCCTGACGGCCTCCATCGCCCGGCTGGCGAGGCGCACCCCGATCGTGGCCGCCTCGGCGGCCGCGGCGATGCCCGCCCATGCAAGATCCTCGAGACCGCCGGGCTCCCGCTGATCCGACGCAGCGGGCTCGTCGTCGGCAGCCTGCGCTGCCGCGGGCGGCTGGTCTTGGCGCCCGGCCGAGGCGCTCAGCGTCTCGTCCGCCGACTCACGCTCATCGGTTGCCGCCCGCTTCCGCGCAGCGTGCTCTCCCTCGCGCAGCGGGCTGCGCGTTCCGGGGCGCGACCGGGGGAGGTTGCCGAAGACCCCGCCAGCGTCAGGCTGCTCGCTCACCGCGCGTATTCCAGCGCGAATCGCGGACGGCCGCGTTGCGACGGATTGCGCGCTGCGCCTGAGTCAGGCGTCGGCGCCCGTCGTAACTCCGCGGCCGCCCCGGTGTTGGAGGGATGTTCACGCCGTCTCCAGGCCCGCGCGCGCGGGGCGAGCGTGCCGGGGAGCGGCGGAAATCGGCGCAACCACGGCGAAAACTCGTTGACTACAAAAAATAAAGCGGTTACCATTCGAACACGCGTTTGAGACTCTTCACGCCAGGTAACGGATGCCTGGCGGGGCCGATGCGGACTGCCGGGTCCGCGTTTTTGTCGGCGGTGGGGGGTACTCCCTCCGGCAAACGCCCCGATGAGCCGATAGCGGCGGCGGACCGTAGAACCCAAAGTGGCTAGTAACTAGGAAGAAAGGCTATTTCCGGCTGATGCTGATCGCAGAGCTTCAGGAGTTGGAGGAGGTCAAGAACCTGCTCCAGAAGGGGCAGCAGGAGGGCGTCATCGCCTACGGCGAGGTCGCCACGGCGCTCTCCGAGGTCGATGTCGACGAGGGCGATATCGAGGAGCTGTACGGCTACTTCGAGGGTCAAGGCGTCGAGCTCGTCGACGACGTTGATCCCGCGCAGGCCGCTTCGCCCGACGCCGAGCCCGACAAGCGCGGCAAGCGCCGCAAGCAGGCCGCGCTGGACCTGAAGCCGGACATGACGACGGACTCGCTGCAGCTGTTCCTCAAGGACATCGGCAAGGTCCGGCTGCTGACCGCCCAGGAGGAGGTCGACCTCGCGAAGCGCATCGAGCGCGGCGACCTCGACGCGAAGCAGAAGATGGTCGAGTCCAACCTCCGCCTCGTCGTCTCGATCGCCAAGAACTACCGCAATCAGGGTCTGCCCTTCCTCGACCTCATCCAAGAGGGCACGCTGGGCCTGGTCCGCGCCGCCGAGAAGTTCGACTACCGCAAGGGCTTCAAGTTCTCCACCTACGCGACCTGGTGGATCCGCCAGGCGATCGCCCGCGCGCTCGCCGACAAGGCGCGGACGATCCGGATCCCCGTGCACGTGGTCGAGAAGCTGAACAAGATCGGCCGCGCCGAGCGAAAGCTCGTCACCGAGCTGGGCCGCGAGCCGACGCCCGAGGAGATCGCCGAGGTCACCGGCATCGACCCCGAGGAGGTCGACCAGATCAAGCGCTCCGCGCAGGCGCCGGTGTCGCTGGAGAAGCCCGTCGGCGACGAGGAGGAGTCGGAGTTCGGGCAGTTCATCGCCGACGAGAAGGCCGAGTCGCCGTTCGAGCGCGCCGCGGACCTGCTCACCAAGGAGGCCCTGCGAGAGGCGCTCGAGAACCTCTCCTACCGCGAGCGCCGGGTGCTCGAGCTGCGCTACGGGCTCGGCGGCGAGCACCCGAGGACGCTGGACGAGGTCGGGCGGACCTTCAACGTCACCCGTGAGCGCATCCGGCAGATCGAGAACCAGTCGCTCAAGAAGCTTCAGTCGCTGGCTGAAGCGCAGAAGCTGCGGGAAGTCGCCTGACCGACACGGTCGTCTTCGAGCGCCGCTTTCAGGGCTTTGAGGACGGCGCGCTTGGCGGCTATGCGGCCGGGGTAGCCGCGCGGGGGATCGACGGGCCCGCCGAGGCCAATCTGCGTGCGTTGCCTCCGCTCGAGCGGGACCTGATCGTCGAGTCCGCGGGCGACGGGGTCGAGTTGCGCGACGGCGAGACCCTGGTGCTTCAGGCCCACCCGGCCGACTTCGAGCTCGACATTCCTCAGGCGCCGACGTTCGATAGGGCGCGCGCCGCCCGGGAGGACCTCGTTCACGACGCCGGGCACCTCTACCCCGGTTGCTTCACGTGCGGGCCCGATCGCTCCCAGGGCGACGGCCTGCGCCTGTTCATGGGCCGGATCCCGGAACGCGAGCGCTTCCTCGCCGCGGCTTGGACTCCCGACCCGCGGCTCACGCCGCAGCAGACCCTCCCGGACGAGTTCGTCTGGGCGGCTCTGGACTGCCCGACGATCTGGGCGGCGTGGTTCGGGGATGACGGCGAGCTGCGTTTCCCACGGGGTTACTTCTCGGTGCTGGCCCGCCAACGCGTGGAGTTGCTGGGCTCGGTTCCGACGGGTGAGCCGTCGATCGTCACCGCCTGGCCCATTGCCCGCGACGGGCGCAAGCACGTCACGGGAGCCGCGATCCAGGCTCCCGACGGCCGGCTTTTGGCGCGCGCCGAGTCGTTGCTCGTCGACGTCGAGCGCTGACCCGCGCCTCAGCGGTTCAGGCCCGAGTCCGGCGTAGCGAAGAGCGTCTGCGCGTTGTCGTTGAGGTTCTCGAACCCGTCGACGATCTGGGCGGCGACCAGCCACCGATCGCCCTCGTAACGCAGTCGCCAGCTGTGCAGGGCATCGCCCGTGTACTCCTGGCTCGTTGCGGCCGGCGCCTTCCAGCTGCGCAGGAAGAATTCCAGTCTGCTCTCGGCCTCGGCTTCATTGTCCGACGTCTGGCGCCACTCGGTGATCTCCTTGAGCGTGTGGCGCTCGTCGAAAAAGCCGTCGCGCTGAGACAGGAAGTCGCTCAGGCCTTCGCGACCCGCCCAGAGGTGGCCGCCGGAGAAGCCGGTCTCGAAGTCCTCCGTGAGCACGACCCCGATCATCTCCTCGGCGCGCGGATGCGTCTGGAGCATGCTCAGATACGCCTCGAGAGCCTCGCGCACACCCGCCTCGGTTAGCGCTCCGTTGCCCACCGGACCAAGGCTAGATCACGCCGCGCCTTCAAGCGTTGGCGCCGAACGCCGATACAGGGTGCGATGGCGTTCGATATCGACGCTGCGCTGAGCTACGTGGTCGAGCGTGAGGGCTCGGACCTCCACGTCAAGGTGCCCTCGCCGCCGATGGCCCGCATCCACGGAGAGCTACGGCCGATCGAGGGCGCCGACCCCCTGACGCCTGAGGACACCGAGCAGGCTCTGGAGCACATCCTCCGCGATCCCGTGCTGCTCGAGGAGTACGCCAAGGTCGGGGAGGCCGACTTCTCTTACGAGGTTCGCGGGCTGTCGCGCTTTCGCGTCAACGCCTTCCGCCAGCGCGGACACGTCTCGATCGCGTTGCGGGCGATTCCCTTCCAGGTCCGGACGATCGACGACCTCGGGCTGCCGCCGGTGATCCGCGACCTCGCCGAAGAGCCGCGCGGGATCGTGCTGCTCACCGGGACGACGGGGTCGGGCAAGTCCACGACGCTGGCGGCGATGATCGACCACATCAACTCCGTCCGCGCCCGGCACATGGTGACGCTCGAGGACCCGATCGAGTACCTGCACCGCGACAAGCTCTCGATCATCAACCAGCGCGAGGTGGGCCAGGACACGGAGAGCTTCGCGCGCGCGATGCGGCGGGTCTTGCGGCAGGACCCCGACGTGATCCTGATCGGCGAGATGCGCGACGAGGAGACGGTCCGCACGGCGCTGTCGGCGGCCGAGACCGGGCACCTGGTCCTCTCCACGCTTCACACCCTGGACGCCACCGAGACCGTGAACCGGATCATCGACTTCTTCCCGCCACACCTGCAGCAGCAGGCGCGGGTGATGCTGGCCTCGACGTTACGCGGGGTCGTCGGCCAGCGTCTCGTGCAGCGTGCCGGCGGCGACGGGCGCGTCGCGGTGTGCGAGGTGCTCGTCGTCACCGGCCGCGTTCAGGACCTGATCCTCAACCCGCAGGAGACGGGACGCATGACCGAGGTGATCGCCGAGGGCGAGTACTACGGCATGCAGACCTTCGACCAGGCTCTGCTCAAGCACGTCCTGGCGGGCAATCTGACCGAGGAGGTCGCGCTCGAGACCGCCTCCAGCCCGCACGACTTCAAGCTGATGCTCGACGCCGAGGGTCGCCGGGCGAGCGGGATCGAGCAGGTCGTCGCGGCCGTTCCCGGCGACGGCGACGGGGACTCCGACACCTACTTCAGTTCGTAAAGCTTTGGCTATACTCGCTCGTTGAGCGGGCTTCGACCCAAGCCCCGCCCGCTCGATGACAGCAATGGCTCAAGGAACCTGTCCAGTCGGTTCGTGTGCGGAGATCATCTCCGGCAAGTGGACCCTCCTCGTGATCCGCGATCTGGCCGACGAGAGCTGCAGGTTCTGCGAGCTCGAGCGCTCCCTGGAGGGCATCAGCCCGCGCACCCTCTCGCTTCGCCTTCGGGCGCTCGAGGAGGCCGGGATCGTCGAGCGGCAGACGTATCCCGAGGTCCCGCCCCGCGTCGAGTACGCCCTGACCGAGAAGGGGCGTGACCTCGTGCCGCTGATCGAGGACATGCGCGAGTACGGCCGTCGCTGGCTCGTGCGGGACTCGAGCACTCCGGTCGCCGCCTAGCTGCAACTCGGATTGCAGGGCAGGAGCGTGCCTGGGTGGGCGCGAAGTCACCCCGCATGCGAAACCTGGTGGTGCGCGAGGGACTGACGGAGATGGCCCGCGACGGCGCGCGGCTGTTCAAGGGGCTGATCGCATCGGGCGAGGAGATTCCTTACGAGGTCCGCGAGCCCGGCAACGGGTCGCCGCTCGTCCAGTACGAGCCGCTGACCGAGCGTTTCGTGCGCGACCACGTCGGCGCGCTGCGCGAGCTGGACTCCTTTGGAGCGGCCTGCGCGGCGATCGAGTCGGCCGAACTGGCGGGCCGCTACCTGGAGCAGTTCGGCGTGAACGTGCCCGTCGACGCGAAGGCCCGCGCCGAGCTGGCCGGGACCGTCTTCCTCTGCCGCCTGTGGGCCGACAGCACAGACTTTTCCCTCGATCGCGAGCGGCTCGAGGTCGCGATCGACGAGCTCGAGGCCGGCGGCGAGGCCACCGAGGGGGAGATCGAGGTGATCGTGCCGGCGCGGGGCCTTCAGATGCCGGCCACCAGTCTCGACCTCGTCACAGCCTCGATCGTTCGCGCCGACACGGTTGACGTGCCCGCGGAGGCACGCGCCACCGACGGGATGGGCGCCGCCGGCTGGGAGCCCACCTTCCTCGCGGTCGCCCGCTTTGCCAAGCCGGACCCCGAATCCGAGGACACCCCCGACGTTGGCACCCTCGCGACCGAGGCCTTCAAGCGGCTCATCACGACGCTGCGCCTGTACAAGGCCGGCGGCGTCAGCCTGGGCCCGCACGCCTGGACCAAGATCGCGGGCGATCGCTGGCGGCGGATCGCCACCGGCGCCGGTAAGCCACGGCCCGGCGGCTACCGCCTCACGGAGACGGACCTGGCGGACCTCGCCGCGCTCTCCCGCGCGCTCGCCGGCCCGTCGACGCCCTTCGGCCGGCAGGCGGCCGATCGCCCGGGGCTTCCCGCGGCGCTCGGCAGGGCGATCTCACGCTTCGAGGCGGGGCTGGAACGCCAGGTGGTGCTGGAGGCCCTGAACGACTACCTGCTCTCGCTGCGCTTCGTGCTCGAGGGCGGCGGCCCAGCCGACCTGGGCCTGGCGATGCGGGTGGCGGCCTTGTGTGCCGAGCCCGACCATCGCGACGAGGTCAAGGCCGTCGTCGATCGCGCGGTTGCCCTCGAGCGCGAGCTGTGGAGTGGCGAGCCTCCGGCCGGCGGCCCGGCCCCGGCCGAGACGGCGACCCAGCTCGAAGAACTTGTCAGGGCGATCCTCAAGGACGCTGCCTGCGGCCACCTCGGATCCGAGCTGCGCTCGACCGCGGACGAGGTCCTGCTCGCCGACGGACTCGCGGTCGGCGACGGCGCGGCCGAGCAGCGCGGCGAGACCGCCGAGTGGGACCTCAGCGCCGAGGACTTTGAGGATCAGGATGCCGAAGTAGACGAGCTCGACGACGACGAGGGCGAGCTCGGGGGCGGCGATGAGGACGTTGCCGCCGACGAGCTCGAGGGCGAGGACGAGCTCGAGGGCGACGACGAACTCGGCGCCGAGGACGCCCTCGCGGAGGACGACGGGGAGGTGTTCGAGCCGGCCGGTCGAATCACGGTGCAGGCACACCGCCAGCCCGAGGAAGAGACAGTGACCCCCCGACTCAAGCCCAACCCGGCGCTCGCCGAGCCGCCGACCACCGTGCTCGACGCGGTCCCCGACCCCGAGCCGCACCACGAGCCCGAGGCGCAGTCGGCCGACGAGACTGAGGGCAGCCCCGTCCTGCGACTGATCGCTCAGACTCAAGCCGAGCGCCGGGCGCGCGCCGACCGGGTGGCGAACCTCTTCCCCCGCCCGGATGACTGCGACTGGAGCGTTCGCGAGCTCGCCTACGAGCGGCGCCGAGCGCCGGTGTCCTAACCGAGACTTCCTCCGATCACCCCAGGAAGCGGGCGCGAGCCGCCGGGCGGGGACACCCGGCGGCTTCGCCCTGCCAAGGGAGGTCAGACCGAGGCGGCGATCTCCGCGCGTTCCTCGCTTCCCGAGGCGAACAGGTAGCGGTTGATCTCCATCAGCCCGGCGAGGTCGTGAACGTCCTCGTCGAGGTATGGAACGCGGATCACCGCCCGCGTCCGCATCTCAGCGGCCAGGTGCTGGACGTTGCGACGGTCGCGCTCCGAGAGCTTGCGGAAGGCCTCGAAGTTCTCGCGCACCCGGGCCGCGAGGTCCTCGTCGCCGATCGCTTCGGTGAGCTCGGGCCCGAGCTCCTCGCGCTCGACGGGCATCTCGTCCTCGTAGTGGACCTTGTTCACGATCACGCCGCCGAAGGGGAGCTTCGCCTCGACCAGCTTGCGGTGGAAGTAGACGGCCTCGTCGATCGGTTCGCCCCGTGGCCCGCAGACCACCAGGAACGTGCTCTCGTCGGCGGCCAGCAGCTCGGTCACGCGCTTGGCGCGTTCCTGGAACCCGCCAACCATCCCGCTCATCGCCTGGAAGAATTCCGCGAGGTCCTGCAGCAGGTCCACACCCGTCAGGCGCTTCAGGACGCCGAACGCCATACCCGCGCCGCGGCCGAACACCTTCATCCCGAAGCCGGTGGGCTTGATGAACACCTGCAGGGCGCGACCCTCGATGAACTGGGTTAGTCGCCTGGGGGCGTCGAGGAAGTCGAGCGCGCTGCGGCTCGGCGGTGTGTCGAGGACGAGCAGGTCATAGCGATCCTCCGCGTGGATCTCGAACAGCTTCTCCATTGCCATGTACTCCTGCGATCCCGCGAGCGCGTTGGAGAGCTGCTGATAGATGCGGTTCTCCAGGATGCGCTCCCGCGTCTCCGCGTCCGGCGCGTGCTTGCGGACGACCTCGTCGAAGGTTGCCTTGGCGTCGAGCATCATCGCCCACAGCTCGCCCCGGTTGGTTTCGACTCCCGCCTCCTCAAACACCGCCGGGTCGACCTGCCGCTCGGTGTTGCCCAGCTCCGGCAGGCCGAGCGAGTCTGCGAGGCGCTGCGCGGGGTCGATCGTCAGCACCGCCACCTTGTGCCCGCGCGCCGCCATCCCTGCCGCGATCGCCGCCGACGTGGTTGTCTTGCCGACCCCTCCCGAGCCCGCGCAGATGCAGACCCGCTTGCCCTCGAGCAGCTCGGCGATCGATGCCACTACGCCAGCTCCTCAGCGAGCACGCCGATCTGCTCCACGCCCAGGTCGGGCTCGAACAGGAACGGCAGCGTCGTCACCGGCGCCTGAGTCAGCTCCTCGAGTCTGGCGAGCTGCTCGCGCTGGGAGCGCGCCCGGCGGCATTCCCGCACGGCGGCCCTGCAGGCGGCGCGCACCACACCGTCGCTTTCTGACGCCACGCTCGCGAGGCGGTCGGCTTCGCCGTCGCTGAACAGCTCCGGGTACATCCCGTTCATGACGATGCGATCGACCGCCACGCCGACCTCCTCGGCAAGGTCGCTCTCCAGCGTCGCCGTTTCGTTCACCGGCATCTCCTCGGGAAAGGCGACGATCTGGACGCCCGTCTTGCGCTCGTTGCGGATGAACTTGTCCAGCGTCTCGGCCTGCGACCTGATCGGCCCGACGCGCGCGATGCTCGCGAACGTGCGCGGCGTCTGCAGGAACCCAACGCCGTGTCCAGTGGCCGGGGCGTCGACGACCACGAGGTCGTAGTGACGCCCGCCCTTGACCTTCCGCTCGGGCTGCGCGAGCTCCCAGATCTTGCCGATCGTCACCAGCTCCTTGAGCCCGGGCGTCGCGGCCGCCAGGTAAGAGAAGATCTTCGAGCGCACGAGCAGGTCCCGCATCGCCCGAACCTTGAGCTGGATCAGCAGGTACTCGCTCATCGACTCGTCCGGGTCGATTGAGATCGCCCACAGGTTCTCGTCCATCTCGACCTCGTGGAACCCGATCTCGGCACGATGGAAGACGCGCGACAGCCGCTCTTGGGCGGCGACCTCGCACAGGATCGTCCGCTTGCCTCTTTTAGAGGCTGCGATCGCCGTGGCGAGGGCGACGGTCGACTTGCCGACCCCGCCCTTTCCCGTGACGATCACCAGCCGCTTGTCGAGCAGGTCCGGCACGCGCGGATCATTTCAGCTTGCATGAGCAGGAAAGGCGCTAGCGCGTGCGAATAAGCGCGAAGTAATGGGACTGTTCAGCCGCGGATCACGCGCCGACGACGTCGGCGCACAGAACAACGGCGCGCCTGAGAAGGTGCCGGCGAACGCTGAGCCGGAGAACGCCGAGGTGGAGAAGGCCGAGATGGAGAAGGCCGAGGTGGAAAACGCCGGGGTCGCGAAGCGCGAGGACGTCGAGCGCGCGCCCTCGCCGCCACCGGCCAACGTCGTGCCGCCCCGGCCCGACGAGGAGGGCCGCATCACCGCCGGCCAGGCGATCGCGCCCTCGCGCAGCCAGCCGACGCCGGCAGTCGGCGCCGAGCACCCGGAGGAGACCGGCCGGCGGGCGCAGGTGATCTCGTTCGCCAACCAAAAGGGCGGCGTGGCCAAGACCACGACCACCCTGAACCTCGCCGTGGCGTTCTCGGAGTCCGGACACGACGTGCTTTGCGTCGACCTCGACCCGCAGGGCAACCTGACGATGAGCCAGGGGGTCGATCCTGACAAGGTCGAGAAGTCGATGTTCGACGTGCTCGTCCACCACGTCCCGATCCGAGAGGTGATCCAGAAGCGCGAGATCGACATCGCGGTCGCTTCCATCGATCTCGCCGGCGCCGAGATCGCGATGTCCACGCAGATCGGCCGCGAGCGCTCGCTCGAGAAGGCGCTGTCAGCCGTCGCCGACGACTACGACTTCGTCTGCATCGACACGCCGCCGAGCCTCGGCCTGCTGACCGTGAACGCGCTCACGGCCTCGGACAAAGTGATCGTCCCCGTCCAATGCGAGTATTTGTCCATGCGTGGTCTGGTCCAGCTCCAGAACACGCTCGAGATGATCCGCGAGAACCTCAACCCACGGGTCAAGATCGAGGGGATCCTCCCGACGATGCTCGATTCTCGCACGGTGCACGCCAAGGAGGCCGTGGAGATCCTGGAGGAGAACTTCGGCGACCTGGTCTTCAAGTCCCGGATTCGCAAGGCGATCAAGTTCGCCGAGGCACCTGTCCGTGGCAGCAGCGTGCTGAAGTACGATCCGACCGGTAACGCCGCCAACTACTACCGCGAGCTGGCGAAGGAGGTTCTGACGAATGGCGCGTCGTAAGCGGGCCAGCATGCGTGAGGGCCCGCTCGCTGACCTGTTCCGGTCCACCGTCGAGCCTGACGATCCTCCCGAGGCTCCGGAGTCTCCCACGCGGGAGGACGACACCACCGTGATGAACGAGGGCGCGGTCGACGCGCCGCCTTCGTCCCAGGAGCCGCGCCGGGAGCCCGAGCGGCCGTTCGGCCACCGGCCGGAGCCGCCGATGGAACAGGGTCCCGTACCGCCGGTCGAGCGCGAGTCCGAGCCCCCCGACCCCGAGCGCGTGCGGGCCTACAGGGTCGACGAGCCCGAGGCCGTCTCACCGCCCCCCGCGAAGGACCGGCTGAACAGGATCTTCGGCGAGGACATGCCCGATGTGGAGGGTCCGGCCTTCGGCCGCGAGGAACCCGGCTTCGGCACCGACGTGTCGGTTGGCGAGCCGCGTCCGCACGCACCGGTGATCAGGGTGGTCGGCGTCGGCGGCGCCGGCGTGAACGCCACCAACCGGATGGTCGAGGCGCAGATCCCCGGCGTCGAGTTCATGGCCATCAACACCGACCTGCAGTCGCTTCAGCAGTCTTCGGCCGACGTCACCGTCCATCTCGGCAGTGGCGTCTCGCGCGGCCTCGGCACCGGCTCGAAACCGGAGCTCGGCTACCGCGCCGCGTTTGAGGAGCAGGACAAGATCAAGCGGCTCCTGAAGGGCTCCGACATGGTCTTTGTCACCGCCGGGGCCGGAGGAGGCACCGGAACCGGCGCGGCGCCTGTCGTGGCGCGGCTCGCGCGCGACGTCGGTGCGCTCACCGTTGGAATCGTCACCAAGCCATTCCGCTTCGAGGGCACCCGCCGGGCAAAGCAGGCCGATGACGGCGTCGATGCGCTCGGCGCCGAGGTCGACACGCTGATCGTCGTGCCCAACGAGCGCCTGCTGAGCGTGCTCGCCAAGACCACGACGATGATCGAGGCGTTCCAGGTGGCCGACGACGTGCTGCGCCAGGGCGTCCAGGGTATCTCCGAGCTGATCACCCTGCCGGGCCTGATCAACCTCGACTTCGCCGACGTCCGCACGACCATGCGGGACGCTGGGCAGGCGCTGCTTGGGATCGGCATGGGCACGGGCGAGAACCGCGCCGCGCTCGCTGCCGAGGGTGCAGTCTCGTCGCCGCTCCTGGAGACCTCCGTCGATGGCGCGCGCTCGATCCTGTTGTCGATCACCGGAGGTGAGGACCTCTCGCTGCTGGAGGTCAGCGAGGCCGCCAAGACCGTTCAGGAGGCAGCACACCCGGACGCGAACATCATCTTCGGCGCCAACATCGACGAGACGCTCGACGATCAGGTCTGGGTGACGGTGATCGCGACTCGGTTCGATGGCAGGGCGCGGCGGGCCGACGGCAGTGCCGGTGGGCGCCGCGCGGCCGGCACGACGACGACCTCCACGCGGCGGCCCGAGGACCGCCGGGCCGGCACCGCGAAGAGCTTCGAATCGCGTCCTCGGGACCTTTCCATCGAAGTCCCGGAATTCGTCCCCGGCAGGTAGGACGCGCCTGCAAAGCATCGCCTGGCCATGTTCTCGGCCGGACGTCTCGCTCACGTAGGCTCAAGCTACGCTCGCTTCGCCGCCCGGCCTGCGTCCTCGCCGGTCTCGCTTTTCGGCGCCTCTTGTCCTGCCGGGCGACCTAGGCTGCGCACATGAGCGCGCGTGGTGTAGTCGCGGCCGGGCACCCGCTCACCGCGGAGGCCGGGGCGCGCGTGCTGCGCGAGGGAGGGAACGCCGTCGACGCCGCGGTGGCGGCGGTGATGACCTCGTTCGTCACCGAGAGCCCGCTCACGGGGCTCGGCGCAGGCGGCTTCATGCTCGTTCACACGAGCGAGGAGTCGGTGCTGCTCGACTTCTTCGTCGCTGCGCCCGGGCTCGAGGCTGCCGCGAGGCGATCGGAGCTGGTGCCGATCCCGGTCTACTTCACCGAGGAGACGCCGCAGGTCTTCAACGTCGGCGCCGCGTCGTGCGGCGTGCCGGGTACGCCCGCCGGCCTCGAAGAGGCGCTCCGGCGCTTCGGCACCGTGCCGCTGGCGGAGCTCGCGGCAGCGCCCGCACGCCTGGCGCGGGATGGGGTCGAGGTAAATGCCGAACAGGCCTTCTTCCTGGAGATCCTCGAGCCGATCCTCACCCACCACGACGAGGGTCGGGAGATCTACGCGCCGCAGGGCCGGATCCTCCGCGCCGGCGAGACGTTTCGCTTCAGCGACCTCGGCGATGCGCTGGAGCGCTTGGGCGCCGAGGGCTCGGAGCCCTTCTACCGCGGCCAGACGGCGGCGGCGATCTCCGAGGGGGTCCTCGAGCGCGGCGGCACGCTCGGGCGCGAGGATCTCGCCGCCTACCAGCCGGTTGCCCGCACGCCGGCCCGGGCCGCGTTCCGTGGCCGCGACATGCTCACCAACCCGCCGCCGTCGTCGGGGGGCGTGCTGATCGCCTTCGCCCTCGACGTTCTGGAGCGACTCGGCGAGATCGGCGTTGAGGAGGTGGTCGGGGCGATGGAGGCGGCGCAGGCCGTCCGCACCGAGGACTTCCTGTCAGGGCTGCACGAGCACGGTCTCGTGGAGCGCGTCCTCGATCCCAGCCGGCTCGAGGCGGCGGCCGCGGACGTCGCGGCCCGCCAGCGGGCCCAGGAGGGGCCGCTCTCCCCGGACGATCGGCTCGGATCGACGACGCACATCACGGCCGTCGACGCCGTCGGCGACTGCGCCACGGTCACCTGCTCGAACGGCACGGGATCCGGGCTGATAGTGCCGGGGACCGGCGTGCACGTAAACAACATGCTCGGCGAGGAGGACCTCAACCCGCACGGCTTCCATCGCCACCCGCCGGGCGTACGGCTGCCCTCGATGATGTCGCCGACCGTCGTCCTGCGAGACGGCGAGCTCGAGCTCGGGCTTGGCAGCGGGGGGTCGAACCGGATTCGCTCCGCGGTCCTCCAAACGGTGCTTCGGGTCGTGGCCGACGGCATGGAGGTCACGGACGCGGTGGTCGCGCCCCGCGTGCACTTCGAGGCCGGGACGGTGCAGGCGGAGCCGGGGGTGGACGAAGAGGCCCTGCGCCGGCTCGAGGAACGCGGCTACGGAGTCTTCCGCTGGCGGGAGCTAAACGTGTTCTTCGGCGGTGTGCACGCCGTGGCCCGCGATCCGGCGACGGGCGAGCTGCGGGGCGGGGGAGATCCCCGGCGCGGCGGCGCGATCGCCGTCGCGTAGCCGTCAGCGCGTCTCGCTCGCGGCGGACATGTGCTCCTCGATGCCCGGCCAGTCAGAAAGCGGGTCGGTTGACCGGACGACGTGCATGCCCGCGTCCACGTACCGATCGAAGGCGGCGTTCGCCTCGTCCGTGTAGTCGACGACTCCGGGCACGACCACGGGAGAGGTGCAGTCCTCGAGCAGGTAGGTGCGTTCAGCGAGTCTGCGCTCGCGCACGTCGTCGTCTGAGAGCAGATCGTCGATCGTCCACGCCAGGCAGTGGCTCTTCGCCTGTCCGGCTACGACGACTGCATCGAAGGAGAGCAAGCGTTCGATCAGCTCGACGTTCCTGCCGCCGAGCCGGTTGCCGTCTGGCCCCTCGGTCACCTCAGGCCCGAGCATCGAGTAGTGCTCGGTGAACGCGTTGTCGCCCTTGACCTGGAATTCCGGCTTGCTCAACCGAGCGATCCCGTGAAAGAAGATCGCTTCCTCGACCGCCGAGACGAGGGCGTGCCCGATGCCGCCCAGCATCGCGTGATACGGCCAGATCGTCAGGTCGTACTTGCCCCCCTCCGCCAACCGCCGCGTGTAGTGGGCGAGGTGGCGCGCCGCGTAGCCGGCGTCGATCCCGAGCGCCTCGGCGACTGCCGTATTCAACCTCCAGCGTCCGGACTCGACATCCTCAGCCGAAACCAGCGTGTAAGGGGTCGGGTGGTGGCCCTCGTCGTCGACGAGCCAGATCGCGTGAAACACCTGCATCGCGTGGTGGGTGTCGAGACTCAGGAAGACCTGGGAGAGGGAGCCGAGGTTGCGGTAGATGAACTCGCACAGGCGGCGGTTGTCCTCGACGGCGCCGTTGCCGGAGCGCCCGGCGACGAACAGCTCGAACTCTGGGATGCAGAAGGTGTTCTGCACGTCGACGGTGAGCAGGCAGACTCGAAACGAGTCACCCGCGGCGCGGCTGAGCCCATGTTCCTGCGCCCAGACCGGCGCCTCGTGCGCGCGATCCTCGTACGGAACCCGCCACACCTCGCCCACCCGAGCCGGATCGAAATGCGCGGGGAGAGGCAGCTCGCGCATGGGCGGTCGAGTCTACGGCTCGCGCGCTAGCCGAGGTCGCCGATGATCAGCTTCCCGTTCATGCGGGCGCGCTCGGCTATCTCGCGCGACCGGCTCACGACGTCGGCCAGCGCCCGCAGCGCGTTTCCGAGCACCCGCATTCGCTCGGGCTCGGAGCGAAGCTCGAGCAGCCTCTGCTTCGTTTCGGCGGGGAGCTCCACGCGCGCAGCGAGCCCGTAAGCGTCCTCGCCCGCCAGCTCTTCCGCGGCGGGCGGTTCGCCCGAGACGCGCTCGACCAGTTCCGCGAACGCGGTGCGCGCTCGCTCGGCCGCATCGGGATCCTCCTCGGCCAGCAGAGGCGGCTCGATCGTCTCGATCTCGCCGGCCGGATAGTCGGGCGCCTCGTACCGGTCAAGGACCCGGAACGGTCTCTCGCCGGCGACGACGATGTTCAGGCGTCCGTCGTCGAACCGCTCCAAGACCTCCGTCACGCGCGCCTCACAGCCGATGCGGCGAGCGCTGCCCTCGTCGTCGCGAAACACGATCCCGAACGGCTCCTCGGCGTCGAGGCAATGGGCGATCATCCGCTTGTAGCGCTCCTCGAAGATGTGAAGCGGCAGCAGCTCGCCGGGCAGGAGCACGACGGGCAGCTCGAAGATCGGGATCTCGGCCTGAGCGTCGGCCATAGGGCCATTGTAGGAGCGTGCTACATCGAGGCCAGCGCTTCGGCGGCGGCGCGCTCGCCCGAGCGGACCGCGCCGTCCATGTAGCCCGGCCACTTCGTGGAGGTCTCGCTGCCCGCCCAATGAATCGGGCCGACCTGCTCGCGCAGCGCCTTGCCGAGCCCCGTCCAGGTGCCCGGCGGCATGTAGAAGATGGGCGCGCCCCCGGTCCACGGCTCGCGCGACCAGTCCTGCTCGAGGTAGCGCTCGACTCCGAGCGCTCGCGGCCCGTACATGCGCGCAAAGCCCTCGAGTACCGCCCCGCGTCGTTCGCTGACGCCGAGCTTCGCGAGGCGCCTCGCGTCGGAACCGCTTACGAAGCCGAGCAGGATCCCTGGCGAGCCATCCTCAGGAGAGTTGTCGAAAGTCGTGGTGGCCGGCCCAATGTCGCTCGCGCCGCTGCCAGAAAGGCCGTCGGCGCGCCAGAACGGCTCGTCGTAGACCGCCTGACATTTGAGATACGACCCGCCCGGCATGCGCTGGGCCAGCTGTGTTCGGGCCATGGGCAGGGCGGGCTGCCAATCGATTCGCGCGCAGGTCGGAGGCGGCGCGGTGACGATCAGACGCCGGGCGCGCGCGACGACCTCGCCCGCGGAGACGGTGACCCCGTTCGCATCGTGCTCGACGCGCCCCACGGGGGCCGAGAGCACCACGCGATCGCCGAGCTCTTCGGCCATCCGCAGCGAGATCAGCTGCGAGCCGCCCACAAAGCGGTCCTGCTGGGCGCCGCCGTCGGTATCGAGCAGCGCGTAGAACCCGCCTGCGGCACCGATGTAGGAGAGCGCGTAGAGCAGCGAGAGATCGCTGGCGTCCGCGCCCCAGACCGTGCGCACTGCGATCTCGACCAACTCCCTCGCGGTGCGGGTGCGGATGCGGCGATCCAGCCACGTGGCGACGGTCGTGCCGTCGAGCTTCCGGGCGTCCTGACTGGTCCAGGGCGCTTCGAGATCGACCCGTCGCGCCATCCGATCCAGCTTGCGGGTGGCCAGCTCGATCTCGACGAGCGCCGCCGGGTTGAGCTTCGGGATCGTGCCGCTATAGCGGCTGACCCGGCCGTTCAGCTCGAGCGTGTTCTCGCCCTCGATGTGCGTGGGAAACGTCTCGATCTCGAGCTCGGCCGCCAGGGACGCGAGACGGTCCTGGGTGGGACCGATCCACTCGCCGCCGACCTCGACCACCTTCCCGCCGCCCAAGTCCTCGTTGAGCGTCCGCCCGCCGACCCGGTCGCGGGCCTCGATCACCAGCGGCTTGACGCCTCCGGCGATCAGCGACCGGGCCGCGGCCAGTCCCGCCAGCCCGGCCCCGACGACGATCACGTCGGCCTCGCGCGCGTCCACGCGCTGACCGTAACCACCAACGGCACATGCTGCTTTCGCCGCTAAAGCGGTTCATTCGCACCAACGGCAGAAACGTTTGGCGGTTCAGCGAGACTCTGCCCGCGTGGCCTTGCTGATGCTGTTCGCGCTGCTGGCGGGCGCAGGCACGGCGCTCTCGCCGTGCGTGTTGCCCGTCTTGCCGGCCGTGCTCGGCGCCGGCGTCACGGGCGGCCGACGGCGGCCGCTCGGTGTCGTCACCGGGCTCGTGCTCGCGTTCACGTTCGCCACCGTGGCGCTCGTCTATGTGATCGATGCCCTGGGGCTGCCGGACGACTTCGTTCGCACGCTCGCCATCGCGACCCTGCTCGCGTTCGGCATCGCGCTGCTGATCCCGAGTCTCGCGGACCGCATCGAGGCGCTGGGCAGCCGCCTCGCCCCGGCCCCGGTGCGCGTCGCCGGCGAGGGGTTCGGCTCCGGTCTGGTGCTCGGCGCCAGCCTCGGCTTCGTCTACACGCCCTGCGCCGGGCCGATCCTGGCCGGGGTGGTCACCGTCTCGGCCGCGCAGGACTTCACCGCGGGCAAGCTGGCGGTGGCGTCCGCGTACGCGATCGGCTCGGGAGCGGTGCTCTACGCGCTGATGCTCGGCGGCCGCCGCGTTGCCGATCGCCGGCGGCCCTACCAATCGTGGGTGCAGGCCGGTACAGGCGCGGTGATGGTGGCCGTGGCGGTGGCGATGACTGCCGATCTCGACCTCGAGTTCCAGAACGCGATCGCCGACGACCTGCCGGCCTTCCTGGTCAACCCAACCGGCGACCTCGAGGAGAGCGAGGCGGTCGCGGAGGACCTGGCGGCGGTGCGCGGCGGCCACGGCGCCGAGGAGGGCGGCGCGGCTGAGGCCGAGGAGGGAATCGAGCTACCCGACTACGGCGCCGCGCCGGACTTCACCAACACGCAGGAGTGGTTCAACACGCCACGGGGCAAGCCGCTCGAGATCGCGGACCTCACCGAACGCGGCCGCGTGGTGCTGATCGACTTCTGGACCTACACGTGCATCAACTGCATCCGCACGCTGCCCTACCTGCGCGCGTGGGACGACGACTATCGGCGGGACGGGCTGACGATCGTCGGAGTGCACAGCCCGGAGTTCTCGTTCGAGAAGGATGCCGGGAACGTCTCCGACGCGATCGGCGAGTACGGGATCCGCTATCCGGTGGTCCAGGACAACGAGCTCGGCACCTGGAGCGCGTTCGCCAACCAGTACTGGCCGGCCAAGTACCTGATCGATTCCCGCGGGCACCTTCGCTACGCGCACTTCGGCGAGGGCGCATACGAGACCACCGAGCTGGCCATCCGCTCGCTGCTGGCCGAGGCCGGCGACGCGGAGCTCGGGCCGACGGCCGAGGCCACTGCGGAGACGATCGACCCGGACCTGCGCACGCCAGAGACCTACCTGGGCTACGAGCGCGGGCAGGGCTGGGTCGAGGGCCCGAACCCCGGCGCGAGCACATATGACGCACCCGATCCCGGCGACTTGGACCCCAATCAGTTCGCGTTCGGGGGCGACTGGAGGGTCAACACCGAGTCGGCCACCGCGCTCGCGGACGGCACGATCTCGCTGCGCTTTCAGGCGCGCCGGGTGTTTCTCGTCATGGGCTCGCCCGGACGCCCACGCACGCTGCGAGTGGAGCTCGACGGCGAGCCGATCTCAGACCGTTTCGCCGGCCAGGACGTGAGCGGCGGGTCCACGACGATCTCCAACCAACGCCTCTATCGCCTCGTCGACCTTCCCGACGCCGGCGACCACACGTTGACGCTTCGCTTCGAGCCGGGGATCGCCGGCTACGCGTTCACGTTCGGCTAGAGGGCTGAGGCCGGCCGCCGCGCGGAGAGGACGAGGTTGTAGAAGAGCTCGGGCGGCAGGCGCGGCTCGAGCAGGCGGGCGTCGAGTCGCTGGAGGCGCAGGTAGCTGCGGAAGGCGAACTGCCGCCAGCGCATCGGGACCTCCTCCGGCTCGGCGCTGCCCTCGAGCGACCGCAGCATCCAGCCGTATGCGTTGGCGAGCAGCTCCTCGCCGCGAACACGAGGTCCGTCGAAGCCCGCGCGTTCGAGCGCGCGGCGCAGGTCGACCGGCCGGAACGCGTGCACATCGACCGCGGACTCGAGCTCGTGGCCGTTGGACTTCGCCGCCGGGTCGTCGCGGCAGGCCCCCGCGCCGACGAGCCGGCGCCATAGCGGTGCGACGACGGTGCCGCCCCGCTTCGGCAGGCTGGCGATCCGATCCCCGTACCGCGACGGCTCGCCGGAGAACGCGATCACTCCGCCCGGGCGGAGCACGCGATGAAACTCGGCCAGCGCGCGGTCGAGGTTCGGCACGTGGTGCAGCACGGCGTGCCCGAACACCACGTCGAAGCTCTGGTCGGGAAATGGCAGATCCTCGGCGTCCGTCCGCACGCGGTCCAACGACAGGCCGAGACTCCGTGCGGAGTGCGCGAGCGCGTCGAGCATCCCCTGGGAGATGTCGGTCGACGTCGCTCGCTCGATCAGCCCGAGCTGGAGCAGGTTGAGGCTGAAGTAGCCGGTCCCGGCGCCGATCTCGAGGGCGTCGCCGAACGGCTGCGCCGGTTCACCGCCCAGCGCCTTGAAGAGCTTGGCCCGCACCTGGTCCTGCCCGACGGGGCCGAAGTCGATGCCCCATTTGGCGTCGTACTCCGCCGCGGCGACGTCGTGGTAGCGAGTGTTGGCGTCTTTTATCGCGTCGGGAGTGGCGGTCGAGGCGGCGGGCACGGCGGCGAACTGTAGACGCCAGCCGCCGCTACCGTGCCGCGCAATGCCGCACCTTCAGCGCGATCAGCCGCCCGGTGTACCGCCACTCGAGTTGACCGGCGAGCGCACCCTTCCCGACATCCCGCAGGAGAACTACTGGTTCCGCCGCCACCTGGCGGTCTACGAATGGATCGCCGACCGGGCGACGGGCCTGCGCGTCGCCGACCTCGCCTGCGGCGAGGGCTACGGCTCGGACGTGCTCGCGCGCACCGCCGCGGAGGTCGTCGGGGTTGACGCCAACCCGGAGGCGTTCGAGCACGCGCGGCTTCGCTACCGTCGCCCGAACCTGCGCTTCGAGCGCACGCTCGTGGAGAGCTACGACGAGCCCTGCGACGCGGTCGTCTTC
>JBKPDQ010000004.1:0-11624 GCA_046728015.1 Actinomycetota bacterium
GCATGGAATTGAGAAGCCGAGACAGCTCCCACGAACACTCTGCGCCGACCCGAGCGCCGAAAGAGAAATGAGCCCACCTCACACCCCGGGGCACCCAACCACCAAGGAGGCGCTTGACGAACCGCACACGATCAAAGAGAACGCGATAGCGCCGGTGCCGCTGCTGCCTTTCCACAGATGCAGAAGGGGCGGCTTCCGGCCTCATGCCTGCGCCGCCGTTGCCGTGGCGCCCGTCTCGCGGCCATCGGCGACGGCGGGCGCCACCCGCACGCTGTCGGCACGTGTCCCGGTACCGCCGAGAGCGATCGCGGCACGAGCGGTCACCACGTGGTAGAGGATCAGAAGCTGGACAAGCGCGAGCGACTCCGACCGGTGCAGCTCGGTCCCGATGGTGAACTCGCCGAGGCGCTGCGAGCGGAGGTGGGTGGCGAAGTGGAGGCGGTCCCAGATCGCCTCCTCGAGCTCGGCCGCCCGCTCGCGCTCGATGTCGCCGGGAATCCGCAGGCGGCGATCGGCTCCGCGCTCGAGCAGCGTGATGCCCTTGCTGCCGTTGCCGATGAACGGCGAGACGTCGGGATGGGGCAAGCCCTCCCGCAGCAGTAGCTCCGCGTCGAGGCGCTCCGCCTCGTCCGTGTCGCCCGGCATGAACGACACAACGAGGTCGGCGTATCGCTCCTGCGGCCGGATGTACGCGGCCGAGTCGTGGTCGCGCCGATCGAGCTCGGCCAGCACCTGGTCGGTGGTGTAGCCGCGACGTGAGCAGTCGCGGTCCACCTTCCACTTCCGCCGCAGGTCCTCCGGAGGGGCGAGGAAGACCCGCACGTCGTAGACGTCGCGCATCTCCGGCGTGTGGTAGCCGAGCAGCCCCTCGATCACCGTGAAGGTCTTCGGGCCTACGTAGACCGGCGGGCCGAAGGTGCCGTCGGCGTGGCGGTAGACAGGCTTCAGGATCGCCTCCCCCGCCCGCAGGTGGCGGAGATCCTGGGACATGACGTCCACGTAGTTGCACTCCGGGTCGAGCGGGGTGATGTTTCGCTCCGCGCGCTGCTTGCGGTCGTAGCGGTGGTAGTCGTCGGTGCAGACGTGCGTGACCTTGTCCTCGCCGAGGATGCGGACGAGGCCGCGGGTGAGGGTCGTCTTGCCCGCCGCCGAGTCGCCGACTACGCCGAGTATGGTGGGCCGGGGCACCGCTCTCGCTCCTTCAGTCGCCGTTGCGGGCGAAGACGCTGCTCTTCAGCAGGTCCTCGGCCTCGATCGTGATCAGCTCGTCCCGCCCGAGCGCCGCCTCAGATTCGAACAGCCGGCTCGCCTGGCGCAGGCGCGCCCGGTCGATGGCGTTGCGGATGCTGCGGCCGTGCGCGAAGCGCGGCCTCCGGCGCCGGCGCTCGAGGTACTCGCGAAACACCTGACGCGCCTCCGGGGAGAAGCGATACGCCCGCTGCTCGAGCATCAGGTCGCCGATCCGCATCATCTCGTCGACCGTGAAGTCCGGGAAGTCGATGTGGTGCGCGACGCGCGACTGCATGCCCGGATTTGAGCCGAAGAACTGTTCCATCCGGTCCTTGTAGCCCGCCAGGATCACGACCAGCTTGTCGCGCTCGTTCTCCATCGCCTGGAGCAGGATCTCGATCGACTCCTGGCCGTAGTCGCGCTCGTTCTCGGGCCGGTGCAGGTAGTAGGCCTCGTCGATGAAGAGCACACCGCCGTAGGCCTTCTTCAGCACGTCCCTGGTCTTCGGCGCCGTGTGCCCGACGTACTGGCCGACCAGGTCCTCGCGCGTGACCGAGACCAGATGCCCCTTCTCGACGTAGCCGAGCCGATGGAGGATCTCGGCCATGCGCCGGGCCACCGTCGTCTTCCCCGTGCCGGGGTTGCCGGTGAAGCACATGTGCAGCGAGGGCCGCTCGGAGGCGAGCCCGTGCTCGCGGCGCAGACGGTCGACGACCAGCAACGCCGCGATCTCGCGAATACGCGTCTTCACGGGAGCGAGCCCGACGAGCTCGCCGTCGAGCTGGTCGAGCACGGCGTCCAGCCGGGTCCGACGCGCAACCGTCCGCGGGCTCGCCCCGAGCTCGACAAACTCGGCCACGGTGGGCACGATTCCACGCTCCTCCGCGGCCGGGGGACGCGAAGCGGTGCGCGGCTCACCCGGCGCCCGCGGGGCAACGCTGAACGCGTGCGTGGCCATCGGATCAGCCTCCCGCTTTCCGGGCGCCGTAGCGATGCGCGGCCGGGACGTCCGTCGCATAGGCATGCAACCGGTACTCGACGGTGCGGTCGTGGCGGTCCGCTCGCTCGAGGCAAAAGCCCGGCTCATGCGCTGGACGGTTGACGATGAAGCTCAGCGCCGTCGTCTGGCGGCCGTAGCTCGCGTCGTAAGCGACGACCCTGGCGTAGTGGTCCGGGAACCGCTCGCGGCATGCCGCGACTTCCCGCATCGCGACGTGAGCCTCGTCGGGCGTCAGGTCGAAGAACGGCACGTTCCACATCTCCCAGTAGCTGTTTCGGGGATGCGGATCGTCGGTGTACTCGACCGCGATCGACCAGCCGTTGCGCAGCGCATACTTGACCTGCGCCTCGACCTCCTCATCGGTGAGGTCCGGGAGGAAGGAGAAGGTGCCCTGTGTGATCCTCATCGTGTAGCCCCTCAGGCGACCGTCGGCATGACCGCGAAGTCGGGCGTGTCGGTCGATTCGAACTCGAAGGTGATGTCCTTCCACACCTCAAGGGCGGCGTTCAGCTCGGGACATCCCTTCGCCGCCCTGGCCAGGATGTCCGGCCCCTCCTGGAAGTAGTCCCTTCCCTCGTTGCGCGCCTGGATCATCGCCTCGACGGCAACCCGGTTCGCGGTCGCGCCGGCGCCGATTCCCATCGGGTGGCCGATCGTCCCGCCGCCGAACTGGAGCACGACGTCCTCGCCCAGGTAGCCCAGCAACTGGTGCATCTGGCCGGCGTGGATGCCGCCGGAGGCGACCGGCATGACCCCGGGCATCGACGCCCACTCCTGGTCGAAGTAGATCCCGTGCTCGGGGTTCTCGGAGATGAAGTTCTCGCGCAGTGTGTCGTAGTAGCCCTTCGTGTTCCGCGGGTCGCCCTCGAGCTTGCCGACCACGGTGCCGGCGTGGACGTGGTCCACGCCGAGCAGGCGGCACCACTTGGCGAGCACCCGGAACGAGACGCCGTGCGACTTCTGGCGCGTGTAGGTGGAGTGGCCCGCGCGATGCAGGTGGAGGATCACGCCGTTCCTGC
Source organism: Actinomycetota bacterium (assembly GCA_046728015.1). GTDB lineage: Bacteria > Actinomycetota > Thermoleophilia > Solirubrobacterales > 70-9 > DATAFO01. Next base: position 3,250 of record JBKPDQ010000004.1, read on the forward strand.
GCGCCCACTTGGACATCGACTGCATCGCCGTGAAGCCGACGGTGAGATCCATCATGACGATCACGCTGCCGAGCTCCTTGGCGAACTCGGCCCGCTCGTACATCTCCTCCATCGTCGCCGCCGTGACGTTGAGGTAGTGCCCTTTGATCTCGCCGGTCTCCGCTGAGGCGCGGTTCACCCCCTCCATCGAGAACAGGTAGCGGTCGCGCCAGCGCATGAACGGCTGCGAGTTGATGTTCTCGTCGTCCTTCGTGAAGTCCAGGCCGCCGCGGAGCGCCTCGAACACGACCCTGCCGTAGTTCTTGGCGGACAGCCCGAGCTTGGGCTTGACGGTGGCCCCGAGCAGCGGCCTGCCGAACTTGTCGAGGTACTCGCGCTCCATGACGATCCCATGGGGCGGGCCCTGGAACGTCTTCACGTAGTGCGGCGGGATGCGCAGGTCCTCGAGGCGCAGCGCCCGGAGCGCCTTGAAGCCAAAGACGTTCCCGATGATCGAGGACGTCATGTTCGCGATCGAGCCCTCCTCGAACAGATCGAGGTCGTACGCGATCCTCGCGATGTACTGGCCCTCGGCCCCAGGCACGGGCTCGACCGAGTACGCCTTCGCCTGGTAGTGGCGGTGGTCGGTCAGCCGGTCGGTCCAAACCACCGTCCAGGTCGCGGTGGAGGACTCACCCGCGACCGCGGCGGCGGCCTCGAGCGGATCGACACCGGGCTGCGGCGTGACGCGGAACGCCGCCAGGATGTCGCTGTCCTTGGGCTCGTAGTCGGCGTCGTAGTAGCCCATCTCCGCGTACGGGGAGACGCCGGCGGACCACCGGTCCTTCTTCTTCGGCTTCGTTCCATCGCCGTTGGTCGCGGCCATCGCGTTCGTTCCTGATCGTTCCATGCGGCCTAACCTAGTCCCCCCATTCAGAAGGGTCCAACAAATTCTTGCTGGTAATCCATAGGTAGATGTTTATGGCTCGCCCGTACCACTGCCACCCCGTCATCCGTGGAGCAGACCTCGGGGACCACCGCAAGGGCGGACTCGCGCGCACACCACGCAATGTCCGGCTCCTGGCCGGTCGCACGCAGCCGGGCGCCGTCCTCGCTTTCGGCGAGCGGCTGCAGCGGCGCCGGATAGGCGCTCCCCACCCGCTCCGCCACGCGCGCGGCGTCCGACCGCGTGCCGTCGAGGGCCGCCACGAGACGACCCGCCACGTACACGTCCTCCAGCGCCGGGCGGCCGTCGGTCCCCGAGCAGACGATCGTCACGGCGGTTTCAGCTCGGATCGCGTCCAGCACCGCGCGCAGGTTCAGCAGGCACCCGATCAGGACCCGCCGGGCCGCAGACGACGCCGCGACGATCGCGGGCGAGCCGTTCGTGGTGGCCAGCACGAGCTCCTCGCCGTGGCGCCCAGTTGCGGCCACGGCCGCCGGCGAGTTGCCCAGCTCGAAGTCCGGCACGCGCACGCAGTCCCGCTCGCCGGCAAGCACGCGGCCGTGGGCTCGCAGACTGCGCGCGGTTGCAACCGACCGGCAACAGAGCACCGCCGGGTAGCCGGCCGCCAGGGCCTGGACGATCGTCGAGGTTGCGCGCAGCACGTCAACCACGACCGCGACGTCCGCCGGGCGGATCTCCCGAGGCGTGAAGCAGACTTCGACCGCCGGGCGTGTCATGCAGCGAGTGGATGCTCCATCGACTCCACGTACTCGCCGATGCGGGCGGCCGCGTTGCAGCGGGCCCGGTGGAGGAACGCGGCCTGGGCCTCGGCGAGCCTGGCGGTGTCGCCCGCCCACACCTTGAGCGGGGCGGCGACGAGCGCGCGACCGTAGGAGAACGTCAGCTCCCATGGCACGCCGCCGATCGCGTTCATCGCGCTCAGGTGCGCCGCTGCGCGCTCGTCGCTCTGACCGCCGGAGAGGAAGGCGATTCCCGGCACTGCCGCGGGCACCACGCGACGGAAGCACGCGAGCGTGCGCTCTGCGACCTCCTCGACGCTGGCCTGCTCGGGGCAGTCGTAGCCCGCAAGCAGCATGTTCGGCTTCAACACGATGCCCTCGAGCAGAACCCGCTGCTCGGCCAGCCGGTCGAAGACCGTGCGCAGTACCGCGGCCGTCACCTCCTCCGAGCGGCGGATTGTGTGCTGACCCTCCATCAGAACCTCGGGCTCGACGATCGGCACGATGCCGGCCTCCTGGCAGAGGCCCGCATAGCGTGCGAGCGCGTGGGCGTTCGCCTCGATGCAGCCATGGGTCGGTCGGCCCTCGCCGATCCCGATGACCGCTCGCCACTTGGCGAAGCGAGCGCCCAGCTCGCGGTACTCGCTCAGGCGGCCGCGCAGCCCGTCAAGGCCCTCGGTGACGGTCTCCCGGCGGAAGCCCGCGAGCGGCTTGGCGCCCGTGTCGACCTTGATGCCCGGCAGGATGCCCGCGCGCGCCAGGAGCTCTGGGAAGGGCGTGCCGTCGTCGCTCGCCTGCCGAAGGGTCTCGTCGTACATGATGACGCCGCTGATGTAGTCGGCCGCGCCCTCCGCGGTGAACATCAGCCCCCGGAAGCCGCGCCGCGACTCCGGCGTCGATTCGATCCCGACGGCCTCGAGCCGCTTCGTCATCGTGGCGTTGCTCTCGTCGGCGGCGAGGATGCCCTTGCCCTCTGCGACCATCGCCTGAGCCGTTTCCTCGAGCGCTGTGCGGTCCATCGTCATGTGTCCTCCCGGTGCTGCGGTGTCGAGCGGGCCTCCGTGCGCCACACGCCGCGTTCCGAGACGAGGAGCGACTCGGTTACGACGCCTCCATCGACGCTCCGCGGTCGGCGAAGCAGGGGGCTACCGGTGACGCCGGTGGCGGCGAAGAACGCGCAGCCGTCGACAAGGTCCTCCAGGTCATACACCCGCCCCGTGTCGAGCCCGGCCTCGACGAGCCCGCGCGCCTCCTCGTCGCTCTGCGGCGCGAGCCGGGCCTGCATGCCTCCCCCGAGCGCCCTTGCCGCGCACGCCGTCATCACGCCCTCCGGCGTGCCTCCGACGCCCATCAGCACGTCGGCCTCGCCCTCCGGCAGAAGCGCCTCGAGGGCGCCGCCCACGTCCCCGTCGGAGGGTGTCGCGACCGAGGCGCCGGCGCGGCGCAGCCGTTGGATCAGCTCGGCGTGGCGTGGCTTGTCGAGGACGACCACCCGCAGTTTTGCGATGTCCTTGCCGAGAACGCGAGCCACGCGCGCGGCCGTCAGCTCCGGGGGCTCCCCAATTTGGATCGCGTTGCGGGCTGGGCGAGGTACAACGAGCTTCTCCATGTAGTGGGACGGACCTGGGCGCAGGAGGGCGCCCTCCTCCGCGAGCGCGATCGTGGCGAGCGAGCCTGGCAGTCCGTTCGCGCAGAACGTTGTGCACTCGAGCGGATCGACCGCGATGTCGAACGCCGGGCCGCCGGCGCCCACGCGCTCGCCGTTGTAGAGCATTGGCGCGCCGTCCTTCTCTCCCTCGCCAATCACGACCGTGCCGAGTCCCGGAGCCTTGGCGAGCGCCCGGCGCATCGCATCGGTCGCGACCGCGTCCGCTGCATATTTGTCACCTCGCCCGACGAGGGGCTGGCAGGCGATCGCCGCGTCACGCGTCGCGGCGAGCGCCGCGGCCTCCAAGCCGGCGAGGTCGAGCGGCCTCGTCGGGGCCGCCGCGCGGTCGCGAACCGCCGTGGCCGGGCTGGTGTCGACGCTCACGTTCCTTCCTCGGTCTCGCTCGCGGGGCAGGCCACGGTAGCCCCGCTCACATTGACGAGCAAGAAGATTATCGCCAGCTCTTATAGAGAAATATCTATGAGACTTCGCAGAGCGTCCGGCCCGCGGTCGAGAGGCCGGGCAGCTGGCGGACCCGGCGGCCTCCGCTCGGCTGCGCCCGGTGATCCGAGGTCATCCTTCGAGAATACTTACGAAATTCCGAAGAAATCATCGCTTGACCTTACGAGCAGCGGAGGCACACTTCGGCATCCCCTGTCCCCCGGCCCGAGGTGGTAGGAGCCATGAGTGCCAACGATAAGTGCCTGACCGATCCCGTGACCATTCGCCCCGCGACGCGTGCGGACTTCCCGGCGGTTGCCAGCCTGGCTGAGCTCGATTCTGCACGCGTTCCTCGTGGCCGTGTCCTTCTTGCAGAGCTTCGGGGAAGCGTGGTCGCGGCCATCTCGCTCGAGAGTGGAGAGTTGTTCGCCGATCCCTTCGTGTCCACCGCCGACGTCGTCAAAGACCTGCGGGCCAAGGCGGCGGAGGTGAGACTCGCCGATGACCCCGAGACCGGACGGCGAGGAACCTCTCTAATGGCTCGCGTGCTAGACGTGCGCCGGCGCCGGCAGACCGGCCTGCGAACGACGAATTAGCGGCGGGCTGAGAGCGTCTCGGTCTCCGCGTCCATCGCCGCGGCGGTCTGCGCCAGGGCGTCGGCCACGGCCGCCAGGGCTGGGCGAGGAGTGCTGGCTCGGCGTACGGCAATGAAAATCCGGCGGGCGAGCGACTCCTCGGCCACCCTTCGCATTGCGACCCCGGTGTGGCCGGCCGCATTCCCGAGGCCGGGAATCATCGCCACCGCGTGACCGCTCGCCACGAGGCTCAACAGCGTGCCCATGTTGTTTGCCCTGTAGCGAATCTCGGGCTCGAAACGTCCGAGGGAGCGGCACGTGCCGAGGACCATCTCGGCGAAAGCGGTTCCGGTGCGCGAAGTCGCCCAGCGTTCGCCGGCCAGGTCGGCAAGCGCTATCTCCGGGCTACGAGCGAGGGGATGATCTTGCGGGACCGCGACCAGAATCGGGTCATGAACAATGTCGCGGCGCTCGAGGGCCGCATCGCGGGGGCGAGGGGCGTGCTCGTACTCTTCGCCGATCGCTAGGTCGAACGCACCCTTGACGACGAGGGGCAGCGATTCCTCCGCCTCCGCCTCGAGGTACTCGACGGATAGCCAGGGGTGGTCGACAGCCAGACGGGACAGCGCGCGGGGCAAGAGAGCGACCGCGACCGTCTGGAAGGACGCCACGCGAACGGTTCCCCGCGGCTCTGCGTTCACGCGAGCCACTTCTGCCTCGGCGCGCTCCATGCGTGCCAGGAGGGCGTCCGCGTGGTCCACGAGAAGCAGGGCCGCCTCGGTCAGGCGCACGTTCCGGCCGACCCGCTCGAGCAGCTCTACACCTGCCTCCCGCTCCAGTTGTGAGAGCTGCTGGGAGACCGCGGACGGGCTGTAGGAAAGGGCCTCGGCGACCGCCGCGATCGTCCCGCGCGCGCAGAGCTCGCGGAGGAGATAGAGCCGGCGAAGATCGAGCACTCGTAAGCAAAACTAACGCATAATCGAATAATTAGCCGCTCGACACGGAGTGTCCTCACGGGTTCTTTCTCCGCGAGTCCGCGCGCGTGAGGGCGGGTTGGCTGCCACGGCAACCAGCTTCGGTCGCTGCTGCGGCCTCTCGACGGCGCTGTGGTGGCGCGCGGTCCGGCCGGAATCGCCGCGACCGTCGAGCGCGTGTCAAGCTCGACCCGCACGCGCTGCTGTGTCCCCGGTTCGAGTCCGGGTGTCGCGATTTCGGCCCCGCGGTCTTTCGCCCGCCTCTCAGACGCCGCGCGGCGACGTGTCCTCCAGCACGAGCGGCGCCAGGTCGCGGATCGAGATGACGCCCACGAGATTGTCGCCCTGGACCACGGGCAGATGGCGGAAGCCGCCGTGGAGCATCAGGACGACCGCGTGCTCGGTCGTGTCTTCGGGGCCGATCGTCTCCGGATGGACCGTCATGCAGTCGGCGACGCGCGTGTCGTCGCGGAGACCACGCGCGACGGCGCGCAGGACGTCGCGCTCGGTCAGGATCCCGGTCAGCCGGCCATGGTCCAGCACGAGGACCGCGCCGACGTTGCGGTCGACCATCCGCTGGGCGACTTCGATGATCGACGCGTTGGCCTCGACGGATAGCAGGTCGCTCGACATGTGATGACGAACCGCGGGCATGGCGGGACTGTATGGAACCATGCGCCTGGTACGGATCGTCCCTCGCATGGACTGTCATGAAGGACGGCAGCGCCGCCGCAGCGGTCTGTCCTGCCCGCGCCGAGTACTCGGCGCGGGCCAGAGGACCGCTTCGGCGCGAGGAGGACCAGGTGCATCGTCGGCCTGTTCGTCGAGCAGCCCCGAGAAGACCTCGGAGCGTTGCCGATGTGGAGCGAGATGTCGAGTTCGGGTGCGCGTCACGAAACGCCCGGATCAGCGTCGGCACGACGTGGTCGCCGACCGCCGTCATGGCGCGGCGTGGGCTCCTGTGGCGATCCGACGGGTAATCACGCACGCCACCAGCACTTCTTGGCGGCCAGCGAGTGGCGGCCTACGCCTCGTGATAGCGCACGCCGGGTCGGCGGGAGTCGTCAGGAGAGCGCGGCCTCCAGCTCCGTGGCGGCTTGGAGCAGCAACGCGCCGAGCTCGTCCAGGCGGGAGCGTGGGATCCGGTAAGCGGGGCCGGAGACGGAGAGGATCGCGATCGGCCTGTCGCGTGCGTCCCGGGCGGCGGCTGATACGGCGTGAAGGCCGGGCTCGAACTCCTCGATCTCGGTTCCGTATCCGCGCTCGCGGAGGTTCCCCAGCTCGGCGCGCAGCGCGCGCGGGTCGGTGATGGTGGCGGGGGTGAGCGCCGTGAGCGGCCGGCGAAGGAACGCGGCGAGCTCGTCTTCGGGCAGCCACGCGAGCAGCATCTTGCCGTTGGAGGTGCAGTGCAGCGGGAGCTGTTCGCCGACCCAGCCGGCGGAGACCACGCGTGGCGCGGCGATGTGGTCGATGCTGACGATCGTCAGGTGTCGCGGGACGCTGAGGCTGACCGCTTCCTGGGTGGCGTCGACGAGTTGCTCGAGGAGCGGCCGGGCGGCCGTCTTAAGCGCGGTCTCGTCGGCCGACGCGGCGATCCTCACGACGGAGTAACCGACTCCGTAGCCGCTCCCGTTGCGGGCCACGAGGCCGTGGTCCTCGAGCGTCGCTAGCAGGCGCCATGCCGTGCCGGGGTTTACGTCGGCGGTCCGCGCCGCGGCGGCCAGCGTGAGTGGCACGGGGCTGTCGGCGATCGCTTTGAGCAGGCGGACCGCGCGATCGACCGACTGGATCCGGGCGGAGGATGGCGTGGCAGCGGCCATGTCTTGCATATTGTGCAAGAGGGTTGTAGCATATGCAGGATTGATGGTCCACATTACGGGTGAGACCTGCGGGGCGCTGGGGGTGCGATGTGCTCGGGCGTTTGAGGGTGGACGCGGTGGTGTTTCCGGTTGCTGCCGGGCTGGTGGCGCTGTTCGTGTTGTGGGGGGTGGTGTTCACCGACAGCCTGGCGAGCGCGACCCAGTCAACGCTCACGTGGCTGCTGGAGCGGTTCGGCTGGCTTTTTGTCCTGTCGGCCGCCTCGTTCGTGGCGTTCGCGGCCTACATGGGGTTCAGCCGCTATGGCACGATGCGGCTGGGCCGCGATCAGGACCGCCCGGAGTTCCGCACGTCCTCGTGGGTGGCGATGATGTTCAGCGCCGGGATGGGGATCGGGCTGATGTTCTACGGCGTCGCCGAGCCGATCTCGCACCTGGCCGCGCCGCCGCTGGGTCGCGGCGAGCCGGGGACCCCGGAGACCGCCCAGCTCGCGATGCAGTACACGTTCTTTCATTGGGCGCTGACGCCGTGGGCGATCTACGGCGTCGTGGGGCTCGCGCTGGGCTACTTCTGCATGCGCAAGGGTCGGCCGAACCTCGTCAGCGAGGCGTTCCGCCCGCTGATCGGCAACCGGGTCGAGGGTCCGATCGGCAAGGCGATCGACGTGCTGGCGATCTGGGCCACGCTGTTCGGCAGCGCCACGTCGCTGGGCTTCGGCGCTGCGCAGATCAACAGCGGCCTGAACTTCCTGTGGGACGTGTCGATCACCAACACGCTCCAGGTAGTGATCATCGTGGTACTCACGGTGTTGTTCGTGCTCTCCGCGACCACCGGCGTCGAGAAGGGCATCCAGTTCCTGAGCAACATGAACATGCTGCTCGCGATCGTGCTGCTGCTGTTCATCCTCGTGGTCGGCCCGTCGGTCTTCATCGCGCAGACGTTCACCGACGCGCTCGGCGCCTATCTGTACAACTTCATCCCGATGAGCCTGGACTCGGGCGCGTTCGGGGGCGGCGAGTGGCTCAACAGCTGGACGATCTTCTACTGGGCGTGGTGGATCTCGTGGGCGCCCTTCGTCGGCACCTTCCTGGCGCGCATCTCGCGCGGCCGGACGATCCGCGAGTACCTGCTCGGCGTGATCCTGGTCCCCAGCGGGGTGAGCTTCGTGTGGTTTGCCATCCTCGGCGGCACCGCGCTTGACCTGCAGCTGTCCGGGCAGGCCGATCTCATCGCGGCCGCGGCCAAGCCCGAGGT
>JBKPDQ010000005.1:0-12749 GCA_046728015.1 Actinomycetota bacterium
GTCGACTTCGGCGTCGCGCCGATGTCCTCCTGACCGAGATTCAGCGACAGGAATGGGATCATCAGCGGCACGAGGATCGCCAGTGCGAGGAGGACGCTTCGCCACGGGTGGGCGGTGACGAATCGTGCCCACGAGGCCCACACCCCTTGACCTGGTGGCTTGGGAGAAGGGCGCATGAACGCCGGCAGGCTGAGCGAGTCGATTCGCCGTCCGAGCAGCGCGAAGATCGCCGGCAGCAGGGTGATCGCCGCCAGCACCGCGGTCACGACGGCCACCGCGGACGCGTAGCCGAGCGAGGTGACGAGCGGGATGCCCGCGACCAGCAGCGTCACGAGCGCGAGCACCACCGTGGTGCCGGCGAACACGACCGCGCTCCCCGAAGTGGACACGGTGGTGGCGATCGCATCGGCGGTTTCCATGCCCTCGGCCCTGTGGGCGCGGTAGCGGTTGACGAGGAACAGCGCGTAGTCGATTCCGACCCCGAGCCCGATCATGGTGGCCAGGGTCGGCGCGATCGTCGGCACCTCCGTGATGTGGCCGAGGAGCCCGACCACCGACAGACCTACGAGCAGCCCGATTACGGCCGAGACGATCGGCAGCCCCATCGCCGCGAGGGTGCCGAACGTGAACGCGAGGATGACCATCGCCGCGCCCAGGCCCACGACCTCGCTCGACTCGGTTGCCGGCTCGGAGAGCTCCGACCCGATCTGACCCCCCGCTGCCACCTTCATCCCGGCGGCCACGGCGGGATCCGCCGCGTCGAGCACGCGCTGCGCCTTCTCCTCTGTCAGGCGCTCGTTGGAGATCTCGAGCAGCACGGGGATGAACGCCGTGCGCTTGTCGGAGCTGATCTGGCCCGCGCCCTTCTGGCTGAAGGGGCTGCGCGCGCTGTGGACGTAGCGAAGGCTCGTGATGGCCTGGTGCGCCGCTTCGATCGCCGGCTTGTTGGTGGAGTCGGTGACCTTCCCGTCCTCGGTTCGAAAGACGATCGGGTTCGATCCGTTCTGTTGCGGCGGGAACTGCGCGGCGAGCAGATCGGAGGAAGCCTGGCTGTCGGTCCCCGGGAGCTCGAGGTTGTTGGACGTGTTGGTGCCGAAGGCGCGGACCAGTGCGACCACGACGACGACGACAAGTATCCAAGCAGCGAGAAAGACCCAGCGCCCGTGGGCCGCGAGCATCCCCAGTCGGTGCAGAAATTGCGCCAAGAACGTCTGCTCTGAGTTCGGCGCAAGAGAGCGCGGCGCGCGTCTCTGCGCGGCGCGAGTCTAACCGCGGTTTAGGCGCCTCGCCAGAAATCCCAGCACGGCATGCTCGAACTCGACCGGGCGCTCGAGGTTGGGCAGGTGGGCGGTATCGGCGATCTCGATTGCCTCGGCTCTATGCACGCCGGCGGAAATCGCGACCGACCCGGCGTTGACGCTCGGCTGGTCGAGTGCCCCTGTGACGACCAGCGTCGGCGCCGCGACCACGCCGAGGCGGCCGACGGCCGGCGGCTCCAGCTCGGACGGCTCGATCTCGTTCCCTCGCCGCTCGCGCGATTCCTCGCGCTCGAGCGCCGACAGGTTCATGCGGGCCACGTGCTCACGAACCTCCGGGTCGACGTCAGCCGGCGAGCGGCTCGGCCCGTCGACCCACATCCTCAGCTCGGTCTCGTTCGCTGCCTCGAGCCCGCCGCTCTCATACGCCGCCTCGACGGCCTCGAACGCCGCGATCAGGTCGGGGCTGTGCTCCCATCCGGACGGGGTTGCGACCACGGTCACCAGCGCCGCGACGCGCTCGGGCGCGGCGAGCGTCAGGTCGAGGGCGGCCTCGCCTCCCATCGACGCCCCGATCACGGACGCGCGGTCGACGCCAACGGCATCGAGGACGCTCAGGGCGTCGCCGTGCAGCGAGTAAGGGCGGTCGGGGTCGTCCGAGTCGCCAAAGCCCCGCTGGTCGTAGCGGATCAGCATGTAGCGATCGCGCCAGCGCTCCCACTGGGGGGCCCACATCGTGCGGTCGGCGATGCCCTCGTGCAGGAACAGGATCGCCGGTCCCGAGCCGGTGACCTCGTAGGCGAGACCGCCCTCGGTGCGCATCGGCGCGCCCACCGCTAGAGCCTCGACACGATCGCCGCCGTGATGAGCTCGCCGATCGGCCCGGTCGGGATGCCCGCGACCGTGCCGCCGCCCGACGCGACCTCGATGCCGTCGTCACTCGAGACGAGCTCCATGTCGAGCTCGATCGGCACCGGCGTCTTGCCCAGGGCCTCGCCGGCCAACCCGCCGAACAGGTCGCCTCCCGGCAGCCCCAGCGCGTCGGCGCCGAGGCCGACAAGGGCCGCCGGCGACGCCTGGGCGCTCGACACCAGGCGATACGGATCCGAGCCGTCGCGCGTGAGCTGGAAGCTCGAGACCTCGAGCGGCCCGGCGACCAGGTCGTCGATCAGCACGTCGACCTCGGCGAAGCCGTCGAGGCGATCGAGCACGTCGACGCGCTGGTTGAGGTCCACGTCCAGGCCGCTTCCGCGCGCCTGGAAGCGGCTGCCGTCGTCGAACAGCAGGCGCAGAGCCGGGAAGGCGCTGAGCGAGACCGTCGCTCTGCCACCGCCCGCCTCGAGGCGATCTTCCGTCTGGCGCTCGGCGATTCCGGGCACGAGCAGCTGGCTCGCGACCAGGACGAGGACCACGGCGGCAATGACGACAAATGCCCAGCGGGGCACCCGCGAAGCTTTACATTCGGACCTGCATGGCCGCGCAGCCCACGCTGCTCGAATCAGTCGGGACCCGCTTCCTCGCCGAGCGGGAGGCGCTCGCGGACGAGATGGTCGAGCGCATCCGGGCCGGCGTTAAGGAGTTCGGCGACTTTGACGGCCCCGAGCTGTGGGAGGCGATGCGCGCGTCCTGCCTGGCCAACCTCGAGGCGGGCCTGGAGGGGATGAGCACGCAGCTCGAGCTCCCGGCGGAGATCCCACCCGACGCGCGCGACCTGGCGCTGCTCGCCGCGCGCCTCGACCTGCCGCTGGCGGCCGTGCTCGGCGCCTATCGGATCGGTCACGCGATGATCTGGCAGCGCTGGTTCGAGGCGGTCGAACTCGAGGCGACCGACGACGAGGCGCGCCGGGCGGCACTCGAGGCGGCGTCGACCTACCTGTTCGAGTACGTGGACCGGCTGTCGAGCTTCGTCACCGCCGAGTACACGGCGGAGCGCGACCGGTTCATGCGCTCCCGAGAGCAGCGCCGAACGCAGCTCGTGCGCGACATCCTGGACGGGGCGGACCCGGATCCGCCGGCGGCCATGCGCGAGCTCGACTACGACCTGAGGCTCCACCACCTGGCGGCGGTCGTCTCCGGTTCGGACATCGATGGCGTCGTCCGCGAGCTGGCGCGCGAGCTCGATGCGCCCCATCGCCTGACCGTCTCGCTCGCCGGCGACACTGCGTGGGCCTGGCTCGGGCGCACCCGGGAGTTCGAGCTGCCGGAGCGGCTCTCGCCGCCCGAGGGGGTCACGCTCTCGGTGGGCGATCCGGGAGCTGGGACCGAGGGGTTTCGCCGCTCGCATCGCGAGGCTCGCGAGGCCCACCGGATCGCACTGCGCGGGCGCGGCGACGCCCGCCTCGTGCACTACGACCAGGTGGCGCTCGAGTCGCTCGTCGCCGACGACGACGCTCGCGTGCGCGCGTTCATCTCCAGGGAGCTGCGCGGGATCGACGGCGACGACGCCCGCTCGCGCCGCCTCCGGGAGACGCTGCGCGCCTACTTCGCCTGCGCGCAGAACGCCTCCGCCGCGGCCGCGATGCTGGGCGTCCACGAGCACACGGTGACCTACCGCCTGCGCACGATCGAGGAGCGGCTCGGGCGGCCGGTGACGGCCCGGCGCGCCGAGCTCGAGACCGCCCTGCGGCTGCTCGAGACGGTCCGGTAGCCCGGGTCCTTCTGCCTCGCGCACAAAGCCAGCGCCCGGATTCCCGAAATTGACCAAGGTTGCGCGCGCCGGGCGGGGCTAGCCTGCGGCGGGGGAAGGCCGGTGAGCGCGCCACGGAACCCAAGAGTGCTGGCGATCGACGCCGGCGGGACGATGACCGACACGTTCATCGTCGACGACGCGGGCTCCTTCGTGGTCGGCAAGGCCCAGACGACGCCGGAGGACGAGTCGGCCGGGTTCATGGAGTCCGCTCGAGACGCGCTCGAGCAGTGGGACTCGAGCCCCGAGGACGCGTTCGGTCGCATCGCCTCGGGGATCTACAGCGGCACCGCGATGCTCAACAGGCTGCTGCAGCGTCAGGGGCTGAAGGTCGGCGCGATCGTGAGCTACGGCCAGGAGGATTACCTGGAGCTCGAGCGCGGGATCCAGACCTTCCTCGGCTACTCCTACGCCGATCGTCTCCACATCGCGACCCATCATCACAACGAGCCCATCGTTCCGCGCGAGCGCATGAAGGGCGTGCGGGGGCGCATCGACGTCTTCGGCGAGGAAGTGCTGCCGCTGCGAGAGGAAGACGCCCGTGAGGCGGCGGCCGAGCTGCTCGAGGCGGGAGTGGAGGGAATCGTCGTCTCGCTGCTGTTCTCCTACCGCAACGCCGAGCACGAGCTGCGCGTGGCCGAGATCCTCGCGGAGGAAAAGGAGCGCCGAGGCTTGAACGGCGTGGTACCGGTCTTCCTCTCCTCGGAGCTCTATCCGATGCGCCGGGACCTGCCGCGCCTGAACTCGACCCTGATCGAGGCGTACGCGGCAGAGCCTTCGCGGGGCACGCTTCAGCGCGTCCGCGACGGGACCAAGGAGGCCGGCGCCGGGTTCGAGTTGCGAGTGATGGCCGCCCACGGCGGCACGATCTCGATCGAGGCCAAGGAGCTGGCACGGACGCTGGTGTCCGGGCCCATCGGCGGCGTGGTCGGCGGCGCGGCGCTGGCCGAGCGCCTCGGCGAGCGCAACGTGCTCTGCACCGACATCGGGGGCACCTCGTTCGACATCGCGCTGATCACCGACAACCGCTTCGAGATCACCCAAACGCCCGACATCGCCCGGTTCGTGCTCAACATGCCGCTGGTCAGGATCGATTCGATCGGTGCCGGGACGGGGTCGTTCGTGCGGGTGAACCCCAACTCGGGCCGGCCGGAGCTCGGGCCCGACTCCGCCGGCGCGCGGATCGGCGTCTGCTGGCCGGAGGGCGAGCTGGACACCGTCTCGGTCACCGACCTGAACCTGGTGCTCGGCCGGGTCAACCCGGACTACTTCCTCGGCGGCGACGTCCAGCTCGATCCGGAGCGCGCGGAGGCGGAGGTCCGCCGCCAGGTCGCCGAACCGCTCGGTCTCGGGGTGCCGGAGGCGGCCGCCGGCGTCGTGGAGCTGTTCGAGCAGACGCTCCGTAACGAGGCAGTGGGAAGGATTCTCGGCAAGGGCTACTCGCCGGCCGACTACTCGCTGCTCTGCTACGGCGGCGGCGGCCCGCTTCACGTCGCCGGCTACACCGCGGGCGTCTCCTACAGGGACGCGCTCGTGCCGGCATGGGCGGCCGGCTTCTCGGCCTACGGCTGCGCCTGCGCGGACTTCGAGTACCGGTACGACCAGACGATCGACTACCCGATCCAGCCCTCCCAGGACGAGATGGAGCGCGCCGGCATCGCGATGATGATCACGGGCGCCTGGCTCGGCCTGCAGGACCGCGTCGCGGAGGAGTTCGCCAAATCGGGAATCGACCGCGACGCAATCTCGTTCACCCACATCGTCCGCATGCAGTACTTCGGCCAGCTCAACGACATCGAGATCGTCTCGCCACACATGGAGCTGGAGGACGAGACGCACCTGGAGGACCTGATCGGCGCCTTCGAAGACGCCTACGCGAAGGTCTACGCCCGCTCCGCTCGCTCGCCCGAGCTCGGGTATCTCGTCACGCACGCGATCGTCACCGGCCGCGCCGAGGTCGAAAAGCCGGCGCTGCCCGAGCTCGAGGAGGTCGGCGGCTCGCCCGCCGCCAAGGGTGCCCGCGACGTGTGGTGGCACGACGGCTTTGCCGAGACGCAGATCTACGAGCTCGACGACGTCCGCGCCGGCCAGACCGTCGCCGGGCCGGCGATCGTCGAGTCCGTGGCGACGACGTTTGCGGTGCCGCCGGGCCGCGCGGCGCGGCTCGACTCACAGCAGATCTTCCACCTGTCGGCGACGGAGGAGGCCTGATGACGATCGTCGAGGCGACGAGGGAGCTGGAGCCGCAGGAGGCCGGGATCGGCTGGGACGGCGCGCGCCTCGACGAGATGCTGGCGACCTCCGAGCGGCTGTTCGACGAGACCGGGTCCTACCTGGGCCTGACCGGCGAGCTCGAGCTCAAGGCGTCGGACCCAATCGGGTACGAGAAGCTGTTCTCCCGGCTGCGCGGCGGTCTGGTCTCGGCCCGAGAGACCGCGATGAACATCTCGGCGAGCCCGATCGTCAAGGAGCTCGGGGAGCTCTGCTTCGCGCTCTACACGCCGGAGGGCGACTCGGTCGCGCTCTCCACCGGGATCATCGTCCACATCCACACCATGTCGGACGCGCTCAAGTACATGGTGCGAAACGGCTGGGAGGACAACCCCGGGATCGAGCCTGGCGACATCTTCGCCAACAACGACCCCGTGATCGGCGACGTCCACAACGCCGACGTGCAGACCTTCGTGCCGATCTTCTGGGAGGGCGAGTTGGTCGCCTGGGCCGGCGGCGTCACCCACGTCCTCGACATCGGCGCGAAGACGCCGGGCGGCGTGCCGTTCGGCCCGATCACGCGACTCGACGACGGGCTCGACCTGCCCTGCATGAAGATCGGGTCGGACGACGAGCTCGCCGCTTGGCACCTGAAGCGCTGTGAGCTTCAGACCCGGGCGCCGATGTACTACCTGCTGGACGAGAAGACGCGGCTGGCGGGATGCCATCTGATCCGCGAGGCCGTGGAGCGAGTGATCCTCGAGGAGGGGATCGACCGCTTCAAGCAGTTCTCGCGCGAGGTGATCGAGGAGGGGCGGCGCTCGTTCAAGTCGCGGATCCGCGAGATGACGGTGCCGGGCCGCTACCGCTCGCCCGCGTTCTGCGAGCTGACGCTCTCCGACAAGGAGGCGCTGCCCGCGCAGGCGCGCCGCGACCTGGTCATGCACTCGCCGTTTGAGGTGCGGATCGGCGGCGATGGGACCTACGAGCTCGACTACGACGGCTGCTCGGCCTGGGGGCATCACTCGCTGAACTGCACGCCGTCGGCGATGCAGGGGGCGATCTGGGTGCAGTTCACCCAGACGCTGGTCTGCAACGACAAGGTCAACGACGGCGCCTATCTGGCGCTGAAGACCAACTTCCCGCCGGGAACGATCTCCAACATGGGTGACGCTGGTGGCTCGACGGGGGCCGCCTGGGGATTCCTGATTCCCTCGTTCACCGGCTTTCCGCGGACGCTGTCGCGCGCGCTTCAGTCCCGCGGCTACGTCGAGGAGGTGATCGGCGCCTACGCCTGCGCCGGCAACTGCTACCAGGGCGGCGGCATCGACCAGTACGGCAACTCGTCGGCGATCACGCACTTCGAGCTCGCCGCGCAGGGGATGGGGGCGAAGTACGTCCTGGACGGGACCGATCACGCGGCGGCGATGTTCAACCCCGAGGGCGACATGGGCGACGTCGAGATGTGGGAGCTGATCACCCCGATCGTCTACCTCTCGCGGCGGCGCAAGGCATCGTCGGGCGGCCCCGGGCGCCATCGCGGCGGGTCGTCTCACGAGGCGCTGTTCATCCACAACAAGACGCCCTTCTGGGCGGTGCAGAACATGGGCGCGGGGAAGATGTTCACGTCGCCGGGGTTGTTCGGCGGCTACCCGGGCGGGCTCGCGTACGTGCACAACGTCCGCGGCGCCGACCTGCGCGAGCGCGCGCAGCGCGGCGAGGCCTATCCGGTGGCCGACGGCTCCTTCGACGAGCCGGAGCTGCTGGAGATCGGCGGCGAGCACGAGTACAAGCAGGACAACTTCACCACCGAGCAGCCGATCGCGGACGGCGATCTCTACCTGCTGGTGCTGCGCGGCGGCTCCGGCCTGGGCGATCCGCTGCTGCGCCCGCCCGAGGCGGTGGCCGCAGACATCGCCGGCAACCACCTGCTGCCGCGGTTCGCCAATTCGGTCTACGGAGTGGCGCCGGACGGCGGCGGCGGGGTTGACGAGACCGCCACGGAGCGCCGGCGCAGCGAGATCCGCGCCGACCGCGTGGTGCGCGCGGTGCCGGCGCGCGAGTGGTGGCAGCAGCAGCGCGACCGGATCCTCGCCGGCGAGCTCACGATGCGAAACAAGGTGATGCTGGCCGAGTCGATGCGCCTGTCGCCGCGCTGGGCGGCCGAGTACCGCGGCTTCTGGGATCTGCCGGAGGACTTCGAGTTCTCAGAGGCGGTGACTCCGACGATCGACGTCGAGCGCGCCGCGCCCGGGAAGGTGACGCCGGAGGAGTCAGCGGCCGAGTTCCTCGCCTCCTCCGAGGTGCACGCCGGATCGGAGGCGCGCGGGGCCACCGGCTCGCTCGAGCGCGAGACGCTCGAGGCGATGCTCGACGAGAGGCTGTCGAGGCGCGAGATCAAGGACCTGCAGTCGGACTACAAGGACGCCGATCGATTCGACAAGTGGGTGGCGGTGCTTCAGGAGCGGATGCCGTACTCGGAGCCGATCGTGCTGCCGGTGGGGGAGGGGCTGAACGTCGTCCGATCGGCCGAAGGCGAGCTGGTTAGCCGATGTGACTGTGGGCACGACTTCTGCGGCGCGACCGAGAACTGGAAGCTCGACGCGGTGGTCTACGTGCGCGACACGGTCGAGGGGATGCGCGAGGTGTTTCCGAAGATGTCGCACGCCGACCCCGAGTGGCAGGAGCTGCGCGAGTTCTACTGCCCGGCTTGCGCGCGCCAGCTCGAGGTGGAGTGTTCGACGCCGGGCTATCCGGCCGTGCACGAGTTCCTGCCCGACGTCGAGGGCTTCTACCGTGGCTGGCTGGGGCGCGACGTCCCCTGACGACTAGCCTTCTTCTCGAGCCGCGATGGGATACATGATCAGAGGCGAGCCGGCGCCCGGCCGGCCGGAGGGGGCGATCGAGCCCGATCCGTCGCTGCCGCGCGCGTGCGTTATCGGCGCGGGCTCATGCGGGCTCACGGCGGCGAAGGCGCTGTATGAGGCGCGGCTGCCGTTCGACTGCTTCGAGATGGGCCCGGTGCTGGGCGGGCTGTGGGCCTACCAGAACCCCAACGGGCGCTCGGGCTGTTACCGCACGCTCGAGATGAACACGTCGGGCCCGCGAATGTCGTTCTCGGACTTCCCGTTCAACGACGACGACTACCCGATGCACGAGGCGGTGCTCGACTACTTCGAGCGCTACGTAGATCACTTCGGGATCCGCAACACGATCACTTTCAACACCAAGGTTGAGCATGTCGAGCGCCGGGACGACGGCGTCTGGGAGGTGGAGATCGCAGGTCAGGGCACCGCGGACGAGCGGGAGGTTCGTGAGTACGACGCGATCGTGGTCGGCAACGGCCACCACTGGGACCCCCGCTGGCCCGAGCCGCCGTTCCCGGGCTCGTTCGACGGCCTTGAGATGCACTCCCACGACTACCGCGACCCGTCGATCTTCGACGGCAAGCGGGTGGTGGTCGTCGGGGGCGGCAACAGCGGCGTCGACATCGCGCGCGACGCGGGCGACTGCGGCGAGCAGGCGTTCCTGTCCCTGCGGCGCGGGATTCACGTGCTGCGCAAGCGGCTCGGTCGCAAGCACAAGCCGATCGATCAGACCGTCGCACCCGCATGGCTGCCCTGGGCGATCAAGCAGAAGGGCTTCGAGCTCCTGCGCCGGCGGTCCGGCGACATCAGCGACTACGGCTTCCCCGAGCCCGACCACAAGGTCGGCCATGCGCACCCGACCGTCTCCGACGAGATCCACGATCGGCTGGCGAGCGGGTCGGTGGTCGCGAAGCCGAACATCCGCGAGCTGCGCGGCGACCGAGTGCTGTTCGAGGACGGCTCGGAGGAGCAGGTGGACGTGATCATCTACTGCACGGGCTACAAGGTCACGTTCCCGTTCTTCGACGAGGACTTGATCTCCGCGCCCGACAACGACCTGTCCCTGTTCCGGCGCACGTTCCACCCGGAGATCGAGGGCGTCTACTTCCTCGGCTTGGCGCAGCCGCTCGGCGCGCTGATGCCGATCGCCGAGAAGCAGGGTTTCTGGGTCGCCGAGCTACTGCGCGGCGCCTACCGCCTGCCGCCCAAGGACGAGATGCTCGAGGACATCGCCCGGGTGCGCGAGGCCGATGCCAAGCGCTTCTACAAATCGAAGCGCCACACGATGGAGGTGGACTTCGACGAGTGGATGCGCGACGCCGACCGCGAGCTGCGCGCCGGTGCGAAGCGGGCCGAGCGAGCGGGCAACGCGCTGACGATCGAGCCGCGGGCTCGGCGCGCGGAGCCGGCGGCGGCCTGAGCTAGGCGGGTTGGCCGAAGTGCCGGCGGACGAGGTCGCGGATCTCGTCGAGGTCGGGCCACTCGGACGGCGGCCCTTCCGGTCGCCGCACCCGGCGCTCGTCGCCCGGCGGTAGGTCGGCGAGGAGCTCGCGGTTCTCGGGCCGGCGCAGCTGCTCCGCGACCGTGCGCTGGGCGGTCGCGATCACGGGGTTGCGGTTGCGACGGCTCATCAGGTTGGGCCCCATCGCATCGAGGTCCTGGCGCAGTGGCTGGATCAAGACGACCTTGGTCCCCTGCGCTCGCAGCTGTTTGGCCTCGTTGCCGAGGAGCCGGCCGGAGCCGTTCCTGAAGGCTCGCGCGAGCCGCTCGGCCGGGTTCCAGGCACGGGCGGGGTGGAGGGAGGAGGTCGGGTTGAGGCAGATCACGAGGTCGAGGTCGAGGTCGGCGAGGAGGTCGAGGTTCGAGGTCGAGTGGATGCCGCCGTCCACGTACCTGCGGCCCGAGATCTCGACCGGGTAGTAGAAGCCCGGAATGGCGCAGGAGGCCGCGACCGCGTCGGCGAGGTCCGTGGATGGAGCGTCGGCGCGGCCGAACGGGACGCGCTGCCCGGTGGCGTAGTCGCAGGCGACGACCCAGTGGTTGGGGTGGGCCGTCCAGTCGCTCGGGACGACCCGCCGGATGATGTCCTTGATCGGCTCGGTCGAGACGAAGCCGCGCGGCGCCCAGCCGGCGAGCATCGATCCCGGCGTGTAGGCCCGCGGGTTCCTCAGCGTGCGCATCGCGAGCGGCCAAGAGCCAGGGCCGAGCGGCGGCAAGGTGCGCTGGAGGCGAAAGCGCGCTCCGCCTGAGCGGTCGGCTTCTGCCTGGGGGCGCCCGTTGACGTCGGTGACGCCCTCGAACGTTTCGCCGGCGGAGTGGGCGACCATGAACCAGGGCGGGATCCCGGCCACGCACAGCGAGCCGATCAGCGATCCGGCCGAGGTGCCGACGACGTAGTCGGCAGTGGCCGGGTCCCAGCCCGTCTCGCGCGCGAGCGCGTCGAGGCCTCCCGTCAGCCACGCGCCGCCCTGAATGCCCCCGGCGCCGAGGACGAGCCCGACCCTCATCGTGGCAGGCACGTTACCCGGCGCACCAGTCGCTCAATCGCGCAGTATCGGACACACATTCAGCACACTCATCGTGCCATAAGTCACAACTTTTCCCGCAACTTGCGGGAATGCATCCACCCGAGGTCAAGGCCACCGCCCTGGAGCTCGTCGCCCAGGGTCTCAACGACTGCGAGATCTCCCGGCGCCTCGGCATTCACTGGCGCCGGCCAACCTACGTTCCGCGTAACCCCGAGATTCCGAGGGAACCTGTCCGCGCTGCTGGCGCGCGGCGAGGCCAATGCGCTTCGCGGCCGAGGACTATGCGGAGCTCTTCGCTATCTACCTTGGGGACGGCTGTGTGTCCAAGCATGCGCGCGCAGCGGCTGCGAGCTCACCTCGACAGTCGCTATCCGCCGATGAACGCCGCGATAGAGGAGCTTCTACGGCGCTGCTTTCCGGCGAACACGGTTTCGGTCGTCAAACCCAGTCCGAGTTCTTGGTCGGGCCGAGACGACAGCTGGATCATCCCCTCGCTGTACTCCAACCACCCCACGTGCTTGCTCCCGCAGCATGGGCCGGGTCGAAACACAGGAGATCGATCGTTCTCGCGACGTGGCAGGAGGTGATCCTCGAGGGGCCCCGTGGGCGTTCATACGCGGTTGCATTCGAACGGACGGCTGCGCATTCATCAATCGAACCGACATCCACCGTGACAAGCCATACGAGTATCTGAGCTACGACTCTTCCACAAGTCCAAGGACATCGTTGATCTTCGTTGACGCCCTGTGATCGGGTATCGGTCTTCACCCGTGTCACCCGCGGAAAGACGGGGCGATGGAGTGTGCGGATCAACCGAGGCGACAGCGTTGCCCTCATGCTCCAGCACGTCGGACTCAAGGCCTGAATCGCTAGATTTTGAACGGCCCAGGCGGCTGTGGCGGAACGGTAGACGCGATAGCTTCAGGAGCTATTGTCCGAAAGGGCGTGGAGGTTCGACTCCTCTCAGCCGCATCAAATCGACCCCCAGAACCCGGCAGGTCGCTCGCTAGAATCGCGCAGCCCTGCCGCTATCGTCTAGGGGACTAGGACGCCGGATTCTCAGTCCGGAAACCCGGGTTCGAATCCCGGTAGCGGTGTCGCTTGATCAAGCGGTTTGCGGCGATTCTCGTCGCTGACTAGCCCGGTGACTGCAACCCGATTGCAACCCGCGCTCGACAACCCCGACCGAGTCCACGCGGAG
>JBKPDQ010000006.1:0-13347 GCA_046728015.1 Actinomycetota bacterium
CGACGTCGTCACCGCGCTCAAGTGCACCGCCCTGCGGCACATGGGCCGCCGCCACCGCCTCACGGAGTACCTCGTCGACCGCCTCGAACACGGTCCCGAGCCGCAGCAGCCGCTGCCCGGCGGCCTGTCGATGCGGGAGCGTGCGCTGTACCTGCAGGGCACGTTCTTCAACACCGCCGTGGTGCAGATGTCGGAGGCGATGGCGCATCTGCTCATGGTCCTGGCCCAGCACCGCGACGCGCAGGAGCGGGCGGCCGCCGCGCCCGACGACGTGCGCCACCTCGACCGCGTACTCGACGAGACGATGCGCCTGTATCCGCTGTTCGGCATCGCCCACCGGATCACGTCCGCGGACATCACGGTCGGCGAGCGCACGATCCCGCCCGGCTCCGTGCTCTGCTTCAACTACCCCGCCTACCACCGCACCGGCTACGACGACCCGGACGCGTTCCGCCCCGAGCGCTGGGAGGACCTGTCGCACCGAGATGCCGCCTTCATCCCGTTCGGCGTCGCGGGCAACCGCCCGTGCCCGGCGCGCGGGATCGCGCCGGTCGCGATGCGAGCGGCGACGCGCGAGGTGCTGCGGCGCTTCGCGCTCGCCTCCTCCGCCTCGCACACGCGCTCGATCCCGAACCGCGGGCCGTGCATCCTCGTCGCGCGCGCGGCCCGGCGCGAGCCGCGGCTGCGCCGGCGCCTGCTGCTCGCCTTCGTGCGTGTTCGCGACCGCTGGGAGGACCTCTGGCGCAGCCTCGTCCAGCTCGTGCTCGGGACCTACATGGTGTGGGACGCCCGCCGGCTCCGCCTCTGCGAGCGCCATTTCGAGGCGGCGGACGAGGCGGTCAGATCTCCAGCCGCTCGTCCTCGAGGTCGAGCTCACGCTCGACCCGGTGCATGATCTCGTTGGAGATCACAGCCGCGCGTTCGCTCGGCGGTGTCGTCGCGCGTCCGCTCGGCGTCGCGCAGCTCCTCGAGCCGGGCCAGCGCGGCTGGCCGCATCTGGGGACGCCGCGCCCTATCCCGCAGGAGCTGTGCGGGCGTGCGGGGTGCTGCGGCTACCGGCGCCGACGCCTAGGGATCTCCAGGTTGGCGAGGTACTTGCGGCCGGTCCAGGCGGTGTTGGCCGAGCCGGCGGGGTTGCGCGGGCGGGGCGAGGTGACGTCTGGGGTTTCGTCGTCGCCGGCGTCGTCGTGCTCGACGAAGAAGTAGTGGCGGCCGGGGTCGCGGAGCGCGGAGAAGATCCTCGGCCAGTCGATGACGCCCTTGCCGGGGTCGACGAAGAAGAACCTCCGGCCGGCGTTCGCGGTGCCGGCTGCCGCCACCCGCGGCCCGTTGGGATCCCAGCGGATGTCCTTGACATGGAACATCGGGAAACGGCTCGGGTCGCGTCGGAGGTACTCGTACGGGTCCTGGCCGGCCACCGACATCCAGCCGAGGTCGATCTCGAACTTGACGTAGCGCGGGTCGGTCTCCTCGAGCAGGAGGTCGAACAGCGGCCTGCCGTTGACCAGCGTGAACTCGACGTCGTGGTTGTGAAAGAAGAAGTAACGGAAGCCGTTGCGCACGGCATCCTCGCCCCACGTGTTGAACGCCGCGGCCATCTCCCGATAGCCCTCGACGGTACGGGGCGCGACGTAGGAGTGGCCGGTGCCTATCCAGCGAAGGCCGAGCGCGTGCGCCTCCTCATAGAATCGGGCTCGCTCGGCGGGGTCATACCACGTGTTCTGGATCAGGGTGCGGGGCCCGAAGTGGTTGCTGACGACCCGTAGTCCGTAGGCCTCGGCGAGCTCGCGGACCTGGCCCGGGGTGCGCCCGTCGTAGTCGCCGCCAAGCTCCAGCGCGGCGTAACCGGCGTCGGCCAGAACCTCGAAGGTGCCCGGCATGTCGAGCTCGTTATCGGCCAACAGATCCCGGACGGTGAACACCTGGATCCCGATCCGCTCCGGCGGGATGTCGCCACACCGGCCAAAGCCGTCGTTCTCTCCACCCCGGCCGTCACGATCGTGGGCGCCCGCAAGTCCGGAGACCGGCCCCAATGCCCCCACCGCCGCCGCACCCCCGGCAGCACCCATCAGCCCACGACGGGTCAACATGCGCCTGTCGGTCACTTTGGGTCGCCTCCTTCGGCCCCCCGGCTGGGAGCCCTCGCTTCTGCGGGTCACCCCGACCGTCGAGGCGACGGTACGCCTCCAGCCGCCGCCTATCGAGCCAACGCCGCACACCGTGTCTTCGAAGGGACCGTAGCCCGAGGTATTGCCCAGCCACAACTCCGGCGATCGCGCTGAAATCCGCGTCTCCGCGACAGGCGCGGCGATGTCAACGGCCATCGGTTTCTCCCACAGTGGCGGCCATCGACGCCCGGAGGAACATCGTGGTCAGGAAATACAACTGGATCACCCAACGCGGGATGGTGGCCCTGCCCGCGCGACGTGTCGTGTGCCACGCTGCCGGGCGATGCTGGACGACTGCGTGCTCGTCGAGTACGGCGTCTTTGGCCTGATGGACCTCGATGTGGCGGGCTGCCCGCGCCCGTGGCCGCAGGAGCCGCTCGGGGGCGATGCCGTGACCGTGATCCCGAACCGAGTCGACTTCCAGAGCGCCGCCCGCGACCACGAGGCCGCCGTCCGGATGGAGGCGGCACCGGGCGAGCCGCCGCCGCTCGGTCCCGAGTGGCCGGACGTGGAGGAGGTCGACTTGCCGCTCAGCTCAGGCCGGGTGCGGCTGTGGACCGTGACCATGGGGCCCTCCGAGCAGGTCTTCACCGTCGGCGGCCGGGGCCGCTACCGACTCCGGGTCGGGTGCTGCGGGCACGACGAGGCGCTCGAGCTGAGCCGCTCGGGCCGCCCGGTCCCGGACGGCACCGAGCGCTATCTGCTCCAGTTCTGGCCCCGGTGATCGGGGTCCCGCGCGCGCGGGACCCCGTTCGGCCGGAGCGCTACTCGTCGATCCGCACGTAGAAGGCGTCGCCGTCGAGGATGCGGTCGGCGCCGTACCAGGTCCCCAGTCGGGAGCCCGCGGTCTGGTTGTCGGAGAACAGAACCGGCCGGACCGAGAACCAGCCGTGTGGCACGCCCTGGTACAGGTGCCGCGCGGCGCCTTCGTAGGTGGAGGCGAACGGGTACTCGTCGCAGTCCTGGGAAAGCTCCGCGTAGCCCGGCCACTGCTGCTCGCACACCGGCACGGCGAAGGTTTCGCGGTTCTGCCGGCGCCGCGTGGTGTCGTGGAACAGGCGGTGCAGCGGCTCGTCCGCGGACGCTCCGGGGATGCGCTTGCCCTCGACCCGCGGGTACGTCGTCTCCGGGTGGTCCTGCGCGTCCTCGATGTGGTGCGCGGACTCGTTGACCGCCGAGTCGGACTTGCTGTAGGCGATGTACGGCATGACGCGGTCGAAGATCGACCCCTGCCGCTGCGGCAGGTACCAGGCCGAGTCGAAGCGCACGCTCGTTTCCGGCCCGTCGGCGCTGCGGGTCAGGCCGTTGGGGAAGCGGAACTCGCCTCCCGCCTGGAACACGCCCGTGTCGATCTGCTCGCCCTCGCTGGGCGACGACGGCTCGGCCGGCGAGAAGAACAGCAGGTCCGCCTCGCCATTGAGGCGCCAGTCCTGCACGGAGCGCGTGACTTCGTCGGAGCCGGGCAGGCACGAGTCGTCGTCAGGCCACCCGGCGCACTCGATCTCGAAGGTGAGGCGTCCGCCGTTCGCCGAGCCGAAGGCGGCGATCTGGTCGAGCGTCACCGTCCAGTCGACGTTGCGAAGCCCGTTGTACGCGTGGCCGAGGAGCGTCACGCGAGCGCTGAACGCGCCGATCGTGCGGCAGAAGATCCACGTGCAGCGCTGCTGGACCGCCGCCATGGCCCCCATCTGGCAATAGGAGAAGTGGTTCTTGATCCAGCCCTGGCGGCGGCCGGAGAGCTCCACCCGCTCGCGGCACTCCTCGACCGTGATGTCGTCGTACTGCGCGACCGCCGCGCTCGGCGTGCCGTACTCGGCGTCGTTTGCCCGGGCGAGCCGGTCCGCGGCCGCCTCGGCCATCGGCTCTACGCCGCCGGCACTGCCTCCACGCAACGCGGCCTTCGCGGCGAGCTGGTCGACGGTCGCCTCGTCCTGCAGGTCGTTCGTCAGCCGGCCGTGGCGGTCGAAGTGCTGCGGGCCCTGGACGAAGAACGCACGCGTGACCGTCCGGGGCTGCTCGCTCGACGCGTGCGCCGGCGACGCAGCCCCTGCGATGAGCGCTGCGGTCAGCGGCAGCAGCGCCAACCTCGAGCGTCGTCTCATCCGGAACCTCCTTTGTCAGCGATTGACAGATGGGACTGCCGCACGCCGGGAGGGCCGGCTCCGTGAAACGGCCGGCGGTTCGGTGCACCCGCCATGCACAGTCCTTCGCCGCCCCTGCCGGACGACGCCCCAGACGAAACCGGCTCGAGCTTGGAGAAAGGTTGGCGCGACCTTGGGCCGTGCGCGGCTCGGTCGGCGACCGAGCCGACGACGGTCAGTCACCGTCCGCCGCGAAGAAGTCGGCCAGCACGCGGGCCGTGTCACAACCTGGTAACGGACGCACGCGGCGCGGCTCGCGCGACCAACCACCGGCATTCCGCCTGGCCGTCGCGACGCTCTCGCAACTCGCGCGCCTTGCGATAGTCAGCGGAGGAACTCGTCGGACCGCCGGCCAGGCACTCGATAAATCGACCGTCAGCCAGATCGACTTCGTCCGGGTCGCGAGCCGAGCCTCACGGGCAGAGCCCGGCCTGCTCCGGCGCGACGACGAACGTCACGATGCCGCCCGGTTCCAGTCGCGCAGCAGCGGACGCCGCCGCGCCGAAATCGCTGCCCAGTCCCTGCGCCAAACCGGCTACGTTTTGACCAAACTCCGCGCAGCCGCCCGGAGGCTGCGTCGGGGGTTGCGCAGTCTGCGTCGCCAGAGAGCGCTGCTGCTCGAGGACGTGAACACGATCCGCGAGACGAACAACGCCATCTTCGGCGACATCTTCTGGGCGCACCTCGCGTACGGCACCGCCGAGGACGGGATCGAATGTCTTCGCGGTCTCCTGGCAGCAGAGCCCCACTATTCTCGCGCCCTGGCCGGCTTCGAGGCGATCGACCGAGGGCGCCGTGTCTTGGAGGACGGGACGGCGTCCGCGGAGACTCGACGGGCGGCCGTTGATCTCATCTGGGACGGCAACGTCCAGCTCCTCGAGCACGAGCAGCGCGCCTTGGTGCAACCTAACCTCGATCGCCTCTCGTGCGCGTTCGCCAGGCTCTTCTCCATGGGCTCGGCCCTGACTTTCGAGGTGCGTGGACTGCGGCAGCAGGCTTCGTACTTCACCTCGTTCTACCTCTACTCGCTCATGCGAGGGATCCCGCAAGCCCTACATGCGCAGGCGTGGCCGAGGATCACGCGCTTCGACGACCGCTGGCGTTGGATCTGCACGAGCATCGTTCCCCGCTTCCGGAGATTCGATGCCGACACGATCCTTGCCGACGCCAGTCTGCGCCGCATCTTCGACGAAGCGCGCGACTACGCGTCGAACCCCTGCGTCCTACCGCGTTCGCTGCAGACGGAAGAGTCCGCGCCAAACGGTTGAGAATGGCGACCCATGAGGGTTCGCACAGCCGGACCGCGCGAGCCTCGCCGAAGCCTTCCGCGGGCGGCTCAACACGCTCGTCGAGCGCCTGAGGAGCACTGATCTCCTCGGCGTCCGCATCGATCTCGATCCGCGCGACGCCGGCGCAGACAAGGTCGCCCTCGTTCACTCGTACTCGAGGTCGTCGGCCGCGCGACGCGCCGGATCAGAGCGGCGACGCGACCGGCGTCGTGCTGCGGCTCGCCGAGCAGGACTTCCTCCTCCACCGTTGCGTTGTACGACCCGCCGGGCACCTGGACCATGCCGGCGCGCGTCGGCAGCGAGGCAAACGAGCGACGGAGCGCGTTGAGCGAGCTCTCGATCCCGGCCGATCGGGCTCACGCACCGCACTACGAGGTGGCCCTCCCACCGCGAGCTGCGAGCTGAATGGCTGGACCGGCCCGTTGGCGAGCCGCGCGGTGCCGAGGAGCAGGTCGGGCGCCGGCTGCTCCTCGAACACCGTCCTCGCGAGTGGCAGCGCGCTCTCGCCAAGGCCGCGAAGCGCACGAGCTGAGCGTCCGTCGTCGAAGTGTGGGCCGCCAGAGGACGATCGGCGCCCGCGCAGGTGCTCCTCCCGGACGCCGAACGCGGTCTCGAGCACGACCTCGGGCGGCCGCGGCAGGCGTACGTCTGCATCGAGCAGCTCGCGCCCGATGTCGACGGCGTACAACGATCACGCGAGCGGCCTGCGGATTCACACCTCCGACATCCCGGGCGTGTCAGCTTCTGAAAGTCCACGATGTCGAGTAGGGTCCTCCTGGCATGGCGTCTGAGCGTGCGCTCCTCCTGATCGCCGACATCGGCGGCTACACCGACTACATGGGCTCCCATCGGATGAGTCTCGCCCACGCCGAGGCAAACACCGCCAGGCTGCTCGAAAAGGTGATTGATGCCGCCCGCGACTTCGACCTGATCGAGATCGAAGGCGACGCGGCTTTCCTCTCTCGTCAGGCTGACGCGCTGAACCGCGACGCCACGGTCGCCGCGATCACCCAGGCCGTCGTGTCCATGCACCGCGCCTTTCACATCGAGCGGCAGCATGTCGTGACGAACCTGTGCCCTTGCGACGGTTGCGCTCAGGCGGACAACCTGAAGCTGAAATTCGTCGCGCACATCGGCGAGGTCGCCACCCAGACCATCAAGCAGCGGCGTACGCTCGTCGGGATCGACGTCATCTTCCTCCACCGGCTGCTGAAGAACCCTGTTCCGATCCCCGAGTACGTCCTTCTTTCCGAGGAGCTCTACCGGACTGGTGAGGGCGCGCCGCCCGAGCACGCGCACGAGGTCTCGCAGGACCTGGAGGGAATCGGCCCCGTTCGCACGTACTTCATGGACGTCGAGGACCTCGCGGGCCCACTCCCTCCGCCGCCCGATCTCTCCTCGCTCGGACGCCTCGGCAGGACGGTTGGCCTCGTGGGCCGAGGCCTGCCGTACATGCTGGGCCTGCGGCGCACGCGTCGTACCGCTTCCGCTCACTGATCCCTCCGCTGCACATGGCAGGGCCGTAAGGCACGAGCTCGCGCTTGCACGGTCGGTGGACTGGAGCGATCTCCTCTCGCGAAGCTCCCGCTCCAGGTGTTCCACGCGAGCGTGCGCCGGTTCAGCTCATCCGCAGCAGGCTCCCGGAGCGCCGCTGCAGGATCTTCATCTAGAGCGGCAGCTTTTTCGCCTCGGTAGCCGGGGTGCTGTCGAGCTCGTCGAGCCGCCCGGCGACGACGTCCTCGATGGTCGTGTGGCTCTGCTCGTTGCCGCTGACGGCCGTGACGAAGACCTGGCGCTCGAGCTCATAGAGCTCTGCGTCGGTTCGCGCGACACACGTTGCGACGCGGGGGACGTCGTGAAGCAACGCGATCTCCCCGAAGTACTGGCCGGTTCCGAGCGTCGCCACGAGCTTGCCACCGTGAACCACGTCGACCTGACCCGACCCGACGAGGTAGAAGGCTTCGCCGCCCTCCTCCTCCCTGACGACCTCTGTGCCCGCCGGGACCGCGAGAGGCCGCAGACGCATCGCCAGCTTCTCGAGCGTCGCCGGGGCGAGCGGCTCGAAGAACGGCACCAAGGCGAGGAGTTCGAGCTCTCGCTGCGGGACGGTGGTTGCTTCGTCGACGGCCCGCAGCCGCCGCCGGAAGATCACCGCGAGCACGGGCAGAATCGCACCGGTGGCGATTAGAGCGCCGCTAAGGCCCAGACCGCCGGCGAGCAGCGCGGCGGCGATCGAACCGATTCCAATCGCCGCCGAACCGACGATCTCGAGCGCGGAGAAGACGCGACCCAGGACCACGTCGACGACGGAGCGCTGGATCAGCGTGTAGCCGGCGATGTCGAGGACCGAGTTACCGGCGCCGACCACCGCCATGCAGAGGATCGCCCAGCCGAGGGTGGGCCAGACCACGATGAGGGCGATCGGCGCTCCCCAGAGCACGAGTCCCAGGCCGAAGGGGTCGGCGAGCCGCCGGCGTCCGAGGAGCGAGACGCCGGCAAGGCCACCGACGAGCGCGCCGGCGCCGAACCCGGAATTGAGGAAACCAACACCCGAGTCGCCCGCGCTCAGCAGCTGAATCGACGCCGTGACCAGCAGCACGTTCAAGAGGCCGCGGACGAACGCCTGAGCGACGATCAGCCCCACGATCAGGCGCGGATTCGGCTCCTGAGCGAGGACTCGGAAGCCTTCGCCGACCTCTCTGAACGGGGTCCAGCCGTGCGGACGAACCGCCCGCCGCCAATTCGGCTCCTGCCCCATCAAAGCAACGAGTACCGCGCAGCAGAAGCAGACCGCCGCGCTCACCGCAACGACCAGGTAAGTGCCGTTGACGGCGAGGAGAACGCCGGCGACAGCCGGGCCAACCAGGACCGCCACGCCCTCGAACATGCTCGTTCCGACGTTCCCGGCGACGAGCTCCTGCGGCGAGCGCGCGAGCGTCGGCATGAGAGCGTAGTGCGCCGGACGGTACGGCCCCCCGCAGAACGCGATCAGCGCAACGAGCACGTAGACGAGCCAAGGGGCGCCGCCCAAAGCCAGGACGACGGCGGCGAGGCCCAGTGCCGTCCCGCGCGCGAGCTGGATTGCCAGCAGGAGGCGCTGCCGGGGATACCCGTCGACGATGGCCGAGGCGAGCGGGATGGCCGCAACCGCGGCACCCATCCTGACCACGCCGAGAATGCCGACTCCGGTCAGGCCCTCCTTCTCGTAGAAGTAGACGGAGAACGCGACGAAGGAAGCCCAGTCCGCCGTGTAGTTGCCGCACCAAGAGAGCAAGAGCGCACGCAGCCGCGGATTCCACAGGACGTCGCGGAGCAGGGCCAAGCGCATGAGCAGCACCCGCACCGGGCGACGCTCGCACGGCCGGCTCGAGTTGTCAACGAGGCGGGCATGCGAGCCTTAAACGCTCGCCGCGAGGCGCGCGTACTGGCGCAACGTTTGACGCGACGTGGCCACTAGACCGCGATCACGCGGGAGCGGGCGCTCCTGCTGGTACTGCGGTGCGACCCGTTCGAGCAGCTCTTCAACGGGCAGGACGCCGTCTCCGGGGTTTTCCTCGACGCGATCCAGCGGGAGCTAGGCCGCTTTCGATCCGCCGGTTGTGGAGGTAGCTTGTGCAGCCCTGAGCGAAGGTGCCGGCGGCGGTGAGCGGCGCACGCTTGGCGAGGTGCGGTACGTAGTCATCGAGGAAGACGCGGGCCACGAGTTCCTGGCCGGGGGCGACGCCGGTCTTCTCGAACAGGCTCTTGATGTGGCCCTAGGCGGTAGTGGGCGATAGCGGCTGAGCGCGAGCGGCGGCGTCGCGCCGTTTCCTCGGGATGGCGGTAGCGCCGGAACCCGGGATCCGAGAAACTGCGCGCGTGACGACGTCCGCGAACGGTCGCGAGCGCCTTGGTTCGAGGGAGTGGGCGAACGAGGCCGTCCGCCGCCTCGATGCCGACGCCAATCGCTCGGCCGACACGCATCTGCACGTCTTCCCGCTGCCTACAGAATGGGGGATCGACCTCTACCTGAAGGACGAGTCGGTCCACCCGACGGGATCGCTGAAGCATCGACTCGCCCGCTCGCTGTTCCTCTACGGCTTGTGCAACGGCTGGATCAACGAGCGGACGACGATGGTCGAGGCCTCGAGCGGCTCGACGGCCGTCTCCGAGGCGTACTTCGCCCGGTTCCTGGACCTGCCGTTCATCGCGGTCATGCCGGCGTCCACCAGCCCCGAGAAGATCGCGCTGATCGAGGCGCAAGGAGGCTCGTGTCACCTGGTCGACGACCCGAGGACGATGGTCGCCGAGGCGCAGCGGCTGGCGGGTGACTGCGGAGGGCACTTCCTCGACCAGTTCACCTATGCCGAGCGCGCGACCGACTGGCGCGGCAACAACAACATCGCGGAGTCGATCTTCAACCAGATGGCGCTGGAGCGACACCCCGTCCCCGCGTGGGTCGTGATGGGCGCCGGAACTGGCGGGACGAGCGCGACGATCGGCCGCTACGCGCGTTTGATGCAGTACCTCACGCGGCTGTGCGTGGTCGACCCGGAGGACTCGATCTTCTATTCGAGCTGGACGGGCGACCCGTCGACGTTCACCGGCCGGCCGTCCCGCATCGAAGGCATCGGACGCCAGCGCGTCGAGCCGTCGTTCCTTCCGGACATCGTCGACCGGATGATCCAGGTTCCGGATGCCGCGTCGATAGCGACCATGCGCCTCGTGCGCAAGCGCACGGGACGCAGCGTCGGCGGCTCCACCGGGACCAACGTGTGGGGAGCGTTCGTGCTCATTGCCGAGATGCTCTCGCGTGGCGAGCGAGGCAGCGTCGTCACCCTGATCTGCGACGGCGGGGACCGCTACGCGGGGACCTACTACAGCGATGCGTGGGTCGGCGATCAGGGCCTCGAGCTCGCTCCGTACACAGAGGCGCTCGAGACGTTCCTCGAGTTGGGCGCGTTCCCCGTGTCGGGGACCTAGACCTCGGTGATCACGGCTTGGATTTTTTCCACGATCTCCGGCGGAACCTCGTCCATCGCATGGGCGTCGCGCGCGTGTGAGCTGATCTCGTCGAACAGCTCCTCGTCGTCCTCGCTGCGCGTGACCCACTCGCAGCCCAGCACCACATCGCCGCATTTGAATTGCTTCATGGGGCCCTCCGGACCTTGGGTTGCGGCCGATACTAGTCCGCCCGAACGAGGGCCGGCCGCGACGAGCCGCCGCAGGCAGGCGCGAGTACGATCGGCGCATGTGCCGGATCCTGGCTTACCTCGGAGAGCCGCTCCCCGTGCAGCATCTGCTGTTCGACACCGACAACAGCCTCGTCCGGCAGTCGTACAGCCCGCGGATGATGAACACGTTCCTCAACCTCGCGGGCTTCGGCATGAAGGCGTGGGATCCGACGTCCCTGCGGCCCGACGATCCCTTCACCTACCGCGCGACGTCCCTGCCGTCGTTTGACCGCAACCTACGCGCGATCTCGTCCAAGCTCGCGTCGACGTGTCTGGTCGCCCACGTTCGCGGGGTCACCTACTCCGGCGAAGCAGTCGTCGCCGACACGAACCTGCACCCCTTCCATTTCGTCGGCGCCCGGGTTGTCCTGGCGCACAACGGGCACCTCCGGCAGTTCCCGCGCATGCGCTACTCGCTCGTCGAGCACGTGCGGCCAGAGCTCGCGCAGCGCATCGAGGGAACCACCGACTCCGAGTGGATCTACGCGCTGATCCTGTCGCAGCTCGACGATCCCTACGGAGTGCCGGAGGCCCGCGAGCTCGCGGATGCCACCGCCAACGCCCTCCGCATCCTGCGCGATGTCCGCGCCGCCCATGGCATCGACACCTCGTCGCCGGTCAACCTCTGTGTCAGCACCGGCCGCGCCGTGGTCGCCACCCGCGTCTCGTTCGACTACGGCTGGTACCCGCCCGAGGACGACATGCTCGAGACCGACCTCCCGTTCGTGAGCCTCTGGTACGCCCTCGGGGGCGAGTACACCAAGCGCGACGGCGACTGGCAGATGACAGCCGGCGATCCGCCCCGCTCGGTGATCATCGCCTCCGAGCCGCTCACGGCCGACTTCTCGACCTGGATCGAAGTCCCGGAGTACTCGATGCTGACTGCCGAGTTCAATCCGGAGGGGCTCGAGTTCGAAACGCGCGACCTGGATGTCTGACCGCGAGACGGTCGGATTCCTCGCCACCGTTCCGCTCCTCGAGGGCCGAGAGCAGGCGGACCTCGTGGCGCTGGCACGGGTGATGCGCCGGCGGACGGTGCCGGAGGGCGAGATCCTCTGGCACCAGGGGGACTACGCGCGGGAGATGGTGCTCATCGTCGACGGCGCGGTCTCCGCTTCGGTGCGCGTAACCGGGGATCGCACGGTCGAGATCGGGAGATCTGGTCCAGGGGAGATCGTGGGCGTGATCGGGCTGCTCGACGGCGATGGGCACGCGACGAGCGTCCGCGTGACCGAGACCGCAACGGTGCTCGCGCTCGGCCGGCTCGATTTCGCGGCGCTGCTCGCCGGCCAGCATCCGTCGGCGTTCAGGCTGAAGCGCCGCCTCGCTTCGCTCCTCACCGCGCGCCTTCGCGATCAGCTCCGGCACCTGGCCGTCTCGCTCGGCGGCGAGATGGCCGGCCCGCCGCCCGAGGATGCCGCACGGGCGTTTGCGGACCTGGAACACTCCCGCCCGCCGGACAGCAAGTACGTGCGTCGCATGGCGACCTTCCACGACTTCGATCCGCTGGCGCTCTGGGGCTTCCTGACGTCCGGGAGCTATGTCCGGTGCCCTCCGGGTCGGACCCTGCTCGCCGAGGGGGCGCCGTCAACGGCCTACTACCTGACGATCAACGGTGCAGTCGAGAAGGTGCTCGTCCGCGGCGACCGGCGCATTCGGGTCGGGCTGGCGGGGCCGGGGAAGGCGTTCGGCTACGAGAGCCTCATCGACGGTCGCCCATCTCCTGTCACCGCGATCACGCGGGAGCGGGCGCTCCTTCTCGTTGTGCCGCGCGACCTGTTCGAGCAACTCTTCAACGGGGAGGACGCGGTCTCCCGCGGTTTCCTCGACGTGATCCGGAAGGACCTGGTGGCCACGCTGCGAGAGACGTTGCGCCCGTGCGCTCGCCTCGCGGCGAGCGGCTAGTGGGATCACCGGCGACGAGACGGCGTCGCGCTCCCCGCACTCGCCTTCGCCCTAACGCGAGCGCCCGAGTGACGTCCACGGCACGCTCCCCGCGGTATAACCGCGTCGTCGATGCTGGCGATCGAGATCAGTCGGCACGGCGGGCCTGGAGCGCTGCGGCCGGTCGAACGCCCCGATCCAGTTCCGAGCGCCGACGAGCTCCTCGTCCGCAACCGCTGGATCGGCGTCAACTACGTTGACCTCCAGCACCGCGAGGGCCGGCCCTATCCCGTCGAGCTGCCACTCGTGCCCGGGATCGAGGCCGCCGGTGAGGTCGTCGCGACCGGCCCGGACGCCGACGCCGCGCTGCTCGGGCGCCCGGTCGTCCACTTCGGGCACCTCTCGGGTGTCTACGCGGAGCTGACGGCCGTGGGTCCGACGCACGTTGTCGCGCTCGCGCCCGACGTGCCGCTCGACGTCGCCGCCGCGGTCGCGATGTGCGGAACGACCGCCCATGTGCTCACGCGCGAGGCGGCGCGGCCGGGCGCCGGTGACTCCGTCGTCGTGCAGGCAGCCGCCGGCGCCACCGGTGGCGCGGTCGTGCAGCTCGCTGCCGCCGCAGGTGCGACGGTGATCGGCCTCGCCTCGACGC
>JBKPDQ010000007.1:0-7488 GCA_046728015.1 Actinomycetota bacterium
GCTCGACGCGGTGGCCGACGACATCCGCGCCGCGGGGGGCGCGGCCGAGACGGCGGAGGTCGACGCGCTCGACGCGGCGTCGGTCGACGCCCATGCCGACGCCGTCGCCGCCGAGGCCGGCAGCCTCGACATCTCCTTCAACCTGATCTCGCACGGCGTCGTGCAGGGCACGCCGATGGTCGAGATGGAGCTCGACGACTACGTGCAGCCGGTCGCGACCGCCGTGAGCACGACGTTCCTGACCGCGCGGGCGGCCGCCCGCCACATGATCAGCGGGCAGGGCGGCGTGATCCTGATCTTCGGCGGCTCCGGGCCGCCGCTGCGCGGCTACAGCCTCGGCGGCCTCCAGGTCGCGTTCGAGGCACTCGAGTCGATGCGCCGGCAGCTCTCGTCCGAGCTCGGCCGGGACGGGGTGCGCGTCGTGACGCTGCGGACCGGCGGCGTCCCCGAGACGATCCCCGATCCCGACGGCAGCATGCGGGAGACCATCGCGGACATCGAGGACACGACGATGCTGGGGCGGGCCGCGACGCTCGAGGACGTCGGCAACGCGGCTGCGCTCGCCGCCTCCGACCGCGCGCGCACGATGACGGCGGCGACGATCAACGTCAGCTGCGGCGCACTGATCGACTAGGAATGGCCGGCCGGCGCTTTCCGAGCTTCGTCGACGAGCTGCCGATCACCCAGCGGGCGCTCGAGTTCGCCGCGAGCCGGCACCGCGGGCAGCGGCGCGAGGTCGACGACGCGCCGTTCATCCTGCATCCGCTGGAGGTCGCGCAGCAGCTGCGCGGCCGCGGGTATCCGGACCGGGTGGTCGCCGCGGGCGTGCTGCACGACGTGATCGAGGACACCCCGGTCGAGTTCTCCGAGCTCGAGGCGCGCTTCGGCAGCGACGTCGCGACGCTCGTGCGCGCCGTCTCGGAGCCGTCCGGCGGCGGCACGTACGCGGAGCGAAAGGCGCGGCTGCGGGCCGCCGTGGCCGAGGCCGAGGCGGACGCCGTGGCGGTCTTCGCCGCCGACAAGGTGGTCAAGACGCGCGAGCTTCGCCTCGGCCTCGTCCGAGAGCCCGCCACCCAGATCGACCCGGACAAGCTCGACCACTACTGGGAGTCGCTGGCGCTGCTGGAACGCCGCCTCGGCCATCATCCGCTCGTCCGCCAGCTGCGCTTCGAGCTCGAGGCGCTGGCGCTGATGCCGCCGGGGAGGTGACGATGCCAAAGGCTGTACATGTGACGGTGTGGGGGGAGAACGTCCACGAGCGGACGGAGGACGACGTGCGCGCACGCTATCCACGGGGCATGCACGGCGCGATCGCAGGCGGCATCGCCGCGCTGCTCGGAGACTCGGTGCGCGTGACCACGGCGACGCTCGACCAGCCCGAGCACGGCCTCACCCAGGCGGTGGTGGACGACACGGACGTGCTGACCTGGTGGGGGCACGCCGCGCACGACGAGGTCGACGATGCCGTGGTCGACCGCGTTCACGACGCGGTGCTGGGCGGGATGGGTCTCGTGACGCTGCACTCCGCCCACTACTCGAAGATCTTCCGTCGGCTGCTCGGGACGTCGTGCAGCCTGCGCTGGCGAAACGACGGGGAACGCGAGCTGGTGTGGACGGTCGATCCCGCGCATCCGATCGCCGCGGGCATCCCCCAGCCGATCGTGCTCGAGGCACAGGAGATGTACGGCGAGCACTTCGACATCCCGCCGCCCGACGAGCTCGTGTTCATCAGCTCGTTCGCCGGCGGCGAGGTGTTCCGCAGCGGCTGCTGCTTCCGCCGCGGCACGGGGCGGATCTTCTACTTCAGCCCCGGAGACCAGGATTACCCGATCTACCATCACGCCGACGTCCAGCGCGTGATCGCCAACGCCGTGACGTGGGCGACACCGGCTCCCGGCGTCCGGCGCGCAGTGCCCGGCAGCCCGGAATCGCCGCGTGGATGGTTCGAGGTTCCGTGACCGACCTCAGCGTCGGCGTCATCGGCCTCGGGTGGGCCGGGCAGCAGCACCTCGATGCGTACTCCGCTCTCGACGGCGTGGAGGTCGTCGCCCTGGCCGGACTCGAGGAGCCGGCCCGGACGGTGCTCGCCGAGCGGTACGGCATCGAGCACCACGTCGACCGCTGGGAGGAGCTGCTCGAGCTCGACGGGCTCGACGCGGTGAGCGTCGCAGTCCCCACGTTCCTGCATGCCCCGATCGCGATCGCGGCGCTCGAGCGGGGCCTGCACGTCCTCTCGGAGAAGCCGATCGCGCGCAACGAGTCCGAGGCGCGTTCGATGGTCGAGGCCGCGCGGGCGGCCGGCCGGGTGCTCGACGTCGGGTTCAACCATCGCCAGCGAGGCGACATCCGCAAGCTCAAGGACGTTCTCGACGCGGGCCGGCTGGGGCGGCCGTACTACGCGAAGGCATGGTGGCTCCGCCGCAGCGGGATCCCCGGCCGCGGCAGCTGGTTCACGAGGGCGGAGCTGGCGGGCGGCGGCCCGCTCGTCGACATCGGCGTGCATGTCCTCGACTACTCGCTGTTCCTTCTCGGCAACCCGACGGTCACCGCCGTCAGCGCGTCGACCTACGACCTCCTTGCCACGGCAGGGTTCGGGTTCAACCCCGAATCGGGCAAGACGAGCGTGGCCGGGTCGACGGGCTTCGACGTCGAGGATCTCGCCACGGTGTTCATGCGCCTCGAGGACGGCGGCACGCTGCTCGTCGAGGCGAGCTGGGCCGCCCACAGGATCGACGGCGACCAGTTCGGGATCACGCTCTACGGGAGCAAGGGAGGCGCGGAGCTGATCGTCGAGGACTACGCGCCCTCCGGCACGCTCACGATCTTCACCGACGACGACGGCGTCGCCGCGGAGACACGGCTGACCGCGCCGCCCGGCAGAGGCCATGAGGCGGTCGTAGGGCAGTTCCTGTCCAAGGTCCGCTCAGGGCGCTGGGAAGAACACGACGGCACGGGGGCGGTCGCCCTCGCACGCATCGTCGACGCGTGCTACCGATCCGCCGCCGAGCAGCGCGAGATCCGTCTCGTCGACTGACCTGCGTGCGGGGCGCTGCCGGCGACCTGCGGCTGGGTAAGGGAAACCGGGGGATCGACCCGCGTCGCGAACGGTCTGCCCGCGCCTCTCCCAGCTACTGACTCTTGGGGTGACCTTGCGCGCGCGACGAGTGGCGTCGCGATCGCTGGGATCCCTGCACGGAGGTCAGCTGCTCGATCAGGCTCACGGAACGCTCGTGCACCAGCGAAGCCGGGAGCGCGCTGATCTCCGCCGGCAGCGAGCTGACGCTCAAGTACACGCAGACCGGGACGCCCGACGGCGTTCAGCGCGGGTTCAGCTTCGGCTGGCAGGCGACGACGCCGTGACCGCTCACGCCTGCGGTCGGTAGGCCAGGTAGACGACGCCGTTCTCGTAGGACTCACACGCCGCAAGCGAAAGCTTGCCGGGCGCCGCATCCTCGGTGAAGAGCCGCGGACCGGACCCGCGGGTGAGCGGGTAGACGAGCAGATGCAGCCCGTCGATGAGGCCATCGCCGAGCATCGCCCGGACCAGCGTGATGCTGCCGCTGACGTAGATGTCGCCGTCGACCTCGTCCTTGAGGCTGCGGATCGTGTCGGGGTCGTACGGCCCGATGATCTTCGAGTTCCTCCACGTGGCAGTCTCGAGCGTGCCGGAGACGACGTACTTGGTGGTGTCGTTGAAGAACGGCGCCCCCGGATCGTCCTCGACGGTCCGCGTCGACCACGCCGGCTCGAACGCCTCGTAGGTCGTGCGCCCGAGCAGGATGCCTCGGCACCGTTCCGTGAGCGCGCCGAGGGCCTCCCCCATCTTCGGATCCCAGCCGTAGTCGAACGTCCACGTCGGCGCGTCGATCACGCCGTCGAGGCTCATGAACTCGTGTACGTGTACTTCTCCCACGTCTACCTCCGGTCGTCGATCGGGAACGAGTGGTGCTCGTGGGCCACGATCCACCGGCCGCCATCTTTGCGCAGGCCGAGCGTGAGCCGCAGGCGGTTCTCCGGATTGGCCGCGAGCTCCTCGGGCGTTCCGCAGCGAAGGAGCGCGTGGGCGAACGCGACGTCCTCGCCGGCCGTGACCTCGAGGGACACGATCTCGAACGCCGCTCCGCGTAGCTGGAACTCGAAGAACCCGGGCCAGGTGTCGCGGTAGGCGTCGATGCCGCGCACGCCGTCGTAGGGCGGCGGGACGTCGAACATGACGATGTCGTGAGCGTGGTCGGCGAGGACGCGGTCCATGTCGCCGGCGTGGACCGCCTCGGCCCACTGCTCGATGAGAGTGCGGATCTGGTCTTCGTTATCGGGCATCACGAGTAGGACCCGACCGCACGGCGATTCTCATCGCCCAGTGCGCGCGCATGAGCGGCCGTTCCCGCTTCCGCCCGCCGCGGGACGATTCCGGGCACCTGCGTAATGATCGTGGCGATGAGCGTCTTCAGGGAGGCCGAGCGTCGCTACCTGGCCGGCGGGCGGCAGCTCGGACGGGTCGCGACGGTCGGTGCGGACGGCACGCCGCACGTGGTGCCGGTCGCATGGATCTACAACGCGGCGCGCGACACGATCGACGTCGGGGGCAGCGAGCTCGAGCGAACGAAGAAGTTTCGCGACGTGGCCCGGACGGGGCGAGTCGCGATCGTGATCGACGATCTGGCAAGCACGGATCCGTGGCATCCGCGCGGGATCGAGATCCGAGGGCGTGGCGAGGCGATCGCGCTGCCGACGCCCCTGATCCGGATCCATCCCGAGCGGATCGTCAGCTGGGGGATCGAACCGGGACGCAGCGCGCGTACGGTGGCGCGCTAGACGCTCGAGCAGACCTTCGCGGCTCCGCGAAGCCTCAGTGGGACCATGCGGCGTATGGATGCGACCGAATTGCGCGCGTGGTGCGTCCAACACGCCGGTGCGATCGAGGACTTCCCGTTCGGGCCTGAGCACTCCGTGTTCAAGGTCGCCGGCAAGATGTTCGCCCTGAGCGCGCTGGACCGCACGCCCCTCGAGGTGAGCGTCAAGTGCGAGCCGGACCTGGCGGTCGCCCTCCGCGACAGCTATCCCGCGATCCGCCCCGGCTATCACCTCAACAAGCGCCACTGGAACACGATCACGCTCGACGGCAGCCTTCCCGACCAGCTCGTGCGCGACCTGATCGAGGACTCATACGACCTCGTCGTCAGCGCTCTCCCGAGGCGCGTGCGCGAGCAGCTCGGCTGGGCGCCGGCGGCCGAGGTCTCGGACTAGCGAGGGTCGCCGTCGAGCGCGTCAGCTCGGCCGGAGTCCCCGGAGCACGACGTCGATGTAGCGGCCGGTGTCCCTGCCGGCCTCTTGTGCGCCGGCGACGGCGCCGAGCATCCGCAGCGTGATCAGTAGGTCGATCACGTCGAGATCCTCGCGCAGCGTGCCGTCGCGGTGCGCGCGCTCGGCCACGGGTTGAGCGATCCCGATCGATATCGAGCGCAGGCGCTCGCGGATCGTCGAGCCGACCGGCTGACCGGCGAGCGCATCGAAGACGCCGCCGTGCTCGATCTGGATCCGGACGGCGTCGCGCACGAACGCCGCCAGGGCATCGCCGGTGGGAGCCGTCGCGAGCGCGCGGTCGCGCGCACCGGCGAGCGGCTCCATGAGTGCTTCGAGGACCGCGGCGACCAGGTCGTCCTTGGTCGGGAAATGCCGGTAGAGGGTCGCGACGTTGACGCCGGCGGCGCGGGCGATCGCATTGACGCTCACCGCCAGCCCGTCCTCGCGGAAGGCGACAGTCGCCGCGTCGATCAGGCGCGAGCGGTTGCGGACGGCGTCCTTGCGCGTTGGGCGATCGATCGGTGTCGCAGGCACGCTCCGAAGAATACCGCAGCGCTCGCTTCGTTTCTGTGATGTGCTCCAGAAACGCAGCATGCACTTCGTTTTCTTCCGAAGGAGAGACCAATGGATTCCCAACGCCAGGCACCCGGCCGGACCCTCCTGGTTCTCGGCGTCGGCCTGCTCGGCTTCGTGCTGGCTCAGACGACCGTCGTCCCGGCACTCGGCGAGATGCAACGCGACTTCGGCGCGTCGGCGAGCGACATCGCCTGGATGGTCACGGCCTATCTACTCGTCGCCTCGATCGCCACGCCGATCTTCGGCCGCCTCGGCGACATGTTCGGCAAGCAGCGCCTGCTGGCGATCTCGCTGGGCGCCTTCGCCGTCGGGTCGGTCGTCTGCACCTTCGCCGACTCCCTTAGCGTGATGATCGTCGGCCGCGGCCTGCAGGGCCTCGGCGGCGGCGTGTTCCCGCTCTGCTTCGGCGTCGTCCGGGACGAGTTCCCCAAGGACAAAGTGCCGACCGGCATCGCGCTGCTCGGCGCCATCGCGGCGATCGGCAGCAGCATCGGCCTGCCGCTCGGCGGCGTCCTCACCGACGGGCCCGGCTACCACTGGATCTTCGTGGTCGCCGCGATCATGGGCGTGCTCGCAACGGCGACCACCCTCCTGCTCGTCCCCGAGTCGCCGATCCGCACGCCCGGACGCGTCGACATCACCGGCGCGGCGATCCTCGGCGTCGCCCTGGCCGCCCTGCTCATCGCCATCTCGCGCGGCTCAGACTGGGGCTGGGAGTCCACCAGGACCGTCGCCCTCATGCTCGTCGGCGTCAACGGCCTCGGCCTGTTCGGCTTCCTCCAGCGGCGCACGCGCGAGCCCCTGGTGAACATGGCGACGTTCGTCCGCCGGCCCGTGCTGACGACGAACATCGCCACCCTGCTCATCGGCTCGGCGATGATCAGCACCTTCGTGCTCGTCCCCCAGCTCGGTCAGCTGCCCAAGGGCGGGGAGATCGGCTTCGGGCTCTCGGCCACCGAGGCCGGCCTCCTGCTCGCGCCGGGCGGGCTCGCGTCGCTCCTGGTCGCGCCCCTCGTCGGGCGCATCGGCGAGCGCAGCGGCTCCAAGATGCCGTTCCTCGTCGGCTGCCTCGTCGTGGCCGGCGGGCTGCTCGGCCTGGCGCTCGCCCACGACTCGGTCGGCTTCGTCGTCCTCTGGAGCTGCCTCGTGAGCGCCGGCGCCGGCGCCGCGTTCGCGGCGATCCCCAACCTGATCGTCAGCGCGGTCTCGGATCGCGAGACCGGCGAGGCCACCGGCGTCAACACGATCATGCGCAACATCGGCTCCGCCGTCGGAGCGCAGGTCGCCGGCAGCATCATCGCCGCGCACGTCCTGGCGAGCGGGCTTCCTCAGAGCTCCGGCTTCGAGATCGCGTTCCTCATCAGCGGCGTCGGGGCCGTCGTCGCTGCGCTGTCCGTTCTGCTGATCCCTGGCCGCGTGTCCGCCCCCGAGATGCGGCCGCAGCCGGCGAGCGCCTGACGTCACGAGGCGCGGCAGCAGCGCCGCTACCGGCTACTGCCGCGTCGCGTGAACACGCCGTAGTGGCCGAGCAGCCGCCCGACGCGGCGCTCGAAGCTCAGGCCCGCGCGCTCGGCCCGTCGGCGCAGCGCGGTCGGCGAGACCCAGTGC
>JBKPDQ010000008.1:0-8688 GCA_046728015.1 Actinomycetota bacterium
GAGCAGTGGCGAGTGGTCGTGCCGCCGAAGTTGCCGGCGAGGAACCACACGGAGCCTGACTGCCCCTCCGCGCAGTGCGCACCCGTCTCGTCGATGACCGGATTCACCGGCGCCGGGATGCGCCACGCCCACTGCCACCATTCCGCCGCCCACTCCGAGTAGCTCTTCCCGTACGGATGCGACTGGATCGGCGCGATGCCGGGGTTCAGGTTGCGCGCGTGGGCTGGGGCGACGCCGATCCCCATCCCGAGCGCGAGCGGCGCGACCAGCAGCGCGATGCCGCATATCCGACGGTGCACGAGACCTCTTCCTGTCGACGCTGCGTTCATTGGCTCCTCCTCGGTGTCTGTCGCTCCGTGGGCCCGCCATTCGCGAACTGGCCCCACGCGGCGTTGGGGGGTGCCCCGGGCCGCGCTAGGCTGACGGTCACGCAGGAGTAATCCGTTGGATTGTTCTCATCCTTGGCCAAGAAACCTGGGTCAGCCTTCACTGCACGGCACCCAGACGGCTCAGGACCTCCTTACCCAGTAAAAAGGCGTAACAATTCTCGTTACAGTGTTTTCACAGGTTCGGATGGCTGTTGTCGTTCGCCTAAACCAAGCCCGACTCGTCGACGACGCCCGGATGCGACAGGCCCGGGCACGGAAGGAATCAGGTGGGCGGTGGGTCCGACGCAGGGCAGTCTGAACTTGGGCGGGCACAGAAAGAGATGGGGCTCGAGGGTGGGAAGGGGAGCGGCCTGACGCCAACAAGGGGGGCCGGACTTAGCGACTCTGACCGTTCAATGTGCACGGGCCGGGCCGCTCTTGTCTCCGCCTTTTTAGCGAAAAGAACCGTCAGCGTAACCGTCAGTGTATTGGAGTACGTGGATTCTATTGCGATGTTCCGGCCCTCTCAAGGCTGAAACACGGGTTCGAATCCCGTTGGGGCCACCATTTCAATTTCGTTGGCGTTTTTCGTTCCGTGTTTGAGGAATTTCGGAAAGTTCCTCAAACATGGAATCCGTTCACCGCGTCGCGAGCCTCCCGTTCGGGACTGAAATCTCCGTTCGAGTCTCGTCGAGTAC
This sequence comes from Actinomycetota bacterium, assembly GCA_046728015.1. Lineage (GTDB taxonomy): Bacteria > Actinomycetota > Thermoleophilia > Solirubrobacterales > 70-9 > DATAFO01. The sequence continues at coordinate 1,067 of JBKPDQ010000008.1, forward strand.
TCGCGTTGCCTGCTCCTCGTAGAACGACACGGCGCGCTTGAGCTGCGGCGGTCTGATGCTCGTGTAGATCTGTGTCGTGTCGATGCGCGCATGCCCGAGCAGCGAGCGGACCTGCTCGAGATCGTGGTGCTGCTCCAGGACTTCCATCGCGACACCATGCCGGAGGTCGTGCGGCTTCAGCTCGGGGCAGCCGATGATCCGGCCGTAGATCTTGCACAGCCGCCAGATGTTCTTGCCGATCATCGGCGCTCGCATCCTGCCGACCCCGCGCCGACCCCAGCTCGAGAAGAACAGCGGGGTGTCGGGCTCGATCTTCTCGACCTGCTTGAGGAGGACCTCATCGACGTACTGCCTCAGGAACTGCATCACCACGGCGGGCAGGGGAATGTCCCGCCGCTTGCCGCCCTTGACGCGGACCCCGCGCAGGCCCCAGGTCCCGTCGAGGTGATGAACACGCAGCGTCGCCACTGATTCACGCCGCATCCCCGTGTAGCGCAGGATCAGGAAGATCGCCACGTCACGCGGACGCCGCCGTGTTTTGGCAGCTTCGATCAACGCATCCATGATCGACGGTCCGGGAATCTGCTTGGGCGGCTCGCGATGGTGCGGCGGCCGTTCCAGCTTCGCTACCGGATTCGCGGTCAGCATCTCGCGCTTCACGAGCCAGGCGCAAAAGCTCGACACCGTCGACGGTCCTCAGCGGCCATGTCGTCCATCCATGCCTGGACCGTCGAGGCCGTGAGATCCGTTACCTTGGCCAGACGGCCTTGACCGTTACGGATGAACACCAGGAACTGCTCCAGGTTCCATCGGTACGCCCGCACGCCTCCTTCCGTCTTGCCGCGCTGCTTGCGCTGGAAGTTGCAGAACTGCTCGACCAGCTCCGTCAGAGGTTGGGCCATGCTCTCGGTCCTCCGCCCCGAGCGACGACCACGTTTTCGCTGGCGGGCAGTATCGGGGGGCGATGACCCAACCGTCAAGACGGCCAGGGCGAGAATCGAGCCTCGTGAGCACGGCACCCGTCCCGGAACCCTCGGCGCCCATGCATCGTCGCTTCTACGGCGTTGAAGTCGCTCTGTGTGTGGGCTTGAAGCCGCGCCGGCGGGCTTCCTCGGGTGAGAGCGATCGTCGCCGGCGCGCCTTGATGATCCTGGCGACGAGCGGACACATCATGTGTCTTCAACACTGAGCCGGGAGACCACTTGACAGGCGGCCGATGATTTGATAGCCGGCAGTAAACGGACGTCCAGCCGTCCGACGGCCAAGGTTCGAGGGAGGCGATGCGGCCAGCTGCCCGCAAACGTAAGACGCGTCAGCTGGAAGAGGTGTTCAAAGCTCTCCAGGGCGACGATACCCATCCGTTCGCCCATGAGATCTACCGGCGCGTGCACAAAAAGCTGCCTCGAATCAGCCTCGCCACGGTGTATCGCAACCTTCACAGTCTTGTCGAGGAGGGCAAGATCCGCACCCTCCTCCTGGTGAACAGGTAGCGCGATACGACCCTGAGACCAGTGAGGATGATCATTTCGTCTGCGGGAGATGCGGTCGAGTGAGCGACCTGTTCTTGCGGCGGGCTCGACGGATGGACCTGACTCCGCTCGCGAGAGACGGCTACGTGGTGACGACCGTCAGCTTGACGGTCCATGGGATGTGTCAGGTCTGTGCCGCGCGACGTCGAGCCTCCAGGCCTCCGCGCCCGGCGGCACGAAAGCTCTAACGAGAACCCAGTGCACGGCGGAGGTAGTGACTCGAGAGTGACTCACAACTAAAGGAGTGGGCGCATGGCATACCAAGAAGACATCGCGTTGATGGCTCACCTGATGCGCCGTGGGGGCTTCGGCGCAGGCCGCGACGAACTGGAAGCGCGCGTGGCCAAGGGGTACGAGGCGACGGTCGAGGAGTTGCTCCACCCCGAGACACAGCCGTCGGTCGACGTCTACACCCTGCTCCGCTACCAGCCGGCGTCATTGCTGCCTGGCGGGCAGCCCCCGATGGGGAACGTGAATATCATGTATCACCTGGTGAACACGAAGCGCCCGCTGGAAGAGAAAATGGCACTCTTCTGGCACCACGTGTTCGCCACCGGCAACTCGAAGGTGGACAACTACGATCAGCTGCTGGAGCAGATCGGCCTGTTCCGTCAGCATGGCATGGGCAACTACCGCGACCTACTCGTCACGATCGCCAGAAACCCCACGATGATTTTCTGGCTCGACAACAACGAGAACCACGGGACCGCCGTCAACGAGAACTGGGGTCGCGAGTTGCTCGAGCTGTTCAGCTTGGGCGTCGGCGCCTACACGGAAAAGGATGTACGTGAAGCATCCCGGGCCTTCACGGGCTGGACCTTCGAGACCAAGATCCCGCGCCTGCCCTATGGGCGGTTCCCGTGGAAGTTCGAGTACCGCCCCGAAGATCACGACGACGGCGAAAAAGAGTTTCTCGGCCATCGCGGCCGTTTCAACGGCGAAGACATCATCGACATCGTGGTGGAGCAGCCGGCCTGCGCGCGCTTCGTGTGTCGGCACCTCTACAACTTCTTCGTTGCCGACGAGCCCCAGGTGCCCGCCTGGTCGATCGAGCCGCCGAAAGACCAGAAGGCGATCGACTCGCTGACGGCAGCGTTCCGTCAGTCTCGCTTCGACATCCGGTCCGTCCTTCGGGTGCTGTTCAACTCGAGCTTCTTCAAGGAGGCCCGCTTCAAACACCTGAAATCCCCCGCTGAGGTGGTGGTGGGCAGTTTGCGTCTGGTGGGTGGGCAGGAGCTGCCGCGACCCGGGTACGGCGACCTGTCGATGCAGCCCGCCTATATGGGTCAGGACCTGCTGAATCCGCCGAGCGTGGAGGGATGGCATACGGGTCCGGAGTGGATCAACAGTGGCTCCCTGATGGCCCGCATCAACTTCGTTGCCGGACTGGTAGGTGATCCGTCGCTGCCAGGCGTGCGCGCCATCATCGATCGCCTGAAGGCCAAGGGCACGCTCAGCCCAGAGCAACTGGTCGACGGGTGTCTAGACCTGCTGGGCCCCGTTGAGGTGTCCTCCGAAACGCGGCAGGAGCTCGTCGCGCAGGCCAAGGAGTGGGGCCAGACAGCCTGGGCGAGTGAGACGAGCGCCAAGACGGCCGACAAGCGTGTTGGCGAGATGCTGCAACTGATCGTCGCGACGCGAGAGTATCAGTTTGCCTAACGTCATGAGCCTCATCGGGTGAGGAGGAATACGCATGGCCGCAACGCAAAAGAACCCTGTGCTGGTCACGCTGCAGCTCTCGGGCGGGAACGACTATCTGAACACGGTGATTCCGTTCAATGACCCGCTGTACCGCGACAATCGGCCAGCGGTCAGGATCCCCGACGACAAGATCCTGCACTTCGACGAGACCTATGGCTTCCATCCGTCGATGGCCCCGCTGAAGAAGGTCTGGGATGAAGGCAAGCTCGCCATCGTCCACGGCGTCGGCTATGCCAACTCGCCGCGCTCCCACTTCCGATCGATGGACATCTGGCATACCTGCGAGCCCGAGAAGGTGGGGACGCAGGGCTGGTTGGGTCAGGTGGCGCGCGAATACGACCCCAGGAAAGAGAACGTGGTCACGGTCGTGAGCTTCGGACCAAGCCTCTTTCGGGCTCTGGTGGCGCCGGGAGTTCCGGTAGCGTGCGTGGCCGGTCCCCTGGAGAAGTATGGATTCCTGCCGAACATCCAGGAACGGGCGCAGCGCCTGCAAGTGCTCGATCGCTTCGCGAAGATGTACGCCCCCGTCGCGGGGAGCGGTGTGATGGAATACCTCGGCACCACCGGCCTGGATTCCCTGAAGGGCGCGGACATCCTGAAGGTGGCGCCCCAGAAGTACGCGTCCACCGTCAAATATCCCGATACCCCGATCGCCCGCAAGCTCCGCGGGATCGCCCAGGTGCACTTCGCCGATCTGGGTAGCCGGATTTTCTACTGTGATCATGGCAGCTTCGACACCCACGCCGGTCAGAACCCGGGCCACGGCAACCTGTGGAGCGACGTGTGCGGGGGGCTCGAGGCCTTCATGGCGGACCTTCGCGAGCACGATCACGCCGATAACGTCCTTATCCTGCTGTTCTCGGAGTTCGGCCGCCGCGTGCACGACAACGGCTCGGGGACGGACCACGGTGCAGCGGGGCCAGTCTTCCTGCTCGGCGAGAACGTCAAAGGTGGTCACTACGGCGAATATCCCTCCCTCAAGGCTGAGAAGCTGGTTCAGGGCGACCTGAACCCGAGCACGGACTTCCGCAGCATCTACTCGACAATCCTGGAGAAATGGCTGAAGTTGGATCCCAAACCGATCACCGGTGGCCGCTTTGACCAACCGGCCTTCCTGAACTAGTGGGAGGGTTTGCCGTTTCGGCCCTCTTCCCGTGGTCTCCGCCACGGAAAGGAGGGCGTGAGATGGGAGGGGAGCAATGCCGCTGACAACGGTAGCGCGCGGAAGGGTCTACGAGTGGAGCCACGCCGTCGGGCGCGGCGCGGCGTCGGGCACGGGATTCAACTATCCCCAGACGATGTGCCTCGCGAACGGTGGCGTCGCCTACGTCGCCAACCGGGGCAACGAGAACAACTTCGGGATGCGTGTCAACGAAGTGAAGATCGGCGGTCCCGGCGAAGAGGAACTGCTCGCTGAGTTCTTCCCGTGGGGCGAAGGGGACGGCCGTTCGACTTGGCCGTTCGGCGTCGCGACCGACGGCCGGGACCATGTGTACGTCTCGGATGACTGGAACAACACCATCTCCGTGTTCGACAGCGCCGGCAAGTTTCTCCGGAAATGGGGCAAGACGGGCAGTGGCGATGGCGAGCTCCTGCGCCCGGCTGGTCTGGTGTGCGAGAAAAACGGTAACGTCATCGTCGTCGACAGCGGGAACAATCGCCTGCAGGTCTTCAGCGGCGACGGGAAATTCGTGGCGAAGTGCGGCAGAGGCGGGAGCGGAGACGGAGAGTTCAACCAGCCCTGGGGGATTACCCTCGATCAGGCGGGCAATATCTACGTCGCGGACTGGAAGAACCACCGTGTCCAGAAGCTCTCCCCCCAGGGCAAAGTCTTGATGAAGATCGGCCAGTACGGGACGATTCCCGCGCCGGCGGGGGCCTACGCCGTCAGCTACATGGGACCGTACATGTCGGCCTCGGGCACGCCGGGCTATCCCAAGGCGGGCCTGCTCAATCATCCCACCGACGTCGCGGTGGATACCGACGGTGACATCTACGTCGCTGATTGGGGCAACCATCGAGTCTGCATCTTCGACGCTGAGGGCGGCCCTGTCGCCAATCTCATCGGCGATGCCCAGGTCATGTCCAAGTGGGGCCAGATGAGCATCGACGCCAACCCCGACATGATGAAGGCTCGACGTCGGGTACGAAGCCTGGAGCCCGAATATCGCTTCTGCTTCCCGACGGCGGTGGACTTCGATCCTGAAACTGACCGCATCGTCGTAGCCGACAGCCAGCGGAATCGTTTGCAGGTTTACCGCAAGGTTCGCGACTACGTCGACTTCCAGGCGAATCTGTAGAACCTCTCTGTTCGTCCTGCCTCCCCTCGGCTCGCCGCTGGGGGGGAGGCAGCGACGACTCCGTTCATCGCGCTCAGTGTTCCTCGGCCGGCCGACCGCACGTTGGCGTGACGCCGGTCGGTGCGAGCGGACGCATCCGGCCGGCTCGCCACTCGACAAGGAGGATTTCGTGTCCCACCTGGCGTGAAGAGCCTGGGTCGAGTCGGAATCGACCGTAGAGCGTCGTCGTGTCGAGCCGACGAACAGCTGCCAACAGTTCCCGGTCCTCGAGACTGTCCGCGCGCCGGATGCACTCGCCGATGATAATGCCCAGCGCGTACGCCTGGGCGGCGACATAGCTAGGGTCGCGCTGGAACACCCGCCGGAATGCGGAGCAAAACCAGGCCGAGGTCGGCCCAATCGAAGGTCGCTCGTAGACCTGGGACTCCCATTGGCTCGGTCCCATCACGCCCTCAGCAAGCATGCCGAGCTCTTGGTGGAAGGCGTCCGTTCCGGCCGCGACACATGCGACGGCCTCGACCGCTTCGAGCAGCCCGCGCTCCCGGGTGATGGCGACGTCGTCCTCGAATCGCCCTGCGACCACGAGGAGGTTGGGACTGTCGGCGAGCGAGGCGCCCAGGAGCGTCTTCGTGTCCCGAAGCGGCGTGTCGAACGCGATCGCCCGCACGACATCGAACCCGGCAGCTCGGGCTCCAGCTTCTACGCCGCGCCCGACGCTCGTCGCGAAGGTGCCGCGCTTGGCGTAGAGGACCGTGGCCCGGCGCGCACCCGTGCGGTGCCGGACGAGTCTCGGCAGGTCTCGAAGATAGTGGCTGGCCGGGCTCAGCACGCTGACGACATCCGCGGAGCCGGCCTTGGTGATCGCGTCGGACGCGCCGCCGTGATTCCAGAGGATCTTCCCGTGCGCAGCGGCGAGAGGCGCGACGGCCAGGGTCGATCCACTCCCATACGGTCCGAGGAGCAGATCGACGCGCTCCTCGGTCAGCAACCGCGCCACGTTCTCCCGCGCGCGCGTCGAGCTGCTTTCGTCATCGAGGGTGACGAGGCGGAGTGGGCGGTTCGATCGATCCCGACCGAGTGTCAGGCCTCCGGCGCACGCGACGTGATCTACCCAGAGGCGGAGCCCGTCGTACGCGTCTCGCCCCTGGCGGTGCAGCGGTCCACTCAGCGACACCGAGACTCCGGCGACCACGGGTTTGCGTGAGGTCCGTGCGCGCACTCCAGCACCTGTCCTTCGCCAGAATGCCATCCGGGCGACGTCGCGACTGTCCGGGATGCCGAACGGGCGCCGCCAACCGATCAAGCTAGGCCTTACTGCACGCCTACGCGAGACCGTGGGAAAGGCGGCGACGTATCGCCAAGCTGGGCAGAGCTGCCATCAGGTTGGCTCACCAGGAGAGAGTAGGGGTGGGAAGGACGGGTTGGTAGTAAGGGTTGTGCTGGGCCGGCCGAGGCAGGCGCAGTCACGCCGCTCGCCGGACGTACCGATGGTGCAGGCCACCGAACACCTGTCGGCCGCAGATTTGCGGCGAACCGGCTGCAATTCACCATCTCGCTCATCCATGCCCTGCTCCGCCAGCACGGCTACCGCTTCCCCTCCGGCAATGCGGAACACTTCATCGCTCGCGTTCAGGGCCTGCCCCTGCCCGGACGAATCGCTCACCACCAACCTCAGCGAGCGCAAGCATCATAAACGGGTCGTGCCCGCTGAGCGGGGCGGAAGCGGGCACGCCCGGGGGCCAGCGGCAGAAGCTTGTCCTCTTATGTTTGGTTGGCCGGCCCTGCCCTCGGAGACCCGTCTGTGCGGGCTACGCTCCTGCGTCCCCGCTTCGACGCGCGGGCGGAGCCGCATTTCGACCACTGTACGTGGGCGGCGGAACGCGCGAACCGTCCGCTGGAGCGCATGGCAAGGCGGTAGGGCCGGGTGCGCCGGGCCGGCCAGGCGAGAAGTAGCCATGCGGCCTGCCGGACATATTGATGATGCAGGCCACCGACTTCGCCGATTGGCAAAACCGTCCCGCGATCGGTGCCAAATCGGTGCCTAACTCAGGCGAACGAGGCCGCACCCAGCGATCAACCACTCACGGCCAAC
>JBKPDQ010000009.1:0-3518 GCA_046728015.1 Actinomycetota bacterium
CCTCCATCCGGTATCCTCGCCCTTCAAGAAGTGGCCGAAAAATCGCTTCTGAAGCGTCACCCCGTAGTCGGTATAGAAGTGCGTCCAGTGCTCGATCCCGTGCACCTCGAGCCACTTCTGCGGCGACGCCGCGCGCACGAAACCCTCGAAGTTCCCGCGCGGGTGCAGGCCTTGACCGCCCCAATTGGCGGCGGACAGCAGCGGCACCATGACCTTCGACCAGTCGGGCATCCGCGACCGCCAGTATTCGTCGCTAGCCAGGGGATTCTCCCAGCAATCCTCGTAGAAGTCGCGGCGATTAGCGCCCAGTTCCTCCTCGGTCAACGTCGGCGGTCCGGACACCCAATCGCCGTTCATGCGGCTGCGATAGCCCCGGGTTCCTCGGCCGTGCTGCACCCGGATGACCTGCGAGGGAAACCAGGCTCGGCCGAAGGTGCACAGGATGCCGCCGTGGTGGCTCAGGTCGCGATAGTAGTCGCCTGCCCCTTCCCAGACGCAGATGGCCGTGAGGTGCGGCGGCTGCAGGGCCGCCACCTGCCACTGGTTCATGGCGTAATACGAGATGCCGTTGAGGCCAACCTTGCCGCTGCTCCACGGCTGCGTGGCCGCCCACTCGATGCAGTCGTGGAGATCCCTCGCCTCGCGCGCCGACCAGAGATCCAGGAATCCGGGGGAGCGGCCGGCGCCGCGAGAATCCACACGCACGCAGGCATAGCCATCGGGCACCCACTTCTCAGGATCGACGACCTCCCAGTTCTGGTACGCGTTGCTGGAACCGGCGACCACGTCGGGATGCAGCTCGGCCATCCGGCGCCACTGATCGCCGTACAGGTCCTCGAAGTGCAGCCACTTGCCGTACGGGCCGTACGCCAAGATGACCGGGTACCGTCCAGCTGCGGGCGGCCGATAGACGTCCGCGCGAACGACCAGGCCGTCATCCATCGTGATGGGGACGTCCCAGTCGATGCGCATCCCGTCCCGGATCTCGCTCTTGAACTCGCGCATGGCTGTCGTCGGCGACCGGAGCCCTTGTTACCACGACGGGGGCGGCCCGGTCGAGCGGCGAGCTCCGCTGGTGTCAGAGAGCGCGAAGGAAGGCGACCAGTTCTTGATGTCCACCGGCATGTAGCTCGAGGGCTTCTGGCTCGGATCCTGGGCATACGCGGGACCGAGGCCTGCGACGAGCCCGACGAGAACTACTGCGGTCGCGCCACGGACGGGGAAGCGCCGCTTCATTCGTGACCTCCTCCGCTCGGCGAACCATGCAGGGGCGGTTAAGGGTTTTCAATGCCATTGACACGCGCCGGGGCAAGTGCGAATGGCCGTGTCGGCGAGCTTCGGAGAGGGTTGACACCATGTCCGTTCGCGCGTGACGTGACTGCTTACTCATTGCCGACAGTCGCGCGGCCGTATCTAATCGCTGGCAAAGTAAACGGTCGTCGCACCCCGCGCCAACGGGGGAGGCTTGGAGGGGGCGTCCGGCCCCCGACTCAAGACAGGTAACGGTCGTCGCACCCCGCGCCAACGGGGGAGGCTTGGAGGGGGCGTCCGGCCCCCAACTCAAGACAGGTAACGGTCGTCGCACCCCGCGCCAACGGGGGATGAACCGCCCCGGATTTCTCGGAGACTCCACTCCTTGAGAGGATGGGAGCATGACGAGACCCAGCAGGTTCTCCCCAGAAGTCCGAGAGCGGGCGGTGCGGATGGTGTTGGCGCATCAGGAGCAGCACGATTCGCAGTGGGCGGCCATCGTGTCGATCGCGGAGAAGATCGGGTGCTCGGCGGAGACCTTGCGGCACTGGGTGCGGCAAGCCGAGCGTGACCAGGGACGCCGCCCTGGGCTGACCACGGACGAACGCCAGCGACTCAAGCAGCTCGAGCAGGAGAACTTCGAGCTGCGGCGGGCCAACGAGATCTTGAAGAAGGCGTCGGCGTATTTCGCCCAGGCGGAGCTCGACCGCCGACCAAAGTGATGGTGGCCTTCATCGACGAGCATCGCGACGCCTACGGGGTCGAGCCGATCTGCGCGGAGTGGCCGATCGCCCCGTCGACGTACTACACCTACAAGACGCGGCAGGCGGATCCCGAGCGCCGCTGTGCACGGGCGCGACGAGACGAGGTGCTCCGGCCGCGCATCCGGCAGATATGGGACGAGAACTTCGCCGCCTACGGTGTGCGCAAGGTCTGGCGGGAGCTGCGCCGCCGGGACGAGCCGGTGGCTCGCTGTACCGTCGCGCGGTTGATGGCCGGGATGGGCGTCAAGGGCGCGGGGCGGGGGCGAAAGTTCGTGCGGACGACGATCGCGGATGAGGCCGCCCGCCGTCCCCAGGATCTGGTCACCCGACAGTTCCGGGCGACGGCACCGAATCAGCTGTGGGTGGCCGACCTGACCTATGTGGCGACGTGGCGCGGCTTCGTGTACGTCGCCTTCGTGATCGACGTGTTCGCGCGCCGGATCGTAGGTTGGCGGGCATCGAGCTCGCTCCGGAGTGAGCTCGCCCTCGATGCGCTGGACCAGGCGCTGTACGATCGCCCGATCACCGAGTCCCCGCGGCTCATCCATCACAGCGATCGCGGGGGGCAGCAGTATCTTTCGATCCGGTATACCGAACGCCTGGCGGCGGCGGGCATCGAACCGTCGGTCGGGAGCACCGGCGACTCCTACGACAACGCGCTCGCGGAGTGTGTGATCGGCCTGTACAAGACCGAGGTCATCCGGCGTCGCGGGCCATGGAAGGGGCTCGATGAGGTCGAGCTCGCGACGCTCACTTGGGTCGCGTAGTACAACGCTGACCGTCTGCTCGAGCCGCTCGGCTATGTCCCACCAGCGGAGTTCGAGCAGGCGTTCTACGATCGTCTGGCAGAGGCGGCGCAACCGGCGGTACTCACGTAACGAAGTCTCCGGAGAAACCGGGGCGGTTCAGGAGGCTTGGAGGGGGCGTCCGGCCCCCAACTCAAGACAGGTAACGGTCGTCGCACCCCGCGCCAACGGGGAGGCTTGGAGGGGGCGTCCGGCCCCCGACTCAAGACAGGTAACGGTCGTCGCACCCCGCGCCAACGGGGAAGGCTTGGAGGGGGCGTCCCGCCCCCTCCAACACAATGGAGGCGACATGGCGTACAGGGATCTGCGCGAGTATCTGGCCGCACTCGAGATGCGGGGCAAGCTTCATCACGTGAAGAAAGAAGTGGATCCCGATTGGGAGGTGGCTGCCGTCATGCGCCGCGTGTTCCAGCGCATCCCGCCTCCCCGCCGGCCGGCGATGATGTTCGAGCGCATCAAGGGCCACCGGATGCCCCTGGTGGCCGGTGTTCTCGGGGCCTCGCCGGAAGTCTATGCACTCGCCCTGGAGACCACGGTGGACCTGATCGCCGATAAATGGGCGCAGGCCCAGAGCCACCCTATCCCGCCGGTCCGGGTGAACAGCGGACCCGTCAAGGAGGTCATCCTCAGAGGCGATCAGATCGATGCGACGGCGCTGCCGCTTTGCCGGTGGACCCGCGACCAGGATCCCGCACCC
>JBKPDQ010000010.1:0-9027 GCA_046728015.1 Actinomycetota bacterium
GCCGGCGAGGGCCGGAGGTTCGGGGGCGCGAAGCTGGCCGCCGATCTCGACGGCGTCACCGTCCTCGACCACTCGGTGGAGGCGATGCTCTTAGTTCCCGCGATCGAGCGGATCGTCGTCGTCCTCGGCGCCCATGCGGAAGAGGTTGCCGAGCGGGCGGACCTCACCGAGGTCGAGACCGTGATCGCCGACGACTGGCGGGACGGCGTGTCGTCCTCGCTTCGGGCCGGGGTGGATGCGCTCGCCGACAGCGAGGCCCTCCTGATCACGCTCGGCGACCAGCCGTTCATCACCCCCCAGGTGATCGCCGCAATCGTCGATCAGATCGACGCGCCCGAGCCCGCGGCCCGCGCCACGTACGGCGGCCGGCCCGGTCACCCGGTGCTCGTCAAGCGGGAGCTCTATGCCGCGCTCCGCTCGCTGCGGGGCGACGCTGGCGCTCGCGACCTGCTGGCGAAGACTGGGGTTCGGGAGTTCGAGTGCAGTCATCTCTGTGCGCCCGACGACATCGACACTCGCGACGATCTCGATGCCGCGCGGCGCCGACTCGTCGGATCACGGTGAGATGAGCGCCGGCGAGGTCGTCGGGATCGTGCTGGGGGCGGGCTCATCGCGGCGCCTGGGTCGACCGAAGCAGACCCTGCCCCTCGCGGACACCACCCTGCTCGGCTGGGTGATGCGCGACGTCGAGGCCTCCTCGCTGGACCGGGTCGTGCTCGTGGTCGGGGGCGCAGCCGACGAGGCGCTCGCCGGGCTCGAGCTGCGGCGGGCCACGGTCGCCCACAACGAGTCGTACGGCAGCGGGTGCGCCTCCTCGCTGCTCGCCGGGCTGGACGCGGCGGGGAGCTGCGACGCCGCCATGCTTCTGCTCGGCGACATGCCGGGGGTCGAGGCGGCCGTGATCGACGCGGTTCTCCACGACTGGGAGGCCCACCGCCCCTGGGGGGCCGTGACCCGCTACGAGGACGGGCTCGGGCACCCGCTCGTCTTTGGGGCAGCGGGCTTTGCGGACCTCCGCGCGCTCCACGGCGACAAGGCGGTCTGGAAGCTCGTCGAAGGTCAGCCCCGGCGCGTTCGCGAGGTGGCCGTCGCTCGCCCGCTCCCCGGCGACGTCGACACTTGGGAGGACTATGAGGCGGCGTGCCGGCGGCTGGGCGTGGCGCCGGCGGCCGAGCCGGCGACTCGCTGACGGCGGCTCCCGCGCGATCAGCCGCGCCGGAACAGCGCGCCGATCCGCTGGCCGAGGCGGCGGAAGAACCTCACGATCGCCCGCCAGATCGCCCACAGGCCGAGTCGCAGGCCGCCGATCGGCTTCGCCGCCGGCGCCGCTTCGGCGGCGATCTGGGCGTTCGGCCGCTCGCCTTCCGACGCCTCGGGTGCGCCGATCCGGGCCTGCAGGCAGTTGGCGAACTCGCCCGTGAGGCGCCCGGAGACGTCGGCGATCATCCCGCGCCCGTACTGAGCCACGGCACCGGAGATCGTCAGGTCGGTGTGCATGAGCACGCGCGTGCCTCCGCCGTCGATCGGCTCGAGCCGCGAGTTGATCGTCGCCGTGGCCGTGCCCTTGCCGCGGGTCTCGCGGCCATTGGCCTTGATCACGACCGTGCGGGCCTGCTCGTCCTGCTCTTCAATCACGGCGGTGGCGGCGTACGAGAGGCTCACCGCGCCGAGCTTCACCTTCACCTTGCCCTTCCACGTGCGTTGGTCGGGAAGATCCTCCAACTCGGCGCCGGGCATGCACGGCGTCACGCGCTCGAGGTCGAGCATGAAGTCCCAGACGCGCTCGGGTGGCGCCGTGACCTCGAACGAGTTTTCGAGGTCCAAGTCCTAGCCTCCGCCGGCGCCGGCCTCGCTGGCCGCATACCTCGCCGGCTCATCTCGGAAGCTCTCCAGGCACGACGCCGAGCAGAACCAATGTGTCCGCCCTTCGTGCTCGAGGCTGTGCGGGCTCGTCGCGGGGTCGACGGCCATCCCGCACACCGGGTCGATCGCCTGTTCGCTCGGGGCCACCGAGCCCACACCAGCTGGGATCTCGCCGGCCGCCCGCAGGCGAACGATCTCGGCGACGATCGCCACCGCGATCTCCTCGTTTGCGAGTTCTCCGAGATCGAGGCCGGCGGGCGCGTGGACGGCGCGCAGGGCCTCGTCGGGCACCCCGCGCTCGCGCAGATAGCCGAGCACAAACTCGGCCCGGCGGCGGGAGGCGACCAGGCCGACGTAAGCGGGGCGCGCCCGAAGTGCATGCTCGAGCGCGGCCTCGTCGTAGCGCCCCTGGGTGGCGACGACGACCAGCGAGCGCTCCGTGAGCTCCCGCTCCAGCTCGTCGACCGAGGTGAGCACGCGGTCCGCGTCTGGGTGATCGGCCGCCGCGGCGCCCTCGTCGATGACCACGGTTCGCCATCCGAGTGCCCGGCCGATCGCGGCCAGCGCCGCCACCGCGGGGGAACGGCCGACCGCCATCAGCTCGGGCGCCGGGAGGACGGGCTCGACGTAGATCTCGAGCGCCCCCTCCGACTGGCAGGCGATCGGTACCGTGACCACGCCCTCGCGGGCCTCCAGCTCCTCGGCGGGCCCCACGAACATCAGCCGCGGTGAGCCCTCGGCGAGAGCTCGCAGCGCCTCGCGCACGACGGCGGGCTCCGCGCAGGCGCCGCCGAGCCACCCCGATACCCCCCCGTCCGTGGAAATGATCGCCTTGGCGCCCTGGCGTCCGGACGACGGGCCCCGGCGCCATACCACGGTGGCGAGGGCGAACGGCTCGCCACGTTGCGAGAGCTCCCGGGCGAGCCTGAGGACGTCGACGGTCACTCCGCGCTGGCGCCCGCCTCATGCATCGCGTCCCAGACCTTCGCCGAGGTGACGGGCATCTCGAGGTTTCGGACCCCCCGGTGGGCGAGCGCGTCGATGACCGCGTTCACGTACGCGGCTGGGGAGCCGACCGTCGCGGACTCGCCGACTCCCTTGGCCCCGATCGGGTGGTGCGGCGAGGGGGTCACGGTCTCGTACGTCTCGAACCGGGGGGTCTCCCATGCGGTCGGGATCAGGTAGTCCATGAAGTTGGAGCCGATGCAGTTGCCGTCCTCGTCGAAGCTGATCTGCTGCATCGCGGCGATCGCGAACCCCTCGGCGAGGCCTCCGTGGATCTGGCCCTCGACGATCATCGGGTTGATCCGCACGCCGCAATCGTCGACCGCGACCATCTTGCGGACCTTCCACTCGCCGGTCTCGGCGTCGACCTCGACGACGACGACATAGGTCCCGAAGGGGAAGGTCATGTTCGGCGGGTCGTAGTAATGGACGCCCTCGAGTCCCGGCTCCAGTCCCTCGGGCGGATTGGTGTAGGCGGCGAAGGCGACGTCTTGGATCGTCACCGCGCTGTCCGGGGAGCCCTTGACGAAGAAGCTGCCCGCGTCGAATTCGATGTCCTCGGAAGCGGCTTCAAGCAGGTGGGCCGCGATCTCCTTGCCCTTGTCGCGGACCTTGCGGGCGATCACGGCCGTCGCGGCGCCGGCGGTGGGGGTGCTGCGCGAGGCATAGGTGCCGAGCCCGTAGGGGGTGTTGTCGGTGTCCCCGTGCTGCACCGTGATGTCCTGGGCCGGGATGCCGAGCTCCTCGGCCACGATCTGGGCGAACGTCGTCTCGTGGCCCTGGCCCTGGGTCTTGACGCCGATCTTGAGGATCGCCTTGCCCGTTGGATGGACCCGTAGCTCGGCGGAGTCGAACATCTTGATCCCGGCGATGTCGTAGTCCTTGCCGTGGCCGGCCCCGACGACCTCGGTGAAGCTGGCGATCCCGATCCCGAGCAGCCTGCCCTGATCGCGCAGCGCCTCCTGCTCGCGGCGCAACTCCTCGTAGCCGACCTTCTCGAGCGCGAGCTGCATCGCCTTCTCGTAGTCGCCCGAGTCGTACTCGAACCCGGTCGCGGACTTGTACGGGAACTGGTCGGGCCGGATGAAGTTCTTCATCCGCAGCTCGGCGGGATCCATCCCGAGCTCATACGCCGCGTTCTGCGTCAGCCGCTCGATCAAGTACGACGCCTCGGTGACCCGGAAGGAGCACCGATATGCGACCCCGCCGGGGGCCTTGTTCGTGTAGGCGCCGTCGGCGACCACGTGCGCCGCC
Organism: Actinomycetota bacterium; assembly: GCA_046728015.1. Lineage (GTDB taxonomy): Bacteria > Actinomycetota > Thermoleophilia > Solirubrobacterales > 70-9 > DATAFO01. The sequence continues at coordinate 4,123 of JBKPDQ010000010.1, forward strand.
GGGAGGTCGTACGAGCCGGTGACGATGTGGAACAGCCCCGCCCTGCACTTCGACGGCTGCGCGTCGGCATAGAACGCCCCGTTGTCCGATGTGAGCCCCACCCGGAGGCCAAGCATCGTGCCGTCGCGGCGCAGCGCCAGCTCGCCCTTCATGTGGTAATCGCGGGCGAACCCGGTCGAGATCAGGTTCTCGCTGCGCGTCTCGATCCACTTCACGGGCCGACCGATCAGCAGCGACGCCGCCGTGGCGACCACGTAGCCGGGATAGATCGGGACCTTGTTGCCAAACCCGCCCCCGATGTCGGGCGAGATGATCTGGATGTTCTGCTCCGGAAGCCCCGCGACCATCGCGAACAGCGTGCGGTGGGCGTGCGGCGCCTGTGAGGTCATGTAGATCGTCGCCTTCCCGGTCGCCGGGTTGACGTCGGCAACGCAGCCGCAGGTCTCCAGCGGCGCGGGGTGGGAACGCGGATAGAAGGTGTCCAGCTCGACCACGACGTCGGCCTCGGCGAAGGCCCGCTCGGTGGCCTCAGAGTCCCCGGCCTCCCAGTGGTAGCAGCGGTTGTCCGCCTGATCCTCCTTGTCGTCTCGGATCAACGGCGCTTCGGCGCCCAGGGCCTCACGGGGGTCGACGACCGCCGCAAGCGGCTCGTAGTCGACCTCGATCAGCTCCAACGCGTCCTGGGCGGCGTAGGGGCTCTCCGCGACGACCGCGGCTACCTCCTGGCCTTGGAAGCGCACCTTGTCCGTGGCGAGCACGGCCTGGGTGTCTCCAGACAGGGTCGGCATCCACGCGAGCTCGTGCGCGGCGAGGGCCTCGCCGGTGACGACCGCGACGACGCCCGGTGCCGCCGCCGCCCGCTCCGTGTCGATCGAGTTGATGCGCGCGTGGGCGAGCGGGCTGCGCAACAGCGCCAGGTGGAGCATCCCTGGAAGCTTGATGTCCTCGACGTAGTTCCCGCGGCCCTGGATGAAGCGGTCGTCCTCCTTGCGCTTGATGCTGTCGCCGATGCCGCCGATGGGCTGCTCGACCGTCGCCATCCTCGCCTCCTCAGCTCGCTGCGGCCGGCGCCGCCGGCTGCTCCGTGGGTACGTCTGACACCGGTCTCTCGGACTCCCCCGCCATCTCGCGCCCAGCGCGCTGGATCGCCTTGACGATGTTCATGTAGCCGGTGCAGCGGCACATGTTCCCCGAGATCGCCCAGCGGACCTCCTCCTCGGAAGGATCGGGGTTGCGCTCCAGCAGGGCCGAGCCCACGAGCATCATCGCCGGGGTGCAGAACCCGCACTGGAGCCCGTGCTCCTCCTTGAACGCCGCCTGGATCGGATGCAGGGCGCCGTCGCGGGCAAGGCCCTCGACCGTGGTTACCTCGCGCCCGTCGGCCTGGACCGCGAACATGGTGCAGGACTTGACCGGCGTGCCGTCGACGAGCACGGTACAGACGCCGCAGCTCGTCGTGTCGCAGCCCACATGCGTCCCGGTCAGGCCGAGCACGTCGCGCAGCAGATGGGGGAGCAGGACCCGCGGCTCGACGTCGAGCGTGCGCGGCTCGCCGTTGACCGTGACCGTGATCTCCATCGTTCTGCCTCCTCAGCTTGCCGTCGCCATCTCGTGCGCCGTGGCCAGGCCGCGCCTCACGAACACCCGCGCCGTCTCGCGCTTGTAATCCGCCGAGCCCCGTAGGTCGGAGATCGGTTCCGCTGCCTCCGCCGCCAGCCGGGCGGCCTCGTCGAACGCCTCCTCGTCCGGCGCGGCGCCGGCGAGCGCCTCCTCCGCGGCCTTCGCGTGCAGGTTCTGCGGCCCTACCGCCGTGAGCCCGATCCCGGCGCGCCGGATGCTTCCGTCGTCGAGCTCCAGCGCCACCGCCGCTCCGACCGTGGCGAAGTCCCCCACCTTTCGCTCCAGCTTCAGGTACGTGCCGCCCGACCCGGAGGGCGACTTGGGGACGCGAACCTCGGTGACGATCTCCGTCGGCTCGAGCGCGGTGGTGAACGGACCCTGGAAGAGCTCGGCGACCGGGATCTCCCGCTCGCCCGCTGGCCCCGTGGCGGTGACCCGAGCCTCGAGTGCGAGCATCACGGAGCCCCAGTCACCGGCGGGGTCGGCGTGCGCGAGCGATCCCGCGAGCGTGCCCAGGTTGCGCACCAGCGGGTCCGAGATCAGCGGCGCTGCCGCGGCCATCGTCGGGTAGCGGTCCCGCAGCAACGGCGCCTCGGCGAGCACGTTGTTTCGCGCCAGCGGCCCGATCAGCAAATCGTCGGCGGACTCCTCGACGTAGTCGAGATCGGGGATGTGGTTGATGTCGACGAGCAGCGCCGGCGTCGCGAAGCGCAGCTTCATAAGCGGGATCAGGCTTTGGCCGCCGGCGAGCACCTTTGCGTCCTCGCCGTGCTCTTCCAGCAGTGAGAGAGCCTCCTCGAGCGTGGTCGGCGCCGCGTACTCGAACGGAGCGGAGTACATCCGTGCTTCCTTCTGCTGGGGGACTCTCCTACTGCGACGCCCCGGCATAGGCGCTGAGCGCCGCCGTCCGGCGATCATACATCTGGAATAACTTGCGGGTGAATGGAGGCGCGAAGGTCGACGCGACCGGCGCTCGACGAGCGCACGATGCGAGTGGTCCTGCTGGCGATCGGCGCCTTCCACGTCTTCCTCGGCGGCTGGCAGTTCCTGGCCCCCGGGTCGTTCTTCGAGCACGTCGGGCGCTACGGGGCGGAGAACACCCACTACGTCGGCGACGTCGGTTCCTTCACGCTCGCCTTCGGGATCGCGATCCTCCTCGCCGCAGGACGCCCGAGCTGGCGTGCGCCGCTGCTTGCGCTCGGCGCCATCTGGTACGGGCTGCACGCGATCAACCACCTCTTCGACATCGACGAGAACCGGATCAGCAACGCGCGGGGAGCGATCGACACGATCCTGATCGGCTTCGGCGCCGGCGCGCTCGCCTGGTTGGCCGCCGTGTCGGACCGCCTGCGTCGGCAAACAGAACGCTGATGCGCGTCTTCGTCGCCGGAGCGAGCGGCGCGATCGGGCAGCCGTTGGTGCGCCAGCTGGTGCACGCCGGGCACGAGGTGACCGGCATGACTCGGCGGGAGGCTGCGGCGGAGGAGATCCGCGCCGCCGGTGCCGATGCGGCCGTCTGCGACGCCTTCGACCCCGGGGCTTTGACCGAGGCCGTGACAGCCGTGCGGCCCGAGGTGGTGGTTCACGAGCTGACCGCGCTTCCCGACAGGTTCGACTTCAAGGACCCGGATCTCTATACGGCGACCAACCGCGTTCGCACCGAGGGCACGCGGAACCTGATTGCCGCTGCCCGTGGCGCAGAGGCGCGTCGCTTGGTCGCCCAGAGCATCTGCACTCTCTACGCGCCCGTGGGCGGCTGGGTCAAGGACGAGCGGGCGTCGCTTCTCGACGACGCACCGCCGCCGTTCGGGGAGGGCATCGCCGCCACCCGCGATCTCGAGGGGCAGGTGCTGGGCGCCGAGGGGCTCGAGGGCCTCGTGCTCCGCTACGGGTTCTTCTACGGGCCGCGCGGGACCTATACGACGAGCGGCTACTGGGCGGAGGAGTTTCGGAAGCGGCATTTCCCGATCGTCGGCAACGGCGAGGGAATGACGTCCTTCGTCCAGATCGAGGACGCGGCGGCGTCGACAGTCGCGGCGGTTGAGCGCGGCGAAGCGGGCATCTACAACGTCTGCGACGACGAGCCTGCTCGCGGGCGCGAGTGGATTCCGGCATACGCCGCGGCGGTGGGGGCGAAGCGACCGTTCCGGGTGCCGAAGTGGATTGCCCGCCTGATCGCGGGGAAGGCGCTCGCGGCGATGGCGACCTCCACACGCGGCGCCTCCAACGAGAAGGCAAAGCGCGAGCTCGGCTGGCAGCCACGCTATCCGAGCTGGCGCCAGGGGTTTCGCGAGGCGCTCGGTTAGGTAGTTTCAAGGCAACCCACGAAACGTCGACGAAGGAGCTTTCTTAAATGGCCTACGAGGTACCCGACCTTCCCTACGACTACAACGCGCTCGAGCCGCACATCGACGAGGCGACGATGCGTGTGCATCACGACAAGCACCATCAGGCCTACGTCGACAAGGCCAACGCCGCCCTCGAGGGCACGGAGTGGGCCGACAAGGACGTCAACGAGGTGCTCCAGAACCTCGATCAGCTTCCCGACGACAAGCGCACCGCCGTCCGCAACAACGGTGGCGGGCACTCCAACCACACCTTCTTCTGGCAGATCATGAGCCCCGACGGCGGCGGCGAGCCCAGTGGCGACCTCGCGTCGGCGATCGACGACAAGTTCGGCTCGTTCAGCGACTTCCAGGAGGAGTTCAAGAACGCCGGCGTGAACCAGTTCGGCTCCGGCTGGGCGTGGCTGATCCACGACGGCTCGGGCCTCGCCGTCGTCTCGACGCCCAACCAGGACACGCCGGTCTCCGACGGCAACACGCCGCTGCTCGGCGTGGACGTCTGGGAGCATGCGTACTACCTCAAGTACCAGAACAAGCGCCCGGACTACATCGACGCCTGGTGGAACGTCGTCAACTGGGACGAGGTCGCCAAGCGCTTCTCAGACGCGAGCTGAGCCGCGCTTGACATCCCGCCCGGGGCGGGCATAGAGTCGCCCTCGTGAGAGGCGGGATCTCACCTCAAGTGAGACGGGCGCTCCTGACAGCGGCGGCACTCGGCGCGCTGGCGGTCGCGCCAAGCGTGCCTTCGGCTCTGGCCGGAGACCCCAACAACATCGACGCCGACGACAACTTCTTCAGCCTGTCCAATTATGTGGTCATGGAGGGCCAGCAGGCGGGCTTCTCGAACATCGGCGACAGCACGCACAACGCCACAGCGAATGAGAACGGCCCCGATGGCGGGCCGCTGTTCCGCACCGGTAACGTCGCCGGGGGGCAATCA
>JBKPDQ010000011.1:0-7065 GCA_046728015.1 Actinomycetota bacterium
TCCCCGACGTGGCGCGCTTTTCTGGCGGCTCACCTCCGCGACATGGTCGCCGTCGACTTCTTCGTCGTCCCCACCCTCACCTTCCGTCTCCTCTTCGTCTTCGTCGTCCTTCGGCATGACCGGCGCGAACTCCTCCATCTCAACGTCACCGATCATGCGACGGCCGTCTGGACGGCCCAGCAGATCGTCGAGGCGTTCCCGGAGGACACGGCTCCGGCCTACCTGCTCCGGGATCGCGACCATCTACGGTGAGGTGTTCTCACGGCGAGTTACGGGGATGGGCATGCGCGAGGTGCTCACCGCTCCCAGAGCGCCCTGGCAGAATCCGTTCGTGGAGCGAGTCATCGGGTCCATCCGTCGCGAGTACCTCGACCACTTCTTCGTGCTGAACGAGGCGCATCTCCGCCGGCTCTTACGCAGGTATCTCGGCTACTACAACCTCTCGCGTCCCCATCAAGCGCTCGGCAACAACAGCCCCCACCCGCGAAACGTCCAACCATCTTCACACGGGGCCGGATTGCGGCCATTCCTCAGATCGGCGGGCTCCATCACCATTACCAGCGCGTCGCCTGACCACGACCTCGCTCGGCGATGCCCCCCCGGCATATTGCCGGCCCACACTTGCCCGACTTCGTTCGCCACAACATCGGTTGAGACGGTTCTTGTCAACCCGCGACTGGTCGGCCCGCAGGCAACCCGCCAGAGACGCTCAACGCACCTTTTAGAGACCTCTTCCGGCCGACCAGTGCCACGTCAGGTTTCTGACCGGGACAGGCCCCCGGAGGCACCCCAACCGGGATGCTGAGGCCCCCACCACCCGGCCCGAGAGCCCGGCTGACATCTGCCAGGCTGATGGGAGTGGCCTTCAGCCGCGCGGGCGGTGTCCCCCGTCCCTCCCAGCGGCCATCGGCTGGCAGGTGAGCGTATAGGGAAAGGAATCTGACGGGAGGCCGTGGAATTGTCTCGTGGGTCGACACCCGAGACATGGAGACCTACGGCCGCTCCTATTCGACCGCGGCATGATCAGAGCTGATCGATCAACCACTTGCCCACCGGATGGAGTTTTTGGCGAAGGACAGCGCCCAGACGGCGTACAGAGTGACTTCAGCGCTCTAGGATCGCCTCGGCCACCTCGGCCGACCCTCACACCTGCCGGGCGTCCTCACGAGACTGCTACTCGGGCGCCTTTGGCATCACGGCCCACAGCACCACGTAGACCAGGATGCCCGGGAAGGCGACGAACAGGATGGACCCAACCACGTAGAGCACGCGCACCACGGTCGGGTCCCAGCCAAGCCACTCGGCGATCCCGCCCCAGACGCCTGCGATCATCTTGTGCTTCCGCGAGCGCTGGAGAGGCATGCCCCAACTCTACCGCCATCCTAGGAAGCACTGGCGTGGCCCGTGGAGTGGGCTCGTGCGGCACGGGGAGCAGATACCGCCGCTCACTCATGTATCAACGCCGGGCGGGGGCTGGTTTTGGGCCTTTGAAGGGCGATCGTGGGCATAGTTTCGGGCATAGGTTTCTCCACAGCGACACAGCCCTCTCAAGGCCAAAACGCGGGTTCGAATCCCGCTGGAGCCACCACCTCCTTTAAGATTGATTGATGAGCGGGCGAGTCGGCGACGCGATGGTGATCGCGCCCTTTAGGTCTTCGTCCTGACTGCCGCCAGCGGAAGAGGGTTATCCCGGTAGAGCGCCTCGATGACGGGGCAGTGCGTACGTTGGCCCGACGCGCATCTGGCCACCGTCGCCTTCAGCACGCGCTCCATTCGGCGAAGATCCGCAATCTTGACCCTCACCTCCTTGAGGTGGGCGTCCGCGACGATGCGAACCTCGGCGCATGGCCGCTCGCGTTCGTCTGACAGGCGCAACAACGTCCTGACCTCACCGAGCGAGAACCCGAGTGCGCGGGCGCGGCGGATGAACGTGAGCCGTTTCAGCTGCTCGCGGTCGTATAGGCGGTAGCCCCCCGAGCTCCGAGCGGGTGCCGGGAGCAAACTGACCCGCTCGTAGTAGCGGATCGTCTCGATGTTCGTCCCGGTGTGTCTCGACAGCGCGCCGATGGCGATCCGGCCGGTCTCTGCCACGCGTTGCCCTCCTGGAATACCCCTTGAGTCTGGAGTTACTACAGACTTTACCCTCATTGACGACGAGAGAGGAGGCGGCTGTGGCGAACCTCAGGATCACGACGGCAGACGCCCTGAAGGCGCAGGATTCGCTCGAGCGGCAGGCGGCTCGGCGGGCCGCCCGGCAGCAGCCACTGATGCAGTTGATCTTTCGGACCTTCCTCGAGCGGGGCGGGCCAATTGTCGTAGAGGACCTCATCGCGGCCTGGCCCGACAGTCAGCCGGAGAGGCTCCGCCAGGTTCTGCAGGCCCTCGACGATGAGGACTTGATCCGGCTCGACGCGGACCGGATCGACCTCGCCTACCCCTTTTCCGCCGTGCCCACGCCGTTTCGTGTACGCCTCTCCGGCGGGCGTGAGCGCTATGCCTGCTGCGCGATGGACGCCCTCGGCATCGCACCCATGACCGGAGAGACCATTGAGATCGGGACGCGTTGCTACCACTGCGGGAGCGCGCTGACCTTCGTCACCACCCCCGAGGGGCCTGGGCCCGATTCCGACGGCGTCATGGTGTGGTTCGGGAAGCGTGGCGACGAGCGATGCAAGGTGGCGGATGGGCTCTGAACGACCATCAATTTCTTCCGGTCGGAAGAGCATGTGCGTGCCTGGCGAGACACAAATCCCGCCGCTGAAGGTGCTGGTGTTACGGTCACCGAGGCATTCAAACTCGGCGAGTGGGTCTTCGGGGGCCTGCTCAGGAGAGACTGACGTGACCAATCGGCACGTCGTTGTCTACTGGTCCTCGACCTGACGGTCATGCCACGCGGCGAAAGAGTTTCTTTCGTCGGCCCCCGCTAAGTAACGGTTAGTTCTCGCTCTCGGGTCGGCATTTCCCGGCATTCCGCGGCAGGAGACGCAACAAATCCGCAACAGCGAGAGCCCGGCCTCCTAAACCTCCATCCGGATCAGCTCCACGTTCCGCGGCTCGTCGTCCACCACCAGCAGCACCTTCACCAGCCCCGTCATCGGTGCTCCAGCCCGCCCGAGTCGACATATCAAGGAGCTCTTGCCAGCATGCCTCGTGAGACCCGCGGATGTTCGAGCCGCGGAAGCTGATCACGACCGAGCACGAGGTGGCCTCGCGGCGGCGTCCGGAGGAGGCCGTCGGGCACACCGTCGCCAGGAGCCTTTCTGCTCGCCGCGGTGTAGGCTGCGGAGTGATGAAGATCGCCGTTCTGGCGTTGATGAGGCTGGGACTCGGGGTAGGGCTGGCGGGTTCGGAGGGCGGGGATCCTGGGGGGTTTGGGGGGCTGGCCCGGGTCGCGCTGGAGATCGGGATGTCGCCGGACCTCGAGGGGCTCGAAGACGAGGTGCGGCTCCGCGTGGAGGCGGCGCTCGTCGAGCGGCAGCCGACGCTGCTGCTGGACGCGGGGAGCCCGAGCCGGCTCAGGCTGGCGGTGTCGGTGCGGGCGCACAGCGCATCGGTCCTTCGGGGCTTCTGGCTACCGTTTTCGGGCCAGTACGCCATCGGGTCCGTGCGGCTCATGGTGGAGCGGATGGTGAATCTGCCGGGCGGGGGTTCACCGGCCACGGGGTCGCTACCGGCGGTGGTGTGGCAGGCCGAGCGCAGCATCGCCGGGCCCTGGGGGAGCGCGGACGCCCAGGTGCTGGCGGCGGTGGACGAGCTGCTCGCGACCCTCCTCGAGGACTACCGGCAGGCCCGCGCGCCGTGAGCGGCAGGAGGCCGGTGACCCTGGTTCTGCTCAGAGTGGTAGCAGTGTGGTAGCAGAGGCTGCATTCCCGGAGCTGGGAGGAGGCGACTCCGACCGCCTACTGGATTGACCTTGCGCCCACGCCGACCTACCCCTCTGGCCGCACGGGTTGGAGTCCCCGACGGGACTCGTCCGCTTTACCCGGGAGTTCCGCATAGCGGATCGCCGCGTAGAATCGGCCTCGCGGGCTAGGCGCCGACTCGCGCTCGGCGCTGAACGGGCCGACCGTCCGGCGCGCGCCGTATGACTACGATGAGTCCTTTCGACGCGAAGCACTAGCGCGTCCTTTGGTATCCACGGTTCTACGAACAGACCATTCCCGGGCAACTAATGGTCGTACCGGCTATAATGACGAAGGTTGCCGGTGCCGTCCGGGAAATGCATGCCGGGCAGTGAGGCGGACGCGTGTGACCCGGCTGACGACGCGTTTCCGATACTGGCCGATCCTCACTGAACGCGACGATACCTAGGGGAGACGATGAGCGAGGACGTCTTCAAGGAACGTGGGCGCTCGTTCGAGGAGGAGTACTTCAGGAAGCACGAGGCCAAGCTCATCGCGAAGCTGCGGGAACACGGGCGCCTCGAGGAGATCTCCGAGGCCCTGGCGATGAAGCTCCAGATCGACAGCCCCGACCTGCTCAGCCGGATCATGGCCCTCGGGGTGACCGTCGAGACGGGCCCCGCGTTCCTGCTCGCGCCGCTGGTGCAAGTCGCCTGGGCCGAGGGCGTGGTCACCGACCGGGAGCGGGCAACGGTCCTGCGCCTGGCCAAAGAGCGCGGCATCGAACCGACGTCGCCAGCGTACGCCCAGCTCGATGCGTGGCTCTCCCAGCGCCCGGTGGATGCGCTTTTCGCCGCGGCCATCGAGGCGATCAAAAGCGGGCTGTCGGTTCTGACGCCCGAGGAGCGCGCGGACCGCATCCGACGGATCGTCGACGCGTGCCGCCAGGTCGCCGACGCGTCGGGCGGACTCTCGCGCCTGGTCGGCCTGGGCGGCGTCTCCAACGAGGAGGAGGCGCTGCTCGACGGGATGGCCGCCGGGCTCCGGGCCCGCTGATGGTGTCCCCGACGGGCGCAGCCCGCACGTGGACGTTTCTCGATTCCCGCCACTCGATGAAGCGCTGAAAGAAAGTGCACAACATTGCGGACGAACTCCGCGACGAACGAAGGACCGGCGGGTCAACTGCCGGCCCTTGTTTCATGTCCGCTGGTTCGAGCGGAGTTAGTCCGGACTAGCCGCGCTAAACTCCGAAATCTTCCACCACCTTCCAGCTTCCGTCCGCCTGCTTCCTGAAGACGGTCAAGTAGGTGCCCGCGCCATTCTCCGCCTGTTTGGTCTGCGGGTTCGTAAAAGTGATCTTGAACGTGCCGCGGCGGTAGGCCAGGTCACCCGAGCCGGCGACCTCGGTCTTCTCGTTTGAGAGACTCATCTTGAAGTTGGGATCCTCAGTATCGTCCCTGATGGCCTTGGTCACCGCCCGGCCGTCCTTGGCCGCCGGGCGGCCGGGCGTGGCGATCACCGCGTCCGGCGCGTAATAAGAGTTCACCTTCGCCGAATCCTTCGCCAGGAGTGCGGCCAGAATCTCCTGCGCCGTGCGGTTGACCGCTTCCGTCGCCGGTTCGTTGAGATTGGTGGCCATGTCGAATCTCCCTGTGTTGAAGGTGCCTAGTTTCTTTGCTCGGAATGTGTGGCGGCCGTTTTCGTGTGCCCGTTGGTCGGTGCCCGGCGAGAACGGGCCAAGCCGGCGATTGCGGCGACGGGCCGGGATGGGCGCGTTCGATCGCATATCCGCTGGTTCGAGCGGAGTTAGTCCGGACCACGACTCGCGCCTTGGAACGGATACAGGGGCGCGGTGTCCAGGTTTAACGGAGGAAAGCAGAGTTGCTTTCGTGGTTTGCACACTTCATCGAAAGACACCCCTTTCTTCACCGGACGTCGCTGGCGCTGTGGAAGCGCTTTCCACCCCGACTGGCGGGCTGTTTGCGCAATCTCCTCACCACGAAGTGGACTGTTGGGGCCGTAGCGTTGATCCTCGACGAGGAGGTGAATCCTCCGGAAGTGCTTCTGGTTCAGCATAGTTATCGCGTGAAGGGAGCGTGGGGACTTCCCGGTGGTTCGTTCGAATCGGGTCTCAGAAGCCCGCGGGAACCTTCAAAGGATGAGTCACGCGACGACATCATCGAGTCTGCCCTCAGGCGCGAGATGTTCGAGGAAATCGGGATTGAGATCGAAATCGTCCGACTGACGAAGATCGATGCGGTCCCTTATGTTCCAGAGGAACCGGGGCCCTACCGCCTCGACTTCTACTACCGGTGTCTTCCCCAACAGGGATTTCAATCGTTGCGCGAGGGACTCCGTAGTGGGAGCATCAAACCGCGTTCGCCGGAAGTGACACAGATTGTGCTGGTCCCGGTCAGCCGGTTGAAGGAATACGACCTCTACTCTGCCGACGCCCGGATTCTGTTCCCGCTGCTTACGTAAGAAACCCGACGGGCCGGTAGTTCGGAAGTGCACAGTGGCCTCGCCGACCCGATACGTCCGACATCCGGCGTATACCATGCGCTCACCAGACGAGCCGGTGGTCGAAGGAACGCGGCGGGCCATTCCGGCCAGGGGACAGCCGTCAGGGCCACCTCATAGAGCGCGTCCACCGTCGATCCCGGGCATCACCACGCGCGGGGGAAAGGATCGCTGGATCGCCACCGGCGCCAGCGCGGCTCAGACGTCTCGTATCGCCGCAACGGGTTGGCCGTCCGGTCCGGATCTCAGATCGGGAGAAGCTGCCACCACCCCTCGCCGACGGGCACTGGGAGGTTATCCTTCGCCAAAAGTCCATCCGGTGGGTAAGTGGTTGATCGATCAGCTCTGATCATGCCGTGGTCCGGTCCGTGTAAGTAGTAGCGGCCGGAGGTCTCCATGTCTCCATGGTGTCGACCCAGGAGACAATTGCACAGTCTTCGGTCGGAGCCGTTTCCTTTCATGCTCACCTGCCCGGGACTCGCGAAAGAGCAATCGGGACCCCGGGGACGATTCGGGATAACCTGGAGTCGGACCGCTTCGGAGGTCCGCCTCACTGCACCCTCTTGTCCACGTCGCTCTCCTGCGCGCTCATCGCCACCCACACCGGCAGCCCGGTCGCCTGAGCCGCCCGGGCGGCGGCGGCGATCCACGGGAGTGGGCCGCCCAGGAACTCCAGAAGCATCAGATCGGCCCCGGCGCGCGC
>JBKPDQ010000012.1:0-16399 GCA_046728015.1 Actinomycetota bacterium
CGACCAAATCGCCGAACGGCTGTTCCTCTCACCGCTCACGGTCAAGACACATATCAACCGAGCGATGATGAAGCTCGCCGTCCGCGACCGCGCTCAACTCGTCGTGCTCGCCTACCAGAGCGGCCTCGTCCGCCCCGGCGATCGCATCGACTAATCCTGGTGCGGGCGGCTCACTTGCCAATCACGCTTGATCGCGATGCATACGCCGCGGACGTGATCACATGCGCCGCCGGGAGCGGCCGCGGACTGGAGCCGACAGGTCGCGTCCCTGCTCCTCGCCAGAAGCAGGGCGGCGGTGGTCCGTATCCATGGGACCCGGCCAGGACACCGCGTCGGTCTCCCGGCGGTCGCTCTCGCCCAGATGCAACCGCCCGAGTCCCGGTCCGCGGCGCGCCCGCTCCGGACGACGACAAGGCACGCGTGGCGAGGCTGCTGCTTCTCGGCAAAGGAGCAGTCTCGGCGCACCGGTTCGAGCGTTCGCTCGCTGTTGAGATGGACGAATACGAGCAGCGGTGGCAATGCGTCGGTGGAGCGAAGCACCGCTGCTCCTTTGATGTGGCGGGCGATCCGAGGCGGCGGCCGTCGGCGAGTGGCTCGCGCGGGCGTAGGTCCCGAGCCGCGGCGCGGATGCCCAGCCCCTTAGCGCCGCGGGCGGCCGCAAGGCCTGCGGAGCGTGCGTCGCGCCGACACACTTCCGACACACTTTCGATGTCCAAACAGGTCTACGGACGGGCAACGGCGCCCAGCGATGACCACGTTTCTTCGGCCGAAAGCCAAGGTTTCAAGCCGAGAAGCCCGTCATCGCACGGCGCGCTCCATGGCGGGAATAAGCCTTACCATGGAAGTGCTCTACCAACTGAGCTAAGAGGGCAAAAGACCTGCAAATCTGCCTCGCATCCGCGCCGGACACGAGGGTTCGCGAGCCGTCCATACTGCCGTGATACTGCGCGCGGCGCGAAAATCGACACCGCGCAAGCCCCGGCGGGGGACGACGCGCGACTCGGAGAGCGGGTCCATCGCGGCCCAGTGAAGAGGCCGCCGATGCGCGGGCGTCGCGCGGCGGGAGACGCCCTTGCAGTTCCTGATCCTCACCGTTCGGCACGCGCGCAGGTGGCATGCGCGCCGGAGGCTGTGGCCTTGGATCGTGCTCGGCGCTCGTGCCACGATCCAGGCAGCCACCGGGCGTTCTGGTGGTTCTCGCGGTCACGGAATTGCGGATACGGGAGCGGCGTCGTTGGAGGAGGTCACGGCGGGAGTCTTGAGCGCGCGGCCAACCGCGCGCGACGTGCCGCGTGTCCGCGCGCAGTCCATTCACCGCGTGGCCGCCGCGGGATCCCCGCACGGTCCATCTCGGCGACCACCGCCGACAACGCCACGTCCAGCTCACGGGCGAGGTCCTCGACGCGGCCGCCATTGGCCGCGTATCGGTGGCGCAGGTACGTGGCGAGGTCCTGGTAGCCGAGCTCCCTCGCGCGCAGCTCGCGCTGAGCGCGAAACGCTTCGGCGCGCCGCCGTCCGAGCTCGCGGCCCTGACGGCGCCGGAGCTGCAACAGCTGCGTTCGTACGAGCTCGCGGCTCAACACCGCCGTGCCAGCGGCCGGCAGCTCACCCGAGCGAGCGCGCTCGACGCCGGCGAATCGAGCAGCAGCGGCGTCGCTGCTGCTCGTTCGCAATGGGAGCAGCGGGACGTCCGTCGTGTCAATCGCTACTCAGGCGCTTGAGCGCTTCATTGACCTCCGCACGCGCCGACGTGTCGGTCGCGAGGTGTTGCTGCCGGATCTCGAGGTAGATCTCCTTGCGGAAGACGGGGATGTCCCGCGGGGCTTGAATGCCGATCCTGACCTTTTCGCCCGTGGTCGAGAGCACGAAGACCTCGATGTCGTCGCCGATCATGATCGACTGGTTGGATTTTCTCGTAAGCACGAGCATCGGCTGTTATCCGTGTCAGTCGCTACCCGCGCGGGCGGCGATGCCGGCCATCCCCAGGCGGCGAGCGGTGACGCTGGCCTGGCGCAGAAGCCGGCGCGCATGTGGACGCTCGGCGCGTGTGCCGTGTAGCAGGAGCTCTCCATGGTCACAACGCGTGCGGGCCAGCAGCGGCGCAGCGCCCAATGCGGCATGCCGTGCCACGGCCGCTTCGAAGTGGGCGCGCGCGCGGTCGTGCCAGCCGGCGACGGCCGCCGTGCGCCCGAGCAGGCGGTGCACGGAGCCGGCGTTGCCCGTGAAGCTCCACTGAGCGAGGCGGTCTGCGTAGGGCTCAAGCTCGGCGTACAGCTGCGCGCCGCCGTCGGGGTCGCCGAGTCGGGCGGCTGACTCGGCCAGCGAGCCCATGGCAGTGAGCCAGAGCATGGTCCGGGGGATCGTCGCCATCCCGCCGCCGAGTGCTCTCGCGTACGCGGCCTGGGCGTGCGTCCGGTCGCCGGCATCGAGATATGCGAGCGGCAGGAGGCTGCGCCACGCGGACGCGGCGGGCTCCGCGTCGGCGAGCCGCTTGATCTCCGGCAAGAGCTCGTGCAGGCGACCCTGCTCGCGCCTCAGGGCGACCAACTGGGCGGTGAAGTGCGCTTGTGCGTCGGGGGCTCCGGCGTGTTCGGCCAAGCGGACGGACTCGCGGGCGATGCGCTCGGCCTCGTCGAAGCGACCGGCGAGCCCCGCCCACACGCAGCGCCAGGCCAGCGATGAGTGACGGTAGAGCGGCTGTTGGAGCTCGTCGGCGAGTAGTTCGAGCTCGGCGTGCCGGCGCTGCGCCTCCTCCAGTTCGCCCGCTTCGGCGAGGTCGTAGAGCAGCCAGTGGCGTCCCAGCGCCCCCAGCTCGCGCGCTCCCAGCTCGCCGGTCAGGGCCAGCGCCTGCTCGCCGACCCGGCGGCGCTCGTGCGTATGCTCGGCGTGCAAGAGCGCCGCGTGGCGCCCCATGAGCGCGGCCGCCAGCGCGCCTGCCTCGCCGAGCCGTCGCGCCATGCCGACCGCCTCGGCGGCCAACTCGCTGGCTCGCTCTGGCGGGGGTGCGAAGACGAGATTCTCCGCCAGGCGCGCAAGGACGCGCACGCGCAGCACGCTGTCTCCCGGCTCGAGTGCTCTAAGGGCCTCCTCGAGCAGCTCGATGTAGGCCTCGTCGATGGCGCCCGGGGCGTAGAACCGTCCGCCCGCGCCCAGCGCCGCCCGTGCCAGCCGGCCGGGCGAGGCGAGCCGGCGGGCGAGCTCGACCGCCTCCACGAATGTCGAGCGCGGGTCGGGCTCGCTGGCTTGCCAGCGAGCCGCCCCGAGCGCCAGCAGCACATCGCAGCGCGCGGCGGCGTCATCGCGGTTAACGATCTCCAATGCGGCGAGCGCCCGCTCGTAGTGCGCGGCCGCGTCCTCGTAGGCGTGGGCCGCCTGGCTCGCCTTGGCCGCCTCCAGGCTGTACACGATCGCCTTCGCCGCTCCACCGACCTCTCGCGCCTGGAAGTAGTGATGTGCCAGCTCGGCCGGATGCACCCGCAACGGCGTTGCCTCCAGAGCCACCTCCAGAGCCACCGCCACGCGCCGATGTAGGCGCAACCTGCGGCTCGCGATCGGGCGCTCGTAGAGAGTCTGGCGCACGAGCGCGTGGGTGAACGAGAAGCGGTCGACCTCATCGGGATCCTCGAGGATCAGCCGCGCCGCCACCGCGGCCTCGAGCGACGCGATGAGGTCGTCCTGACTCTGATCGGTGGCGACCGCCTGTAGCGAGTCGAGACGAAAATCGATCCCCAGCACGGCAGCCAGCGTCAATGTCTCGAGTGTCGCGGGCGCCAACCGATCCAGGCGCCGGCCGATGACGTCCTTGACGCTCTCCGGCACCGCTACGGGCGTGGTGGGCGCCGCGACCGGGCTGTGCAGCAGCTCCTCGATAAAGAACGGGTTGCCGCCGGTTTGGTCGAACAGCCGCTGCACCAATGCGCTGTCCAGGGCCCCGCGGCCGCGGTGGGCGGCTGCGAGCTCGGCCGTTTCTGAGGGGCCCAAGCCAACGAGGCGGATCGTCTCCATGCCAGCCTCCCGTCGGAGGTCGGCGAGCACGCGAGCCAGTGGGCCGGCAGCATCCGCCTCCAGGTCCCTGTAGGTCGCGATGACGAGCAAAGGCGATCCTGCGCCGCGGCGCAGCAGCTGCCGAAGCAACAGCAAGGTCGGGACATCGGCCCAGTGGAGGTCCTCCAGGACGAGCAGCAGCCGCTGAGACTCGGCGGCGTGCAGCAGCAGCCGCACGACGGCATCGAAGAGCTCGTGCCGCGAGCGCTCGCGCTGGTCCCGACCGCGAACCATGGTCGGAGCAGCGGAGGGACCCAGCTCGGGGATCAGGCTCGCCAACTCCTCGGCCGCGGCGGCGGGAAGCCGCGTCTCGTCCGCCAACCTGGGACGGTGCGCTGCGTAGTGCCGCAGTGCCTCCACGAACGGTTGATAAGGCGAGACGCTCTCCTCGTCGGCACGGCCATAGAGCACGACCCCGCCCTCGGCATGCGCATGTGCGGCGACCCGCGCCGCCAACCGCGTCTTGCCGATGCCCGGCTCGCCGACCAGCGCCACCACGCCGCCCTGGTTGCGCGCGACCCCATCCCAGAGCACACGCACACGCTGCAGCGGTGCCGCGCGGCCGACAAACGGCCCCGGCTCGAGCCGCGCCAGCACCGCGGGCAGCGGCACCCGGGGCTGAGGCTGGCGCGAGGCATGGCGAACCGACTCTCCGCCGCGAACTAGAAGGCCGTTCGGTCCCACGTCGAACTCAGCCTCCCCCTCAGCCGCTTGATCGCGCTCGCGCTCGCGGAGGTTACGCACTCGTCGACCTCGCGCTGCGAGATGCGGTCCCTCATCGCCACTCGACACTCGGGCTACCCACCTCGCGTCAGTCTGTTACTCGCGGGCTTGCTGCTGCGCGCCCACCGCGCCGCGCGCGCCGACGACCTTCCATACCTCGGTTGGACCGACTCGCTGCCGGGCCTGACGACGCAGTTCGTACCCGCCAGCGAAAACCACTGCACGGTCGGACGCGCGCGCCGCGTCGACGCGGTAATCCGCGAGAGGCGCCGCCACTTCGACCCGCTAGCGGCCTCCTGTGACCACGACAGCATCTTCGCGCTGGCCTACCTGCGCACCACCGACCAGTACCGGCGCACGATCGAGGACCCGACCTTCTTCCAGGACACCGCGCTAGTCAATCACGAGGACGCCATCTTCGCCGGCTACTGCTGACATGCGGCAAAGTGCGCAATCCCGCGCGAAGCGTGTTGCGGTCGAACTCGCTGCAAAAGCGCCAATTCCGAGGGACACGGGCTCCATGGTAAGGAAGCCGTCGTGAGCTGGACGCGCGCCGATGCGCGAGCTCGAGGCGTTCTCCGTGTCGCGCCAGGATCTCACGAGGACCGCCGATTCTGAGCGGACAACCAACACGACCGGGTCTCCACGTCGCTGCCATCGAGTTCGACCGGAGTGGCGGCGCCTCGCGTCTCCCTGTCCCCCGCCAGCGGTGCCGCCCATACTGCGCTGATACTGCACGCGGGGGCGAGAAACGCCGAAAGCCGGTCGCAGACGACGAGCCGGCAGCGAGCCTATCGAGCACGGAAACCGCTGCAAACGCCCACAAGATGTGCGTCTTGTTGGCGTGGCCGCGCGGACGCGGATCCTCTTACGAGGGAAGTGCTCTACCCACTGAGCTAAGAGGGCAAAAGACCTGCAGATCCGCCTCGCGTCTGAATCGCGCTTGCCGGGATCGGCGCTGAAACAGCGAGTGGCAACGAAAGTGGCAACTTGCCGATCCTCGCGGGCGAGTAGACGCGACCTCAGGCGCGGCCAAGCCGCGCGCGACGCGCCGCGTATCCGCGCGCGGTCCGTTCACCGCGCGGCCGCCGTGGGATCCCCGCGCGGTCCATCTCGGCCACCACGGCCGACAGCGCCACGTCGAGTTCGCGGGCGAGGTCTTCGACGCGGGCGCCGTCCGCCGTGTATCGCTGGCGCAGGTACGTGGCCAGGTCCGGCTAGCCGAGCGCTCGAGCCCGCAGCTCGCGCTCAGCGCGGAACGACTCCGCGCGTCGGCGTCCGAGCTCGCGGCCCTGACGGCGACGGAGCTCCATCAGCTGCGGCCGCGCCAGCTCGCGGCTCATCACCGCCGTGCCGGCGGCCGGCAGCTCACCCGAGCGAGCGCGCTCGACGCCGATGGCCAGAGCGGCCCGCACGCGCGGGTCACGATCGAGCAGCGCTCGCGCGATCGCGGCGTGCCGCTCCGAGACCGATGGAGTCGCCAGCGCACGTCGCGGACTGAGGCCGATGGCCAGCCGGTACTCGTCAGCCGTCCACCCGTGGCGGAGCAGATGCGGGCCTAGGGCCCGGTACCACCTGCCGCACAGATGGCACCTGCACAAGGTCGGCGACCGGGTCGTACGGCAGCTCGCCGCGCGGTGCGTAGAGCGCCGTCCCGTCCTCGAGTGTGGCCGCGGAGCGCATCAGCGATGCCGTGAAACCTACAGCGCGTGATCGCGCTCACTCGGCAGTCGACGGCGGTCCGAGCACGGCGAACCGCACCGCCGCGCGCGACACGCCAACGCGATCACCCAGCTGCGTCGCGAGCCCGTCATCAACCAGCACCCTCAACGCCTCGCGCACGCGAGGGACATCCGTGAGCTGCCGGGCCAACTCGTCGATGCCGATCAGCCGCGGATGCGCGTCCAAGAGCGCACCGAGACGAGCCGTTGCGAAGCGTCGTGGTCAGTCATACCCGAACCATATACGAACGTATGTTCGTGGTCGAAGGTGAGGCGTTCTCAGCCGGCAGCGCTGCTGCTCAGCCATGGATGCGGCAGCGAGAACGAGTCGATGGCGCGACGGCAGACGGCTGGTCCTCGTCCAGCGCGGTCGTCTAGTCCTGGGCCTACGACGCGCTCGTTCGCAGCAGCGAAAGCAGCAGCCATTCGGCTGCGTGCTCTGGGGGAAACCGCAGTGCCCGGTCGCATGAAAGGCAGTGGCGCCGGTTGCGCTGCTGCCTTTCCGCAAATGGAGCATCGAGAGCTCCTGCTCGGCACGCTTCCCCCGCCGCGCGAGCTAGATCCGGATGCTCGTGGTCTGCACCACGAGGTGGCGCACGATCAGGCCGCGACGCGCCATGCCATGCTCGTCGAGCACCAGCTCGCCGACGTGCCGGTGCATCTGCGCAGACTGTGGCGGGCGACATCGGGATAGTCGCGCTTGGCGAGGTAGCGGCGCGCGAGCTCGCTCGATACCACAACTTGAAATCGGGGCATGTGGACGCGTCGAGCACGCCGTCCATCAACGCGAGGCGGTCTGAGCTGTCGATGGCGCTCGTGTTGTCGACGATCGGCAGCCGCAGGCCCAAGCGCCCTCGAGGATCCGCGGCACCACGTGCTCGGGGGTGACCCACGTGACGTTGGCTTGACCGAGCTTGTGCCAGACGTTACGTTCATCGCTCCGGACACACCAAGGGGGGAACGAATGCGCAGGTTCATCCTCGTCTTGCTCTTGGCGAGCGGGTTGGCGACAGTCGGGGCCGTTCCCGCCAGCGCCGACCACGTCCCGCCTCACCAGCACTTCCTCGTCACTCCGGACGGCACGAGGATCCCAGTGGGACCCGATGCCTGCCTGTTCGGACCCAGTGGAGCGTTCGACGAGTTCCACTTCAACATTCACTTCGGGACGCCGAACCTGGAGGCGTTCCGGCAGCCGAACAACCCTGTTTCGTTCGTCGCTCCGGTGCCCTGCCCGTAGAGGGACGGAGTAGGCGACCGAGGCCGATTGGGAGAGCGCCGCCCGGGGACTCGACGGGCGGCGCTCTTCGTGGCCGAGCGGGCCAAGAGAGCGGGTCGCTCGCGCGAGCCCGGGTCGCTGATCTCGACGGAAGGAGTAGCCCGCGGAGCGCTTCCGATGATCCGCTCGCTAGCGCGTCGGACGACGAGCAGCAGTCCGCAGGCCGGCGAGCGACCGCGACTCTCAAGGAGCGCTCACGAGTGCTCCTGAGCATGGAATCCGATAGCGCCGGTTGCGCTGCTGCCTTCCCACAGATGCGGGAGCGAGGTGGGAGCCGATCGCGTGTCGACGGAGGCCTGGTCCTCGTCCATTCCGGTCGTCCGATGCTCGACGTGCGAGACGCTCGCAACCGCAGCAAGAGACAGCGCGCTCAGGCCAGCACGGCACCGCCACCCGCGGCCTCGTTCGCAGGGAATCGGCAGGGCGGCCGGCGCTGGTGCGTTTTGACCCGCCGTGGACGAGAGCAGCGAGGATGTCCGTGCCTCGCTCGGGTCACATGGCGAGGGTCAGCGGGCGAGGCTGCGCAATACGCGGTCCGGGACGGGCACCATCGGGTCTCAGTGGTAGCGGATCGTCGCGGCGAAGGGGAACGCTAGAGCCCTGCCCCGACGGCCAACAGCGTCGCGACCGCGAGGGCGGCACGGAGGCGCGAGGGTGACGGGAGGCTAGCGTGCGTGGCCGCCGTGCCCAGCGCTTCCGTCCGAGCCGGCACCGCCGGGCAGGAGCCTGTCGGGGTCGCGTGCGGGCCTGCCGGCCGGTAGCTTCACGACGCCGCTGTGCACCACGGCGGGCCCCCGGCGGGTGCGACGGAGGACCACGCGGGCGAGCCTCCGCGGTTTCGCAGGTAGCCTGAAGGCGGCGTGCCCGTGCGCGTCGAGCTTCGCGTGGCGTCTCGCACGCCAGCGGAAGTGCCAGCGCGAGTACAGCTCGAGCGTCGCCGTGAAGCCCGTCACCGACGGCATCGTGTGCACGTGCACGATCGCGTGCCGACCCTTGCGTTCGACGTGGACGTGGACGTCCACGCGCGCCGTGATCCGGGGCGTTACGACCGGGCTCGGGCCCGCCGGAGTGGTCACGCGGTAGCTCGCGCCCTCGACCGCCGGCACGGTCGTGGTGAACGTGCCGCCCGGCGCGGGCGCGGCTCCGGTGCCGACCGCGCTCCATGCTCCGCTCGAGACCGACTGCTCGACGCCGACGTGCGCGGTCCCGGCCCTGGTGCGCCCCGACAGCGTCAGACGCTCGCCCGCCAGGACGCCGTCGGGAGCGGCGACGAGCGTGGCGGGTACGACGTCGAGGTTGCCGCGCATGAACGCGTGCAGCGTGCACACGAACGGGTAGCCGCCCGGCTGGTCGATCTGCTGCGTCCACGACGTGAAGCGCGCCACCGGGCCGGAGCCGAACGGGCCAATCAGCACGTCGTGCGTCACGAGGTCGCTGTTGCGGAAGAGCACGACGTCGCTCGCGACCATCGTCGAGCGCGGCGGGTCGAAGAACTTGCCCGGCATGCTGATCGTGGTCGTTTCGGCCCACGCGCCGGCGGGCGCGGCGAGCAGCAGCGCTACGGCAGCGGCGGCGCGGCGCATCACGGCCGCACCCTGTAGAGGCCGATCATCCCCTGCGCCATGTGCGTCTCGACGTGGCAGTGGTAGAGCCAGGTGCCGGGCGCGTTCTCGCGCCAGCGCACGCGGAATGACTCCGCAGGGCCGAGCCCGCGCGTGTCCTCCGGCGTGCCGCCGTCGGTGAGCCAGCGGTGGCCGTGCACGTGGAACGTGTGGAACTCGTCTCCCATTGCCATCACGTTCCACTGCACGTCCTCCCCGACGCGGGCCTCGAACACCGGCGTGTTGCCGACGAACGCGCGCCCGTTGATGGTCTGGAAGCCGTGCCAGGGCGCGAACGCGACGACGTACTCGCGGTCGGCGCGGACCTCGTCGCGTCCGGCGATCGAGAGCCCGCCGAACATGCCGCCCGCGATCGACTCCTCCATCGAGACCGAGTGGTCGTGGTAGGGCCAGAAGCCAGCAGAGTCCGGCCCGGCCCTGAGGCGGTAGGTGAAGCTCGTGCCCGGCTTGACCGTGCCGCCCTTGCCGGAGAACAGCGGCAGCCAGATCCCGTCCGACGACGGCTTGTACTCGACGCCGTGGAAGTGCATCGAGTGAGCGCGCCGGCGTAGCGTGTCCATGTTCTTGAAGTGGATCCGGAGCCGGTCGCCGACGCGCGCGCGGATCAGCGGGCCGGTGAACCTGCCGGCGTTGGCGCCCACCTCGTACGGCAGCCGCAGTGGCCTGCGCCAGCCGCGCGTGTAACGGCGGTAGACGACCGTCGGGAACGTCGTCGCCCCGGGGCCGAAGCGGGTGCCGTGGAGCACGTCGCGGCCGTTGGGCACGGCGTTCCACTTGGCCGGCGCGGCGCCCACCCAGACGTGCCGCGTAACGGCGGACGCGGTGGAGGGGCCGAGCACAGCCGCGAGGGCCGGCAGCACGATCGCCGCCAACCCACCGCGGAAGTGGCGCCGGCCCCGCCCGGTGGGCAGGACCGATCGCATGCGGCGCTAGTTGACGGTCAGCCTGCCCTGCATCCAGGGGTGGATGGCGCAGTAGTAGTAGAGCCTCGAGCCCTTCTTGGCCGTCACCTTGAACGTGAACGACTTCTGGCCCGGGAAGATGAACGCGGAGTCGCCCGCGACGTCCGGCGTGAACATCGTGTCGACCTCGAGCGTGCCGCCTTCTGGGACCGGCTGGCCGTTGTCGACGACGGGCGCGCCGGGAGGAGCCTCCTCGTTCTCAGGATCGACCTGATGAGCCTCGCGCAGCTTGGCGTCCACCGGCGTCTCGAACTGCTTGGGCAGGTACTTCTTCTCGATGAACGAGATCGTGTGCGGCTCCGGGTCCCTGCCCCGGTTGAGGAGCTTGACCGTGGCGCCGGACTTCACCGTCTTGTTCAGCGGCGTGAACCGCAGGTCGACCTTGAGGTAGTGCCCGGGCTTGACCGTCGTGCCTCCGACGATGCGGATCTGGTTCTTCTTGCCGGCGGCACCCGCCGTGGTGGCTACGCCCGCGGCCAAGAGCCCGAGCGCGGCGACGGCCGCGATCGTGACCGTAAGACGACTTCTCATATTGGATCCCTCCTTGTCCCCGAGCAGCCCGCCTCGCTGCGGCATGGATGTGCGGGCGCAATCTAATGCGAACGCACCACGCGAGGTGTACTTCGGGACGATCCTCGACCATCGGCTAGGCGATTTGCCGGCGGCTCGCAGGCCTTGCCATCGCTCGCGGCGCGCTCACGATCGACGCCATCGTCGATGCGACTGGCGCGCCGTGACGCGTGCTGGGCACGCCCAACCCAGTCCCGTCGAATCCACCCGGTCGATGATCGAGGCCACGCGCCCGGGCAGGTCCTTCACGCCCTGCAGGAGCTGCGCCAAGTGATCGATGACCGGCTGCGCGACGACCTCGGCGGCCGGTATGACCGGCACAGCGCCCAATCCGTCGGCACTGACAAGCTGACGGTCACGTTCACCCTTCGCGCAGCCACTCATGCGGACGCCATCGATCGGCTGGACTGGCCGCCGGGACTCTCGCCGAGCTCCTCACGAACAACGCGGTGCCGTCGACCTGTCCGGCGTCGTGCTCGTCGTTCGCGCTCAGTAAGCCGTGAGACGGTCCGCGTGACCGTCTCGCGGAGTCTGATCGATCGCGCACCGACCGATAGCCGCGGTTGAGCCTTTGCATACACATGCCACTCCTCGTCCTTGGGCGACGCGACGCAGGCATCGCGGAGATGGCTGCTTCGCCCAGGAATCCGGTAGCCAGGCGCGGGTAGGCAGCGAGCCGCGACGCACGATGACGGTCGGAACGAGGTCGCGGGCGGGCCTCGTTCTCGGATTGGTTTGCGCCGCTATCAACCCGACGACGGCGTGCGCGGTCCCTTCGCGTCTCTATGGGCCTGTGGCCTCGCCGCCGACCGTCACGCGCTGTGGCTGGTCGGCGGCCTCACGCATCCAGTCGCCGAGTTCGCGGTGCAGCCGTCGTGCGCCTTCGAGCGCCCCGGTCATCTGGAGGAAGCCGTGGATCATCCCCCGGTAGCGGCGTAGCTCGACCGTTACGCCGGACTGGCGCAGACCTTTGGCGTGGCGTTCGCCGTCGTCGCGCAGCGGGTCGCATTCTGCAGTCACGATCAGCGTGGCGGGCACGTCGCCGAGGCCGGCGTCGAAGAGGGGCGACACGCGCGGCGCGCGCCGGTCGACGCTCGGCGGTAGGTACTGGTCGAAGTACCACCGCGACTTCTCGCTTGAGAAGCCATAGCCCTCGGCGAACTCGTCGTAGGACGCTGAACTCGCGGTCGCGTCGAGCATCGGGTAGATGAGCACCTGAAAGGACGGAGGCGTGCCCTCGCGGGTGAGCGCGTGGGTGACGGTTGCCGCGAGGTTCCCGCCCGAGCTGTCGCCGGCCACAGCGGGGGGCGTCTGCGACGTGCCGAGCGCAGATGCCTCGGCGCTGAGCCACCGTGCTGCGGCAAGCGCGTCGTCCGCCGCGGCAGGAAACGGATGCTCGGGGGCGAGTCGGCACTCGGGCGATACGATCAGGCAGCCGCTGGCCAGAGCCAGCTCCCGCAGAGGCGCGTCGTAGCCATCGCGGCCGATCACGAAGCCGCCGCCGTGCAGGAACAGCACCGAATGTAGCCGTCCCGGACGCGGCCGGTACACACGCACGGCCAGCGTGCCCGCCGGACCGGGGGCCTCGACGTCCTCGAGCGAGAACAGCTCGCCGGGCGTCCGCTGAAGATCGAGCACAGCGAGCTCGTCCTCGCGGACGGCTTCCGCCGTCAGCTCGCTCACCGGCCTGGCCGGGCTGGCCGCCCACCGATCGAGAAGCTCGCGGACCTCGGAATCAAGCTCGGTCACGGGGCGGCACTCTACGGGGGTGGTGAGCGCGACTCGGCTGGCTGCCGCCTCGCCCGTCGAGCGAGCGCGACGTGCGCGCCGGCACTGCACTGTGGACGAGCCGCGGGCGCCTCGTCCGGATCTCGACCCGCGCCTCCTCTTCGCGCATTTGCGATAGCGCGACTCCCATCGGAACCGCCCGAACCCGACTGCTCCTGCTCGTCCGCGCGAGCGTGAGGCACGCGGTCGCGAAGATGCTCGGGTCCTCGCGATCGCAGCAGCGGTCCCGTGCACAGCACAGTTGCCCAGGTGAACCGTGGGGGTGGGAGCCAGGCGGCGGAGCTCGCCGAGGTCGGCGCGCTCAGGCCAGGCTGACGCTGTCGTCCTTGCGGACCGTGCCCGTCGCCTCCGCGACGGCGTAGACCCCGGCGCAGGGGTAGAGCGCACCCGCGACGTCGATCCTGTTGTGGCGGGCGAGGGCCTTGAGGACTTGGGGGTCCCTCGGGAGGTCCTCCTGCGGAAGGCCCGGCATGCAGCAACGAGGATCTGGCAGGGACACGGCGAGCTGTACGTCGTCGCCGATGGCGAGCGTGCGGCCGAGCCATCCGTTCTCCACGAATCCACGCTCGGCGGTATCGACGATCACGTTCATCCGGAACCGGCGGACGTCGAAGCGGCTCTGTGGTTCGAGGTTGCCCAGCTGGTCCAGGGTCGAAGTGGTGAGGACGCTGAGCGGGTAGAGGTCGAAGAACGAGTCTTCGGGGACGGCGGAGGGAAGCCCCCGCTCGTTGAAGAACGCCGCACCGAGCCGCGCTTCGACGACCTCGTCGCGGTGTCCGTCGGGATCGTAGTTCTCTAGGTCAGGGTGGTACTGATCGATCGTGTAGCCGTTCTGCGCGGCGCGCGCCAGCTCCACGTCGCGCCCGAAGAAGCGCGACAGGACGGCGTCGACATCCGCCGCGTCGCTCAGGACCGAGTTCCCGTCGGCGAGCTCGATCCGCACCGGTGGAAGCTCGTCGCCTGGGCCCGGCGGTTTGACGAAGGCCGCCCGGCAGTCGAGCAGGTTGGGCCACCGCTTCGAGTGTTTCGCGCTCGCCACCTTGCCCGTTTCCCTGTCCCGGATCGCGTACGCGCGGTCCCCGACGATCCCGCCCTCGGTCAAGTCGGCCGCGTCGAGCTCCTCACCCAGCATCGACTTGACGGGGAACCGCCACAACGCCCGGACCGTGCCAACCGGCTCGCTCGAGCTCATCTTCGCCCTCCTGAATACGGCAGCCCTCTCCGCTTTCGTCGCAGAGCTGCCTGCGCCTGAGCCGATCGAGCGGCTCGCATTGAGCCTAAAGGTGGGCTGCGTCGCGGTCAACGGCCACAGGTTCTCCCCTCTACTGCGACGGGATCTTCCCTTCCACAGGTGCCGACGGGCGTCGCGCAGACCGCTGCTTCTGCGTGCCAGCGAGCGTCTTGGTCGCGGCGCACGACATGCCCGCAATGGAGGACCAGCAGAAGCGCGGTCGAGACCACTGCTCTGCGACGAAGGGAGCAGCCCGCGGCGCCTAGCTCATCGGCTGCGACGCTAGCGCCTTGGACGACGACGAGCAGCCGGCTCGCCACGGGAGCGCGCTCGCGGCGGACCATGGCAGAGCACGGAGCGCGATAGCGACGCCGTCGCTCTCGCGTGTGCTTCATCGCGACAGCGACGGTGCTCGAGCTCCCGCCGATCGGGAGCTCGCACGCGCCGCCGCCGTGCCTATGCACCGGACAACGGGTCCGGCCAAGTGGCGCTTCCGTTGGTCGTCCGGTGCAGGCACGAGGTTAGGCACGGTGACGGCTACTGCTCGGGCAGGCGAACCAGGCGCCGCGTCGTGCTTGTGGGAGCAGGCCCCAAGCCGGCTCGAGGAAGGGACCTGCGTGCGAGCTGGGGCGGTCCGCCCCGTCGGCGCTGAATCGCCAGCCTGGTCAGCGCCGGCTTCCGCCTGGAGTGTTGAACCGCCGGGCTACCGCAGGATCGCCGAACAGGGAGATGCGCGCAATGCCGCCGTTGCGTAGACCGAGGACCGCCACGCCGAGCAGATCGCCATAGCGGTAGACGATCGCCGCCGGCTGGCCGTTTGCACGCGTGGGTCGCATCGACCACTCGCCGGGCTGGCCGATCACTGTCCTGAGATAGGGCAGGCACGTCGTCCGGCCTGAGAACCAGGTGCGCGCGGGGGTCATCTCGAGCATCGCGTCGCCGCGCAGTGTGCGCTCGAGCAGGCGGATATCCGCGGTCTCGAAGGCGCGCATGTAGCTCTCGAGCAGGCGGTTGGCGGTCGGCTCGTCGGCCTCGTGCGGCGCCTCGTCGATCGTCTCGAGCGTTGCCCGGGCGCGCTGGAGCAGGCTCTTGACCGCGGCGACGCTGATGTCGAGCGCGTCGCCGATCTCCGCCGCCGAGAAGTCGAGCGCCTCGCGCAGCAGCAGGGCGCTGCGTTGACGGGCCGGAAGGCGTTGGAGGCTCGCGGTGAGCGCGAGGCGCAGGCGGTCGCGTTCGATCACCAGGCTCGCCGGGTCGGCGTCGGAGGAGACCAGCGCGTCCGGGAGCGGCTCAAGCCAGGCGCTGTCCTCGTCCAGCACCGCGTCGAGCGATACGTCCGTCGCCGGCGGGCCGAGGTCGGACGGCAGGTGCCGGCGGCGGCGGATGCTGCTCAGAAACGCGTTGGTGGCGATCCGGTAGAGCCAGGTTCGGACGGTCGCCTCGTGCCGGAAGCGCGCGTACGATCGCCATCCGTGCAGCATCGCCTCTTGCACGAGATCCTCCGCGTCCTGCACCGAGCCTGTGAGTCGGTAGCAGTAGGCGAGCAGCTCCCGCCGTAGCTGCTCGGCCTCCTTGACGAACGCGTCTTCGCTCACCGATCCGCGACTTCGAGGCGGTTACGGAGCCATGCGACGATCCTCGCGACGGCCTCGTCGGCAACAGGGGAGCGGCCGGCGGCCATCTGGAAAGAGTGCTGCTGTCCGGGGAAGATGTCCACATGCACCGCGTCGTCGGCGGCGGCAGCCAGGCGCCGCGTGTCGTCGAGCAGCATCTCGGTCGCGCTGACCTGCAGGTACGTCGGCGGCAGCCGGGTCAGGTCGCCATGCAGCGGACTGACGCGTGGGTCCTGCCGGTCCCGGCCAGGGCCACCGAGCACGAAGTCGACCATGCCGTCGAGATCCAGCGGATGATCGCCGCCGAAGAGAGCGTCGGTCTGTCGGTTGGTCTGCACCGAAGGCCCGGAGAGCGTCATGTCGGTCCAGGGAGACAGGCCGACGACGGTTGCGGGCACCGGCAGCTCGGAGGTGATCGCCAGCCCCAGTGCGAGGCCGGCGCCGGCGGAATCTCCGACCACAGCGATCCGCTCGTAGCCCTCGCTCAGCAGCCACCGGTACGCGGCCTCCGTGTCCTCGGCAGCCGCCGGATGCGGATGGTCGGGCAGCTGGCGGTAGTCGAGAACGAGCGCCCGCACGCCGGTCTGCTTGGCGATGTGCGCATACAGCCGGCGATGCGTGTACATCGAGCCGCCGACAAAGCCCCCGCCGTGCAGACACAACAGCACCTTGCCCTCGACCCTCCCAGCGGGCAGCAGCCACATCGCGCGGATTCCGGCGGCCTTGGTTTCCACATAGTCGACACCCCGCGGCTCCGTGGCGACATCCCCCCAACGCTGATCGAACTCGCGCGCCGCCTCTGGCGTCAACCCAGCGCGGCTTGCTGCGTTGCTCGCCAGGTAAACATCC
>JBKPDQ010000013.1:0-15079 GCA_046728015.1 Actinomycetota bacterium
AACCGGAGGATCACGTACCCGGCCGCGGTCGCATCGTCGTGTGGCTGGGTAGGAGGGTGCTCGAGCGATGCAGGACGATCCCCTCGCGCCGGGCGCGCCCGGCGTCGCCGGGGGATCGTGACGTGGGCGAGGCCGGGTGCGGAGGCGCCACGGCGGCGCTTTGGTGGCTGAGCACGGCGCCGTCGCCGCGGGCCAACACCGCCGCCATCGAGCTGCCGTGCTCGCTCGGGCCCGGGTGGCCGACCGCGTAGACCCCGCGGTGGATGCGGTGCAGGCGCCGGACGGCGTGCCGCCATCGTGCCGATGGCCCGTTCGGCTTCGGAGTTGGCGCCTTTGTTCGCCATCTCCGAACAAAGGCGCCGGGGGCGCCGATTTCTCCGCGCCGCTCCCTTACCCAGCCGACCAACGCCTCGACAGCTGCCCCGGTTTCACGGTCGACCGCGTTATCCATCACGCTTTCGGCCGTGCGCATCTGGGTGGACATGACCGCCGCCGCGCATCCGCTCGTCCTGCGGCCGATCATCGAGCGCCTGGTCGAGCGCGGCCACGGCGTCGAGGTCACCGCACGCGAATACGGCCAGACGCTGGGGATCCTCGACCGGCTCGGCATCGAGCACACGCCGATTGGCCGCCACGCCGGCCCGTCGACCCTCCGCAAGGCCACCGCTCTCGGTCGGCGCAGCAGCGCGCTTGCGCGCTGGGCGCAGGGTCGCGAATTCGAGCTCGCGCTCGCTCACGGGTCTGTGGACCTGGCGGTGGTCGCGACCATGCTTCGCGTTCCTTCCGTGCAGATGCAGGACTACGAGTTCGCCGGCCTTCAGCGGCAGCTCGCGTTCCGCGCGGCGCGGCGTGTGCTGGTGCCGGATGCGATCCCGGTGGAGGCGATGCGGCGCGCCGGGGCCAACGAGAAGAAGCTGTTTCGGTACCCGGGGCTCAAGGAGGACTACTACCTGGCCGACTTCCAACCCGATCCCGCGGTGCTCGAAGCGCTCGAACTGAGCGCCCTGAGCGTGCGCGCCGAGCGCGCCTCGGACGACCGGGTCGTGGCGGTGCTACGCCCTCCGCCCGAGACCTCGGCGTACCATGAGCGCAATCCACTGTATGAGCGCGTTCTCGACCGGCTCGCGGCCGATCCCAGCACCGTGGTGGTGGTCATCCCGCGCACCGAGGGCCAGCGCCGGCAGGCGGCAGCGCGAGCCGAGGACTCGATTGTCGTGCCCCGGCAGGCGGTCGACGCGCAGAGCCTGATCGCCTTCAGCGACCTCGTCGTCGGGGCCGGCGGAACGATGAACCGCGAAGCGGCCGCTCTCGGAACTCCCGTCTACACGATCTTCTCGGGGCGGATGGGCGCTGTCGACGAGAGGCTGATCGCGGCAGGGAGGCTGATCCCGCTCGACGATCCCGCCGGAATCGAGCTGGGCAAGCGCGATTCGGAGCCCGGCCCGCGCCAGCCGCGCGACCCCGCCGTGCTGGTCGACGGAGTGCTCAGCGCGGTCGAGTAGGGCCGGCCGCTCGTGGCTCTCGTAACGTTCGGCCGCGTGAGGAGCCGCTAATGCTCGTAGAGGGCCGGCCGGAGACGATCACGGCGCTCTTCGCCTTCCTGGTGGCGGCGGTGATCGCGTGGTTGCTGGTGCCCGTCGCCGAGGCGATCGCGAGGCGGATCGGCGCCGTCGACTACCCCATCGAGCGCAGCCTGCACAGCGAGCCGACGCCCAAGCTCGGGGGACTGGCGATCCTGATCGCCGTCGTCGTCTCGATCGTCCTGTTCATGCCCGAGGTCGCCGGAACGCGAGCGATCCTGGTCGGCGCCGGGGCGATCGCGGTGGTTGGCGTGCTCGACGACGTGTTCGACCTGCCGCCAGGGCTCAAGCTCGTGGGGCAGGTCGTTGCGGCGTCGATCCCGGTTCTGAACGGCGTCACGGTGGGGGAGTTCACGCTCCCATTCATCGGGGGAGTCGATCTGACCTCGGAGCTCTTCAACCTGCCGCTCGTCGACGAGGAGGTCACGGTCGGCGAGCTGCTGACGATCGTCGGGATCGTCGCCGTGATCAACGTCATCAACCTGATCGATGGCGTCGACGGGCTTGCCGCGGGCGTCTGCGTGATCTCAGCGGCGACGATGGCGGTCATCGCCCTCTCCCTGGATCGCAACGGCGCCGGTGTGCTGGCCGCGCTGACCGCGGGCGGTGCGCTGGGCTTCCTTCGCCACGGCTTTCCCCCGGCGTCGTCGTTCATGGGCGATACCGGGTCCAACCTGCTGGGTTATCTGCTGGGCGTGATTGCCGTTCAGGGCGCGCTGAAGACGAACGCCGTCGTCGCCCTGTTCCTGCCCCTGGTCGTGCTCGCGGTGCCGATCCTTGACACGACCTTCGTGATCGCGAAGCGGCTCAAGTACAGGCGGCCGATCTACCAGGCGGACCGCTGGCACTTCCACCACCGGATGACCAACATCGGCTTCTCGCAGCGCCGCACGCTCGCCTACCTGTACGGCTGGGCACTGGTGATGGCGGGGATGGCGCTCGCCCTGCGGTTTGTCCCATACAGCGACGACCACGGCAACTTCGACCCGCTGTGGACCGCGGTGATCATCGCCTGCCTGCTCGCTGCCGTTGCGGCGAGCTTCTACCTGGTCGTCACCTTGGAGATCCTCAAGCTGCGCAACGTGCGCCTGCGCCAGCTCGTCGGCGCCACCGGTCGCGAGCCGCTGCCCTCGGAGCTCGATGCGGGAGTCGCGCGCGAGCTCGAGACGGGCACCTTCGAGGCGGTGAACCCCGAGACGGGAGAGTTCGAGTCGATCGATCCCGAAACCGGCGAATTCGAAGCGGTCACGCCACCGCGCTGAAATCCCAGGGGTGATTGGAATCACCCGCCTCACGCCGCAGGTGAACCGCGCCGAGATCGTCCTCGGGACCGATCTGACGCTCCAACCGGCCGGGCTTCTCTAGGTCCACACTGGCCGCCGAGCCACGGCGGCGAAGCGCGCAATTCGGATATATTCGCCTCCTTCCGCCAACGCTCCGCGCAAAGCGCCGGAGCGAGGGCGGCTCTCAGTGTCCCCAGACCCGCATCGAGACTCGATTGCAAGGCCCAGAGCTGAACGACGGCGGTGAGCACGAGCCCTCCCACGAGGGCCGACGCTGCGGCGGCGGGTGGCCTGGTGATCGGGGCGATGATCGCCGGAGCCGCGGCCGGCTACGGGCTCGGCTCGCTGCTGGATCTTGCCGTCCCGCTCGGCCTCGCTGGGCTGTTCGCGGGCCTCGTCGCGGGACTTGCGCTTGTCTACGTTCGCTTTAGAAGGCTCTAGCACGGTCGGGAGCGGTGGGCGGCTGGCCGCGTTCCTGCGCTACGCCGACCTCGTGCTGCTCGCGATCGCGTTGCCGATCTTCATCGTCGCGGGCTGGCCCCTGCTCGGATATGCGGTCGCCGCCGGAGCCTGGCTAGCCGCGCGCGCGATCGGCTTGCTTGCCGAGCGCCGGGTCACGGCCGACCTCGCCGGCGGCGAGCGCCGCCATGCCGTCGGAGTGATGGCGATGGCCACGCTCGGTCGCGTCTGGCTGCTGGCGCTGGCGGTGCTGATCGTCGGCTTGGCCGAGCGCGAGGCGGGCCTCGCGGCGGCCCTGCTTGCCTTGGCGCTGTTCAGCCTCCACTTCGGCGCCCGCGGCCTCGCCCGCCTGTTCGGCGAGCCGGAAGGGCCAGGTCTGCGATGAGCACCAAGATGAAAGTCGTCCTGGGCCTGCTCACTTACTTCGGGATCACGGTGATCCTGCTCGTGATCGCCGGCGACGCGGGCAAGAACGAGGAGTTCCAGCCCCAGAACGAGTTCAAGCTCGACCCCTGGATCGAGATCAAGCTCGGCGGCATCGATCTCAGCATCAACAAGGCGGTCTTCTACCTGCTGCTCGCATCGGGCCTCACGGTCGCTGCGATGACCTTCATCGCCAGCCGCATGCGGCAGGAGCCGAATCGCGTGCAGATGGCGGTCGAGCTCGCCTACGACCTGGTCCGCAACAACATCACCCGCGGCAACATCCCCGACGAGAAGCTCGCCAATCGCTGGTTCCCCTTCCTCGGCGGGTTGTTCTTCTTCATCTGGTTCTCGAACATCATCGGCTTCCTGCCGCTGCCGATCAACACCGAGCACAAGGTCGACGTGTTCGGCCTCGAGCTCCCCACGCTCGGGCTCTACGCCGCCACCGCGAACCTCTCCATACCCCTCGTGCTCACGCTGATCGTCTGGTTCTCGTACCACATCGAAGGGATCCGCGCCAAGGGGTTCTTCAAGTACCTGGCCAGCTGGTTGCCTCCGGGCCTCGAAAACATGAACCCGTTCGGGAAGGCCTTCTTCTTCGTGATCGAGGCGATCTCGCATTTCGCCCGCCTGATCTCGCTCTCGGTGCGACTTTTCGCCAACATCCTCGCCGGCCACCTGCTACTCCTGTTCATGGGCGGCGGCCTTGCGGTGCTGCTCGGGATTGCCGCCCTCGGGGTGCTCACGTTCCCGCTGGCGTTCGTTTTCTTCATCCTGGAGCTCGGCCTGATCGCCACCCTGCAGGCATTCATCTTCGCGACCCTGACCGCCATCTACCTCGGCGGAGCCACCGCCGAGAGTCACTAGCAAAGGAGAATCCGAAT
This sequence comes from Actinomycetota bacterium, assembly GCA_046728015.1. Lineage (GTDB taxonomy): Bacteria > Actinomycetota > Thermoleophilia > Solirubrobacterales > 70-9 > DATAFO01. Next base: position 4,633 of record JBKPDQ010000013.1, read on the forward strand.
GGACGTACTGATTCCGCTCGCCCAGGCGGCGGAGGGCATCACCGACACCGGCATCACCGACGCCGGCAAGGCGATCGCCCTCGGCGTCGGCGCCGGGCTCGGCTCGATCGGGGCCGGGATCGGCATCGGGATCATCTTCGGCAAGGAGATCGAGTCCGTCGCCCGCCAGCCCGAGATGAAGGACGAGCTCCAGCAGATTCGCTGGCTGGGCTTCGCCCTGACCGAGGCGGTGGCCTTCTACACCTTCATCTTCGGCCTGATCGCGTTCTTCCTCTAGGGATATGCAGCTGGTCGGCGACATCGGCGTGTTCCTCCTCGCTCAGGCCGAGTCCGGCGGCGAGGACGAGGGCGGCAGCTTCCTGGTCTCGCCCGAGCTCGGGCTGATGATCTGGACCGTGGTGCTGTTCGGGTTCACGATGTGGTTCCTGGGCAGGACCGCATTCCCGAGAATCGGCGAGGCGCTCGAGAAGCGGGCGAACGCGATCCGCGAGTCGATCGAGGCTGCGGAGAAGCAGCGCGAGGAGGCGGACCAGCTGCTCGGGGAGTACCGGCACCGGCTCAGGGAGGCCCGTGAGCAGGCGGAGGACATCGTGGAGCGGGCCCGCAAGGCGGCCGAGGCCGCGGTGGCCGAGGCCACAGCCGAGGGCGTGACCAAGCGTGAGGAGCTGGTCGCGGCTGCGCGCCGGGACATCGAGACGGAGACCCGCCGCTCGCTCGAGCGCATCCGCAAGGAGGTGGCCGACCTGACCGTGCTGGCGACCGAGAAGGTGACCCGCAAGGCGCTGGATCCGGAGGATCAGCAGCGACTTGTCGAGGAGGCGCTGGCCGAGGTCGACTTCTCCGCCCTGGCGGGCGAGGCGGTCGGCAATGGGGACAAGGAGAGCTGATGGAGGAGATCGCGCGCGTCTACGCCGAGGCGCTGTTCGAGGCCGCTCGGGACCAGGACAAGCTGGATACGATCCACGACCAGCTCGACGAGTTCGCTGACGCGGTGGCACAGAACAGGGATCTCCAGGTGTTCCTGTTCAGCCCCTACTTCTCCTCGGAGGAGAAGCGGGAGGGGATCGAGCGCGCGATCACCGGCGCCGATTCGGAGCTCACCAACTTCCTCGAGCTGCTGATCGAAAAGCACCGGATGCCGGCGATCTTCCGCGTCCGGGATCAGTTCGACGAGCTCTGGGCCGAGGCCAACAAGCGCTTGGAGGTGACGCTGACGAGCGCGGTGGAGCTCGACCCCAAGATCGTCGAGCGCGTGGGCAAGGAGATCGAGCGCCAGACCGATCGCAAGATCGACCTGCGCAGTGAGGTCGACGAAGGGATCCTCGGCGGCCTGCGCTTGCAGGTCGGCAACATGGTGCTTGACGCCAGCTTGCGCAGCAAACTGGAGAGACTTAGAAAGGAAGTCGCTACGGCGGCTTGAGCGACGGAGTTCGAAGGAGCTAGGACAGCGTGGAAATCAGGCCCGACGAGATAACCAAGATCCTGCGCGAGCGGATCGAGGGACTGGAGACCGAGGCGGCGGACCTCTCCGAGGTCGGCACGGTGCTCTCGGTTGCCGACGGCATCGCCCGGGTGCACGGGCTCGACAACTGCATGTCGCTGGAGCTGCTCGATCTGCCCCATGACGTCACCGGGCTTGCGCTCAACCTGGAACAGGACAACGTCGGCGTGGTGCTGTTCGGCGAGTGGGACAAGATCGTCGAGGGCGACACGGTCAAGCGCACGGGCCGGCTGCTGGAGATTCCGGTAGGCGAGGCCCTCCTGGGACGGCTCGTTGACCCGCTGGGACGGCCGCTCGACGAGAAGGGCGACGTGAACACCTCCGAGACCCGGCCCGCCGAGTTCAAGGCACCGGGCGTCGTTCAGCGCCAGCCTGTGAACACCCCGGTTCAGACCGGCCTGAAGGCGATCGACGGGATGATCCCGATCGGTCGCGGCCAGCGCGAGCTGATCATCGGCGATCGCCAGACCGGTAAGACGGCGATCGCGATCGACACGATCATCAACAACCGGGACAAGGACCTGGTCTGCATCTACGTCGCGATCGGGCAGCGCATGTCCACGGTGGTCCAGGTGGCCGAGGTGCTCGACGAGCACGGGGCGCTCGACAACACGATCATCGTCGCCGCGCCCGCCGACGAGGCGGCGCCGATCAAGTTCATGGCGCCGTACGCGGGCTGCGCCATGGGCGAGCACTTCCTCTACAACGGCAAGGACGCGCTTTGCATCTACGACGACCTCACCAAGCACGCCTTCGCGTATCGCCAGATGAGTCTGCTCTTGCGGCGCCCGCCGGGCCGCGAGGCGTATCCGGGTGACGTCTTCTACCTGCACTCGCGGCTGCTCGAGAGAGCGGTGCGGCTGAACGACGATCTCGGTGGCGGGTCGCTGACGGCCCTGCCGATCATCGAGACCCAGGCCAACGACGTCTCGGCCTACATCCCGACCAACGTCATCTCGATCACCGACGGCCAGATCTTCTTGGAGTCGGACCTCTTCTACTCGGGCGTGCGACCGGCGATCAACGTCGGCATCTCGGTTTCGAGGGTGGGCGGCAACGCACAGACGAAGGCGATGAAGAACGTTGCCGGCAAGCTGCGCCTCGACCTCTCCCAGTACCGCGACCTGGAGGCGTACGCGCAGTTCGGCTCCGAGCTGGACCCCGAGACGCAGAAGCAGCTCGGCCGCGGCGAGCGGCTGGTCGAGATGCTGAACCAGAATGAGCGCAGCCCGCTCTCGGTGGCCGAGCAGGTTGCCTCGATCTACGCTGGCACCGGCGGCTACCTCGACCGGATCAAGACCGAGCGAGTGCCGGAGTTCCTCGCCGATCTGCTGGGGCGCCTGAAGGCAGAGAACAAGGACCTGATGCAGCGGATCAGTGAGACCGGCGAGTTCTCAGACGAAGACGAGGAGGCGCTCGGGTCGGCGATCGCCGAGATGGTCGACGACTTCGGCCCCGACTTCGACGCCGAGGGGCAGCCGCTCGAAGAGGGCGAGTCGGATCGCATCCGCGCCGAGCACGAGCGCGAGCTGCCGGGCCGCACGGCGGAAGAGGTCGAGGCCGAGCGTGAGACCGAGGCCGAGCGCGAGCGCGCTGAGGAGGCGGTCGAGGAGGCCGAGGAGGTGCGGGCATAGCCACCCAGAAGGAAGTCAAGAACCGGATCTCGTCCGTCAAGAACATCCACAAGATCACGCGGGCGATGGAGATGGTTGCCGCAGCGCGCCTGCGCCGCGCCGAGCAGCGGATCGCCGCCATGCGCCCGTACGCGCAGGCGATCCGCAAGATGACCCGCCAGGTGGCTGAGGCTTCGAGCGGCGAGATGGGCCACGTGAAGCTGCTCCAGGAGCGCGAGCAGACGCGCAGGGTCAGGATCGCGCTGGTCACCGGCGACCGGGGACTCGCCGGCTCCTTCAACACCAACATCGTGCGCGAAGGGGTGCGGCTGCGCCGCGAGTTCGAGGGCGAGGGCGCCGAGGTGCAATTCGCGGTCGTGGGGCGGCGCGGGAACTCGACCATGAGCTTCCGGGGCGAGAACGTCGCCAACTCCTACATCGGGTTCACCGACCGCCCCGCGTTTACCAATGCGCGCGAGATCTCACGAGACTTGACCACGGCCTACGCCGACGAGGAGCTCGACCGCGTGGAGCTCGTCTACAACCGCTACGTCTCGCCGCTGACGCAGTACGTGCGCCGCCAGACGCTACTGCCGCTGAGCCAGGCCGAGGTCTTCGGCGAGGGAATTCCCGAGCCCGAGCAACCGGCCGACGAAGAGCTTGCGGAAGCGCACGAGCGCGCCTACTGGGACTATGAGCCCGAGCCCGAGGAGCTGCTTCCGAAGCTATTCGAGGAGTACGTCGACCTTTCGGTGTTCCGGGCGCTGCTCGAGTCGGCCGCGTCCGAGCACGGGGCGCGGATGACCGCGATGCGCAGCGCGGCGGAGAACGCGCAGGACATGATCGCCGACCTGACGCTGGAGATGAACAGGGTGCGTCAGGCGGAGATCACGCAAGAGATTCTTGAAGTCGTCGCCGGGGCCGAAGCGCTCGGCTAAAGGAGAAGCAATTGCCTGACAGCAACGAAAACGGTTCGCGCAAGCAGAACGTCGGCACGATCGAGCAGGTCACGGGCGTCGTCGTGGACGCGCTCTTCACCGACGAGCTGCCCGAGATCTACTCGGCGCTGACGATCGACCTGGACCGGGGCGACGACAAGGGCTCGACCACGCTGGTGTGCGAGGTGCAGCAGCACCTCGGCGACGATCGCGTGCGCGCGGTGGCGATGGATGCCACCGACGGCCTGCGCCGCGGCCAGCAGGTAACCGACACCGGCGGGCCCATCACGGTCCCCGTCGGCGACGAGACCCTGGGCCGGATCTTCAACCTGCTCGGCGACGTGATCGACCTGGGCGAGGAGGTCAAGGGCGACACCCGCTGGCCGATCCACCGCCCGGCGCCCGAGGTCGAGGACCTGACCCCGAGCCAGGAGATCCTCGAGACTGGGATCAAGGTCGTCGACCTGCTCGCGCCCTACGCGAAGGGCGGCAAGGTCGGCTTGTTCGGCGGCGCGGGCGTCGGCAAGACGGTGCTGATCCAGGAGCTGATCCGCAACATCGCCGAGGAGCACGAGGGCTACTCCGCGTTCTGCGGCGTCGGCGAGCGCTCGCGCGAGGGCAACGACCTCTGGCTGGAGATGAAGGAGTCCGGCGTCATCGACCGGACGATGCTGGTCTTCGGGCAGATGAACGAGCCGCCCGGAGCGCGCCTGCGCGTGGCCCTGTCCGGGCTGACGATGGCGGAGTACTTCCGCGAGCAGGGCGGAAAGGACGTGCTGCTGTTCATCGACAACATCTTCCGGTTCGTCCAGGCGGGCTCGGAGGTCTCCGCGCTGCTGGGCCGGATGCCCTCGGCGGTGGGCTACCAGCCGACGCTCGAGACCGAGATGGGAGAGCTCCAGGAGCGCATCACCTCGACCCGAGAGGGCTCGGTCACCTCGATCCAGGCCGTCTATGTCCCGGCGGACGACCTCACGGACCCGGCACCGGCGTCGGTCTTCGCCCACCTGAACGCGACCACGACGCTTTCGCGGGCGATCTCCGAGAAGGGGATCTACCCCGCGGTCGACCCCCTCGACTCGACGTCGACGATCCTCAAGCCCGACATCCTCGGCGAGGAGCACTACAGCACGGCGACCGAGGTCCAGGAGGTGCTCCAGCGCTACAAGGAGCTCCAGGACATCATCGCCATCCTCGGCGTCGACGAGCTCTCCGACGAGGACAAGCTGGCGGTGAACCGAGCCCGCAAGATCGAGCGATTCCTGTCGCAGCCGTTCTTCGTCGCCGAGGCCTTCACCGGCCGCTCGGGCGAGTACGTCCCGGTTGCCGACACGGTCCGCAGCTTCCGCGAGATCCTCGACGGCAAGCACGACGAGTTGCCCGAGAGCGCCTTCTACATGAAGGCCGCGATCGAGCAGGTCACGGGCACCGAGGAGAAGGCGGAGGCCGACGAGGGCGTCGAGCGTGAGCGCGAGGAGGCCGAGGAGCGAGCCGAGGCCGAGGAGCGCGAGAAGGAGGAGGCTGCGGCCTAGCTGACGGATGGCCGACGGTCACGACACCTTCGAGGCGCAGGTCCTGACGCCTGAGGGCGAGGTCTTCAACGGCGAGCTCGTTCAGGTTTCGACTCGGACCACGGTCGGTGAAGTCGGCATCCTCGCGCGCCACATCCCGATGATCGCCCGGCTCGTTCCGGCCGAGCTTCGGCTCCACAAGAGCGAGTCGGAGATCGAGACCTACGCGCAGGGCGAGGGCTGGCTGGAGGTCTTCGCCAACCGCGCGCGCGTGCTGATCGCCGAGGCGATCCCTCCGGACCGGCTCGACGTTCAGGATCTCCGGCAGCGCCTCTCCGACGCCGAGCAGCGGCTCTCTGAAGCCGAGGAGGGCACGGCCGCCCACGAGCAGGCGGCGCGCGACAGGGCTCGGGCGGAAGCGTTCATCCAGATCGCCGAGGGGTAACGGGCGCCTATCCTCCCTTGGCGTTGGATGAACGCCTGCTAACAGAGAAGCTGATCGGCTACGACACCTCCGCCCCGGAGGGGATCAAGCAGTGCGCGGGCTTCGTCAAGGGCTGGCTGGAGGCGCGGGAGATCGAGGCCCAGCAGTTCGGCATCCGAGGGCTGCCGATCACCGCCGCCGAGGTGGGGCCGAAGGACGCGCCCATCACGGTGCTGCTGCACGGCCACATCGATGTCGTGCCCGGACGGCCCGAGCAGTTCGAACCACGCATCGAGGGCGACAGGCTGTTCGCTCGCGGCGCGTACGACATGAAGGGGGCGCTCGCCTCCATGCTGCTCGCGTTTGCCGACCTGCGCGACCAGGACGCTGTCCGCGTGCGCATGGGGATCGTTCCCGACGAGGAGTCCGAGGACGAGGTCGACCGCGGCGGCGATCTGCTCGTCGACCAGGGCTTCCTGGGTGACTTCGCGATCACCGGCGAGCCCACCGACATGCACGTGGGCGTTGCGGCAAAGGGTGTGGTCGCGATGCGCATCCGCGTGGAGGGCCGGGCCGCGCACGGCGCCACGCCATGGCTGGGCGAGAACGCGATTCTGAGGGCGGTGGACGTGTTCCGGGCTATCCAATCGCTACCGTTTGCGTCTCAGAGCTCGGAGCTCTTCGATCGCCCCTCGATCAACCTGGGCCGCATCCTCGGCGGCGACGCCCTCAACAAGGTGCCCGACACTTGCTTCATAGACGTGGACGTGCGCTACCTGCCCGACCAGGAGCCCGACGCCATCCTCGAGGAGGTGGACGGGATTCCCGGGGCGGAGATCGTGTCGAGCTTCAACCGCCCGCCGGCGATGGTTGATCCAGAGTCGCCGTTCGTGCAGGCGCTCTGCGACGCCGCGGCTCCGCACCATGGGGGGGAGGTCACGAGCGTCGGCCGCGATGGCGCCTCCGACGTGGTCTCGTTCCTGCGCGCGGGGGTTCCGGCGGTCGAGTTCGGCCCGCTGGGATCGGGCCACCACGGGCCGGAGGAGTGGGTCTCGATCCCCTCTCTGGCGTCCTACCGCCGAGCGATCGTCGACTTCGTGCACACGCTTCCCGCGCGACTCGACGGGGCGGCCCGCGGGCGGGGAGCGGCGGCTTGAGGCCCGACGAGCCGGGCGGGCGCCAGCCCTCCGAAGAGGACGCGCTCCAGGCCGACGACCAGGCGGCTGCGGACGCTGACGCTGGTGCATCGACCGACGGCGACGCGGCCGTGCCCGAGATGCCGACTCCCGCGACCTTCGCGGGACGAAAGCGGGCGGCCTCAGACGACGGCGAAGCGGAGGAGGAGGAGCAGGCCGGGTTCACCGACGAGGTCGACCAGGTCGAGCGAGAGCTGGGCGACGAGCTCGAGGAGCCCGAGGACGAGTTCGCCTTCGCCGAGGGCGACGAAGAGGCCGATGGCGACGAAGAGGCCGATGGCGACGAAGAGGCCGATGGCGACGAAGAGTCCGAAGGCGACGACGAGACTGGGGGCGACGACCGGCCTCGGGGCGGCGAGGACCAGGCCGACGGGGCGCCCGGCCCCGGTGCGACCGTCGAAGCCGACACGCTTGCGCTGGCCGACCGCGAGGAGGCCAGGGAGGCGGCGATGGCCGGCGTGCGCGAGCGGGCGTCCAAACACGAGGCCAAGCGCCAGACCGCGACGCAGGCCGTAGCCGCCGAGGCGCCGGTTTCGGCCGATGCGACCGCCGCGCCCGAGACCGGTGAGGAGCCGTCGGAGCCCCAGCCACCCGCCGAGCCTGAGCCCGCGGTCGTGGGACCGCCGGATGCGGGCGAGCCGCCGAAGCCGAAGGCCCTGTGGCTTCGCTTCCTCACCGCCTCGATGGTCATCGTGACGTCGATGGCCACCGCGACGGCGGTGAGCCTCCTCTTCTACGCGACGGAGATCGCCGAGGGCCTTGGCGGGATCCCCGGGGTGACGAAGCAGCTCACCGAGACGGACGGCGGCGAGCCGCAGACGATCCTGATCCTCGGCTCCGACAAGCGCCCCACCGACGACACCGGCCGCTCCGACACGGCGATCCTGCTGCGCGTCGATCCTGACAGGGACGCGATCGGCCTGCTGTCAATCCCGCGCGACCTGAAGGTGAACATCCCCCGGCACGGCGTCGACAAGTTCAACGCCGCCTATTTCGAGGGCGGCCCGAAGCTCACCCTGGAGACGGTCAAGGTGTTGACCGGGCTCGAGATCAACCACGTGGTCAACATCAACTTCACGGGCTTCGCGGACGCGGTCAACGCGCTCGACTGCGTGTACATCGACGTCGACCGCCGGTACTTCATCCCTCCCGAGTCCGGCATCGCGGAGATCGACATCGAGGCCGGGTACCAGCGCCTGTGCGGGCTCAAAGCGCTCCAGTACGTGCGCTTCCGCCACGAGGACAACGACCTGGTCCGCTCGGCGCGTCAGCAGGACTTCCTGCGCGAGGCGCGGCAGGGCATCCCTCCCTCGAAGCTGGTCGAGGACCGCCACGAGCTGCTCGACATCTTCCAGAAGTACACGACCTCCGACAATGCGCTCAAGGATCCGATCCAGGTGATCGAGCTGATCAAGACGTTGTTCGAGGTTCGCAACGCCCCCGTCCACGAGGTCCACTTCCCGGCTGAGCTGGGCGGGCCCGACGACCCCTACGTGACGGCCTCGAACGCGGCGATCCAGGCTGCCGTCGATCAGCTGCTGGGAGTCGAGGGAACGCCCGGGCCGGCTCCAGGCGGCAGCGAGCAGCCGGCCGAGCCGTCCAAGGGCGAAGCGAAGAAGCAGACGGAGGACAAGGGCCAGGAGAAACCCCAGGAAGACACCGGGCCGGCGATGATCGACGCCACCGGCGCGATCGAGCCTTACGCGCAGAAGCTCGAGGGCATGCAGACCAAGAACGGCGAGGTGATCCTCGACTTCCCGCTGTACTACCCGACCCAGGTTCCGGCGAACAGCAGGGTGGACGCGACCATCCTCGAGGCCTCACGCTCGTTTCTGATCGACGGCCCCGGCGACGACGTGTACCGGGGCTACAAGTTCGTCCTCGGCCTGCCTGGCTCGGGAGGCTTCACGGAGTACTTCGGCGTCTCCGGAACGGACTGGGAGAACGCCCCGATCCTGGACAACCCGACCGAGACGCGCGAGATCGAGGGGCGCGATTATCAGCTCCACTACGACGGCGACCGCCTGCGCCTGGTCGGGTGGAAGACGAACAAGGCGGCCTACTGGGTCAACAACACCCTGCTTCAGACGCTCGACGCGGACGAGATGATCGCGGTCGCGCGCGGCATGCGCGAGCTCGGCGGCTAGCTTTCCCGGCCGACGCCAAGGGACTATGCAGTGATGGCTTCCAAGCAGACGGTAGGCGTGGTCGGAGTCGGCTGGGTCGGCCTGGTCACTGCATCGTGCTTTGCCGAGCTGGGTCACCCCGTTGTGGCGATGGACATCGACGCGGACAAGGTGGAGGGTCTGCGACGGGGCGACGTGCCGATTCACGAGCCCGGGTTGTCGGATCTGGTGGCCAAGAACTCCGAGCGATTGCGCTTCACGACGGACATGGCGGAGGTCCTCGACGCCGCGACGTTGCTGTTCTGCTGCGTCGACACGCCGCCGACGGTTTCCGGCGACGCCGACCTCTCCCGCGTGCGGGCGGTGCTGGAGACGCTCCCGGACGAAGACGATCACGTCCTGGTGATGAAGAGCACCGTGCCGGCGGGCACCGGGGCCGCGATTCGCCGCGAGAAGCCCGAGCTCGCGTACGTGTCGTGCCCGGAGTTCCTCAAGGAGGGCTCCGCCGTCGACGACTTCATGCATCCCGACCGCGTGGTAATCGGAGCCGATCGCGACGACGCGTCCGCGGCGGACGCCGTCGAGGAGATCTACGGGCCGCTCGGTGGCGAGCTCGTGCGTACCGACGTCGCCTCGGCCGAGATGATCAAGCTCGCCGCCAACGCGTTCCTGGCGACCAAGATCTCGTTCATCAACGAGATCGCCAACGTCTCGGAAGAGGTGGGCGCCGACGTCACGGAGGTTGCCCGCGGCATGGGCCTCGACGAGCGCATCGGCTCGAGCTTCCTGCGCGCCGGCATCGGCTACGGGGGTTCGTGCTTCGCGCCGGACGAGACGCTGCTTGTGAGATTCCGCGGATGGCCGCGGCTTGTCAGTTTCGAAGAGCTCTGGGAGTTGGTGGGCGCCGCCGAGGAGGCGGTGGACGGTGAGGCCATCGCGCCGCCCGACCTTCAGGTCTGGTCGTGGGTTCCGGGCGAGTCCGAGCCCGAATGGATGTCAGTCTCGGTCCTCACGAAAAGGGACTACGACGGTGAGATGGTGGAGGTTCGTACGAAGATGGGACGCCGTGTCCGCGTCACCGCAGACCATCCGTTCATCGTCGGAGATGGCAAGGACGACGCAGTCCTGACCCGGGTTC
>JBKPDQ010000014.1:0-8402 GCA_046728015.1 Actinomycetota bacterium
GGTTCTTGATCGTGTAACCCACGTCCGCAGCGTACCCGCGACCCGACGCGCGCTAACACCTGGCCCTGGTTGTATCCGCGCGAGCGTGGTGCGTCGACGGCCGGACCGATGAGCGATCGATCCGAGCCAATTCTGGGACAGTGTCAAGGGGCGAGCGCCGCTGCCCCCGGCCGCCGCCACGCTCGGTCTGGAGCTCATCGAGGTCGACGTCGAGGCCGGCACGATTGAGCTCGCGTTCACCGGCACCGGGGGCTTCACGAACAGCGTGGACTGGAACTCGTCAGGGGGGCGACTGTCGCCAGCAGCGCCGGCCCGATCGTGTCGTCGTGCACTTCCTGCGGCCGGTCAGTCCCGGGCGGATCCTCGGCCAAGGGCGCATCCTCCGCCGCGAAGGCGACGTTGCGGTGATGAGGCGACGCTCTTCGACTCCGAAGATGCGGCTGTCTCGACGGCGACCGCGACGGCGCGGGTGATCCCGCTCGACCAGGCGCGCGACCCGGTGTGAGCTAGCGCGCCTGCAGCGCGTCCATGCCGACGGCGAGCGCGAGCACGAGCCGGCGGTCGATCCGACGCTCCGGATCGCCGGCAACGTCGACGCGATAGCGGTCGCGCAGTCCGAGAATCCGTTCGACGCCGCCGATCCCCTGCTCGTCGACGAAGTAGTCGAAGTGGTAGGGGATCGGGATCGCGACGTCGCGGACGTAGGGGATGCAGCCCAGCACTCGCCGTACCAGTGCGACGACCATGCTGCGCTCCCGCGCCCAGGCCACCTCGGCGCCGCCGGCATCGTGGACGCGCCGAGTCGAGCGCGTCAGGGACCTGCCGAACACCTTTGCGAGCTGGCAAATCTTCTCTCCGGCCGGGTCGGTGATGTCATACCGCGCGCGAGGATCAAACCTCTGCAGCGCCTTGATCCGAAACAGCTCGGTCGTCCGCGAGTCGTCGGTGAAACGCGCGTCTTCATTCAGCTTCATCCGCTTCTGCTCGACGAAGCAGACGGGCTCGCCGGCCGACTGCTCATCCGGGCCGAGGGTCGAGACCTCTTACTGGTTGACCATCGGCCGGAAGCGCTGGCCGAGGATGAACCGATCGTGAATGTTGGGATCCGCCGTGGTCATCCTGGTCAGCCTAGACGGGGCCGCCGTGCAATCAGTCCAAATTTGCTCCGACGCAGGCGCTGCGTGGCGCTGCTCGTCCACGACGCGGACGACGTCTGAATCTCGGTGGAGCGCTAGACGGGGTTGGTCGAGGCACGCAGGCGCCACACGCCGGTATCGCCCAGCCCTCGCAGCGGCCTGTGGCCGAGCGGCTCGAGGGTCAAGGTCGAGTCTTCGCGGAGCGCCTCGGCGAGCTGTTCGTCGGCGAGCACGTCCCCCGGCGCCGCATCGTCGACCAGCCGACTCGCCAGATTGACCGCGCGACCGAAGTAGTCGCCTCCCCGCGCCAGCACCGGGCCCAACGCCAGCCCGGCCCGCGACGCCGGAAGGCCGTTGGCCTCACAGGCGGCCACGAGCTCAAGGGCACCCCGGGTCGCCTCGCGGGCGCCCGGGCCGACGAACATCGCTTCGTCGCCGATCAGCTTCACGACCCGTCCGCCCGCCTCGGTGACGATGTCGAACGCGAGCGACTCGAACCGGCTCAGCAGATCTGCAAACTCGTCGTCCTGTAGCGAGCGGCTGATGCGCGTGAAGCCGACGAGGTCGACGAAGCCCACGGCCAGCGTCGGATGGTCGCCGACCTCGAGCGTGAGGCGACGGCGCAGCACGTCGTCGAGACGGCGTCGCAAGGCGTAGAGCAGGAGCCACGCCACGTCCGAACGCTCGAGGCCACGCTCCAGCGCTCCGTCGAGCGTCGGCCCCCGCAACCCGAGGGCGCGCATCTCCGACATCGCATCGACTTCGATCTCGGCGATTCGCGTCAGATGAGCGCTGACCATTCGCGCTTCGCGGACGATCGCCTCGAGCGCCCGGGCGTGGCGATCGCCCTCGACCAGGTCGAGCCCCTCCGCCGCAATCGCAAGCGCCCTGACGTCCTCGGCGGTGTACGCGGGCTCGTTGGCCGGCACATCCGGAAATCCGAGCGCGCGCCACAGGACATCGGCCACCTCGTGGTCCACGCCGGCCAGAGCGCAGACCTCGGGCCATGTGAGCTCCCTCGGGCCGAGGCGCACAAGACGCTCCACGTAGTCGTCATCGTCCGGAGCGTGACGTCGATTCGCCATGGACCGCCTGGACTGTAGGGCGGTTGCCGCCGCGGCCGAAGTAGAGTCGGGCGCGATGGAGTCGCGTCCAGTCGACCTGGCCGCTCAGTCATTGCAGCCCGAAGTGCCGGGAATCGCTTCGCGCGCGCTCGACGTCAACGGCGTGCGCTGGGCGCTCGTCGAATACGAGCCGGGCGTCCTGCGCGAGGAGTGGTGCCTCGAGGGGCACTCGGGCCTGGTGCTCGAGGGCGAGGTGACGTACGAGTTTGAGGGGGGCCGCGAGCCCATGGCTCTGCGACAAGGTGACGCGTTCACGCTCGCTGACGGCGAGGCCCATCGCCGCCAAGCCGGCCCCGAGGGCGCTCGCCTCTTTCTGATCGATCGGGCCGCCTGACGGCGGCCGGCTTCGGCGGTCGGCGGGGCTATCGTGGAAGCGTGAACTACGCGAAGGACCCGCGCGTCGACGCCTACATCGACGCCCTGCCCGAATGGCAGCAGGCCATCTGCCGCGAGGTCCGGGCCCTGGCGCACGCCGCTGACCCTGAGGTCGTCGAGACCATCAAGTACCGCGACCGCCCATACTTCGTGCTGCAGGGGAACGTCTGCGCGCTGTTGGCGACCAAGGATCACGTCAACGTGTTCTTGTACGACGGGGCGATCGTCCCCGACCCCGAGGGGATCATCACTGGCGGCCACGACAATCAGACCGCCCGCCAGGTGGCCGTTTACGAGGGCGAGCCCATCAACGCCCCAGCCCTCAAGGCGATGGTCGAGCAGATCATCGCCAACAACCGAGCCGGCGGTTGGCGCAAGCTCAAGCGCGAGGGCTGAGGCAGGCGGCGAGAGCGCCAGCGCTATCTCGAGCGGGTCGGCTCCTCCGGCGACTGGCCGACCTCACGGAGCGCCTGCTCGGGCTCGCGGAAGGGCTGATTTCGAAGCAGCTTCGAGTCGCGGAGGGTCCAGACGTGGCCGGTTTGCTCGGAGAGCGCTGCGCCGCTCTCCTTGCCCTGCATGTGCATCGTCATCACGATGGCGACTCGCCCGTCAGCTCCCGAGGCGACGTCGTGCACCTCCACCCTCCACTCCTCCCAGGCGGACCCGATGTCGTCGAAGTACTCCCGGATGCCGTCGTGGCCGGCGTACGCCTTCCCGCTGACAGCGAGGACGGAAAGGAACTCGATCTCAGGGTCGCAGACCGCGACCGCCGCGTCGGGGTCGCGCCGGTTGATCGCTGCGGCGAGGCCGCGCACCGCCTCCTCGTCCGCTGTGCCCATCCTGCGCAGTATCTCTGCTATCCCGATCCCGAGAGGATCATCCTCGGCGGCCACAGAGTCCGCCGCGCCAGCCCACCGCTGGCAGGGGGAACGGGCGCCGGGGCGCTTGGCGTGTCCGCCGCTCGGGACATGTCGTACGGCCCGAGGAAGTGGTCAACGTTGGCACTGTCGAACACGACGACAGTTGCCTCGGGATCGTGCTCGACCTGATCGACGAGCGCTCGGAGCTCCAGGATCATCTCCGGATCGACGAGGTTGGCCGGCGGGCTGTCGAACGTGACGTTCCACAGTTCGGGCTGAGAGCGGGTGACGGTGAAGCCAGACATTGGGCATCTCCTGGCGTCAAGGGCTAATCGCTTGATGCGGTAGCAAGCTTGCCCTACAGGGACCGGGATCGGCGCAGACTCGATCGTCAGCCACGTCGCCCGCGGCGTATCGTCGGCGTGGCCACGACGAAAGGAGCCATTCCGATGCGGGCCGACATTGTTCCCGGCGCCAAGTTCCCCGACTACGAGCTCACCGACACCAACAAGGAGCGCCACAAGCTGAGCGAGCTGCAGGGCATCGACCCGCTGATCCTGGTCCTCGCTCGCGGGCACTTCTGTCCCAAGGACCACCAGCAGCATCTCGAGCTGGCGGCGTTCTATCCGAGGATCGCCGTCGCCTACACCAAGATCGTGACCATCAGCACCGACAACATCCTCGAGGGGCGCGAGTTCAAGGATTCGGTCGGTGCCCAGTGGCCGTTCCTTTGCGATCCCGGCCGCAAGGTGCAGCAGGACCTAGAGATCCAGGAATACACCGACCCCCACCACGACCCGATGATCCCGCACACGCTGGTACTCGATCCAGGCCTGGTAATCCACAAGGTCTACAACGGCTACTGGTTCTGGGGCCGTCCCTCGCCGGAGGACCTGCGCCAGGACCTGCGCGAGGTCACTCGCAAGATTCGCCCGGATTGGGACCTAAGCGCGCCGGGGCTGCGCGAGGTCTGGGACGCGGGCGACAAGTCGGGTTTCTGGCCGTACGACGATGAGTCGCATCAGGAAGTCGAGGCGATCGTCAGCGCCAGTCATCGCTGAGCCCTGATCCGGCACCCACCCCCGCGACGCCTCGTTTTCGCCGACGACGATCCGGTAGACAATCCGCCGGGCTTTATCCGACGTTCTGCGGTCTTATTGCTACGCCGGATCTGGGAGAACGTCACGCCGAACTGGCGGATCGCGGCTCATAGACGTTCGTCCAGCCTCCCGGTCTCAGGGCGTAACCCGGCGCCGCCCCGCCGACGCTTTAGAAAGCAGACGCGCAAACGAACGAGAGGAGCGATACGGCATGCGACGTGGAACGCGCTTGACCCCGGCGCTCGTTGGCGCCCTTGCGCTGGTCCTGGCCGTGGCGGGAATCGCGATGGCGACGACGATCAAGGGCACTAAGGGCGACGACACGCTGACCGGCACCGAGAATGCCGACAAGATCGTCGGCAAAAAGGGCGACGACACGATCAGCGGCCTGGCGGGCAACGACAAGCTGCTCGGGAAGAAAGGCTCGGACACCGTGGCCGGCGACGAGGACAACGACACCGTCGACGGCGGTAACGGTCCCGACTCCGTGGACGGTGGGACCGAGAACGACAAGCTCGATGGCGGTGACGGCGAGGACGCGATCACCGGCGGTGACGGCGACGACAAGATCAAGAGCCGCGGCGACGGGAAGAAGGCCGATGACGTGAGCTGCGGCGAGGGCGAGGACACGGTCAGGGCAGACAAGAACGACGTGGTCGCTGACGACTGCGAGAACGTCAGGTAGTCGACGACAGGGTCACGGAAGACCCCAGCCTCACCCTGGGGGTCGGGTGAGGAGCGGACGAAGGGGCCTCCCGCGAGGGGCCCCTTCGTTTACGCGACGGGCTTGCGCTCCCGCGCTGAAGGGCGAGGCTCGCGCCGATCTCGGGTCCTATTCGGGACCTGCTTCATTCCGTGAAGCAGCTCGGGTGTCTGAGGCAAGGTCAATGCGGTCGCGGGCGACACCTTGTCCGACGCCTAAGCTGCCGCGGCATTCCCACCGGCAGAACAGTCCAAATACATGAGCAAACCGTCCAGGACGACGAGCCCGGTCAGACGCAGCATCTTTCGAACCTGCCCGTGGACGTTGCAGACGACGAGCTTGCGACCGCTTCCCGCCAGACGCGTCGCCGCCTCGGCGATAACGCCAACGCCCATCGAGTCAATGAACGTGCATTCGTCCAAATCGAGCAAGACCGATTCGCCGTCGTGGTCAGATGCGTCCTGCAGCGCAACGCGCAGGCGGTCGCAGGTTGCATAGTCAAGCTCCCCGCTGACCGCGACCCCTTTCAGTCCGTTGACGTGTGTGCTGCTGGTCCTGAATTCATCGCTGGCGCGTGCGGCATCCATGCCCATTGCCTCCAAGCGTCGTAGTTGCGACCCGATGCCGTGGTCATGAACCCGTGGTTGCGCAGCCGGCCTCAGATCGAAGCAAGGAGATGCCCATGCCATCCGATCTCTCTCCTCGCTGGGGAAACCAAGTACCCGGTCTTGGGCGCGCCATGCGTCCTCGCTCCGCACGAGACTAATGCGGCAGGACGGAACCCCGCGGCGGATCCCAAGGCTGGTTCCGGGCAGCCACAGAGCAGAGAGTGGATTCCGTTCCGGTGATGCAGCCGTGCGCTCCATGCGCTCCTCCTTGCGTGCGTGCGGCGGTCCCTGCCGCGGACCGTGCGCGTACCCAGTCCACCACCGCTGCAATCGCGTGGCGGACGCCAGTCGCTTTCATGCGTTCCGCTTTCTCGTCCACAGGAGCCTGGGTGGCCTGCGGTGCGAAACGGAAGACGCCGATGGACAGTGCGGGATGCCAGGGGGCTGGGAAAAGCGCAGCGCCGAGCTTCGAGCCGAGCGCGACGCAATCCTGCGGAGAGCGGAGGAGCGCCATGTTGAGAGCCTGGTGAGAGAGCTTGCCGAGCTGTTGGATCGCGTCTGGCGCGAGGAGGATGCCGAAGGACCTCCTTGGAGGATTCGCGATGTGGAGCTGCGCGGCGAACACCCGAACACCGTCATCGCGATCCGCCGCTCCGACCGCAGCGGGGACCTCGAAGAGTCGCGCTCGTATCCGATCTGGCAGGGCTCGTGGGAAAGGCCCGACGGCGGTAGATACGCTCCCGAGCGGCTCGCAGCAGACATCCTCGCCTGGGCGCTGGGCGCCTAGCTCACCTCGCTAGCGGCTGCCGCTTCGCGTCCACGGCGGTCGCGATAAGGCCGATTTGCTCGCGCCATTCGGGAGCTACCGCCTTCACACGCGAACGCGGCAGCGCGGGCGCCTCAGCGTGCAGTTCGGGGCTCGCTCCTATGGAGTGGGGGCGACGTCTTCTAGGCCGTAGGCCTCCAGCCGCCGCACGAGTTCGTCGGGTCGGCTGAGTGCGGGCAAATGTCCTGTGTCGAGGACGTCGACGGTGATGCCCAGGCGTTCGCGCGCGAGCGCGCGCATGTAGTCGAGGGGAAAGAGGCGATCGTGACGGCCCGCGACCACCCTGGTCGGAACGTTCGGCCAGGCCTCGAGCGGCCACGGCTCGGCGAACGGCGTGTCGGACTGACGCGGTTCACCGCGGTCGAACGCCTCGGCGACGACTTCTGACGGGACGTCGTGCATGAGAGTCGTCCGCAGGTCGACGTCGGCGTCGGGGTCGCGTCCCTCGCTCTCGTCCTGTCGCCGCCGTGCCGCTGCCTGGCCGCTACTGGACCACCACGCTCCGGGCGACTCGCCTGGCGCCGGGATCATCGGCGCCACGAGGATGAACAGCCGGACATGCACCCGGTCGCACAGCATCGGGGCCGTGAAGGCCGCCATCGACTGCGCCACGACGATCACGCCGGCGCGATCGCCGATCGCGTCTACCACGGCGTCGGCGTACTCACCGAGCCCAGCGGAATCATCGTCGGCCGGCAGGTTCGGAGTGAGGACCTCGTGGCCTCGCGCACGCAACTGCGGAGCGACCAGATGCCAGTACCACGGGTCCCCGCCAGCGCCAGGCAGGAGGACGAACGTCGCCGTCGTGGGCGCTGCTTCCTCAGGTCCGCCGGGGACGCTCACCGATCCCGATCCAGAATCTCATGCCCTTCGCGAATCCAGGGCCCGGAACTCATCGCAACTCCGTGATTATCGGAATCGCTGCTCCTTCGCGCCAGAAAGCGGGAGGGAGCGGCTACTCATGGTTCCTTCCGGGTGTGGTGATTGCGTTGACAACGGTTTTGTGCCGAGCGTGCTGTTCACTGCTGCATCCTCGGGTCCTCGGTGGGGTCCGCATACATCGGCGGGCAGCCGTGATCGATCGCTTCGGGGCGCAGTTCGTAATGCCAGGGTTCGTTGCCGTAGATCTGGCACAGCCCGTACTCGGCGCCGTGCTCGGACAGCCACGCCGTGGCATCGGAGGGCCCGATGTCGACCGCGTCCCCCGACACGTGAGGAGACGTGTCCGCGGTGGCCACCCACCTGGCGGCTTCCTCTTCGGAGCCGTACTCGGAGACCGCCTCACGCAGAAGCTGATCCTGGTACTCCGGGGAACGCCAGCCACTTTCGACGAAGAGCTCGACCCCTTCGTCCGCGGCATCCGTTGCAGCCTGGCGCAGGGCACCGAGCAGATCGGGGTCGAGGTTGGCTACACCCGGAATCTCGTCATCGAAGACCGTCGCGCCATCGGGGACGGCACCGTCAGCTTCGCCAGGCGCAGCACCGTGCTGACGGGGAAGGACGAGGGCACCGTCGGCCTCGCCAAGCGCACCACGGTGCTCACTGCGAAGGACGTCGATGGGTGATGCGGCCGTCGAGGACGAGGACGCCAGCAACTCGTAGCCGCGGGCTGCGGCGATCGCCGCGATGACGACTAGCAGGCCGGCGACAAGGATCCTGGGAATCCGACG
>JBKPDQ010000015.1:0-45760 GCA_046728015.1 Actinomycetota bacterium
GCAGGACCGCGATGACCTGGTCCTCTCCCGCGTCGATCAACTCCAGCGGCTCCACCTTCACGTCGTCGAACGTGTCGAGCCAGTCCTGCACGTAGGCGCGTACGGCATCCTTGCCGTGCATCGGGCCACGGTCATCGAGCGCACCCTCGACCGCCCGGTAGTCGATGTCGTCCGCCCAGTACTCGGCGAGCGCGTCCAGCCCACCCCGCGCCATCGCGTCGTTGGCGGCCTTCATCACCTCCACGTTCTCCTGCGACATCGCCTACTCCTTCACCCCGGCGGCTTCGACGGCTTTACATGGTGTGGACTCGGTAGAAGACTGCCTAGTTCTGCCCTATCACCGCACCTAGTCGTTCGTCTCGACGAACTGGCAGGTGCCCCTATCCTGCTCGATCACGTCGCCGTTCCGCTTGCCACGGATGCGGAAGTCCACGGTGCCGAATAGACCACCGGGGCCGATGATGTTGAGCTTGAAGCGGAAGAACCCGATCTCCTCACCGGTCTCGACATCCGGATCGGGGGTCGTGAAGTTCGCCCGACCGCCGCCGACCAAGCGGTAGACGGTTCCTTCCTCATCCGTCGCTGTCACGTCGCGAGTCATGTCAACGCTGATGATGCGAAAGAGCCCGGAGGGGAGCTCGTGCACGTGCGTGCGGCTCACGACAATGCCGCTCGAGACCGTGAGCAGCGTCTCGTCGCAGACAATCTGGTCACCAACCGGCGAGAACTCCTCCTTCGTCGGCGGGTCAGCGGTGGCGGTACCGGGAATGAGGCTCGCGCCGACGACGCAGACAACCAACGTCGTGAGG
This sequence comes from Actinomycetota bacterium, assembly GCA_046728015.1. GTDB lineage: Bacteria > Actinomycetota > Thermoleophilia > Solirubrobacterales > 70-9 > DATAFO01. The sequence goes on from JBKPDQ010000015.1 coordinate 810, forward strand.
ACAAATGACCGCTTCATGGCGATCCTCCCTTCCGTGGGATTCGGTGAACCGACCCTACACCCGCTCACATCGCCCGTCCAGTATCTCGCCGGGGGGGCGAAGCCTGGGGGCCTACGCCGAATGGGAGGAAGCACTCCGAGCGGCCGGCCCTCAGGAGTAGGCGGTGTCGGACGAGAACGTCGAGATCGTGCGCATGGGACTTCAGGCGTTCGCGTGACGTGACATCGAAGCCATGGACGCGTTCATGCGGGAGTACGCGGCCCTAGACCCCGAGTTCGAGTCGGTCATGACAGTCAAATCCCGGGCCGAGGCCCTCGAAGCCGCCGGGCTGCGGGAGCAGGCGATGTCGCAGGAAAACGTCGAGATCGTACGGCGGTGCCTATTCCGGAGTCGCCGACCACGGTCGCCGCGCCGCTCCCGAGGTTGATCGTGACCAGATCGTCGGTCTGCTCGCTCCAGCCGTAAAGGGTGCCGTCGGAGGTGAACGGTCACGTTGACGCTAGGAGACGGCCGTCCTCCGGGGCGGTCGTTCCTGTTCTCCCCCAACGGGTGAGTGTTGAGCTGAACGCGATAGAAGCAGGCTATCGGGGTCTCTGACCTGCAGTCTGAAATTCCGGAAGTCACCTCGCCCCTGATCCCTCTGTTCATGGGGCGTGTGAGGTTCGGCCGTGACGCGCTAGGTACACGGGAGGTACACAGTCATCGCGCGTGAGGTTTGATTCCGCCGACCTAGCGCGCCATAATTTAACGTGACTCCACGTCATGCTAGACCTGGGGAGGGGTTGATCCCAGGGCGACCGTGGCATCACGGCACCTTACTCATAATCCGTACGACGGTGGTTCCAATCCACCCCGGCCCATCGGGGAACCTCGCGACGGCGGGGCTTGCTCATGGTCGGGACCGGCGTCACTGAATGAAAGTTTGTCCCAACTTTGTCCCGAAGCGCGGGGGTCGTACGGCTACCGCCTTGTCCAAAGCGGCACTCTTCGGGCGTGCCCTGCCTCAACCGCCAGGGTGCTGCTTTCACTGGCGACTTGGCGGAGTGACTCGGTCTCGGCTATTCGTCTCTTGGTGTGATGCGGAAGATCGGGACCACCTCTGTGTGGTGAGTCTCAGGGTCCGCGACGTAGGCGCTCGGACCGCCGCCGAACCAGCTCGCGCTCTCGCTCTCGCCGACAAATATCCCGGGATGCTGCTTCCCGCCGCCGTCTTCGACCCAGACGGGCTGGCCTTCCTTAAATCCGTGGACGGCCTCACTCATGGGGTCAGACTAGCCGCTGAGCAGGGATCGCTCAGATGCATTCCCAAGCCTGCCTGTCCGGATGATCGGACCGCTGCTGGTTTGCGCGTGAAGCAGCACCGGTCACTGAACTGGCTGGGCTGCCCGCTCAGCGGGCTCGTCGAGCAGGATCCGCGCCACGTCCTCGGGGGCCTCCAGTGCGGCGAAATGGCCGGTGTCGCGCAGCGCGATGTCGCGCGCGCGCGGAACCGCCTCGATGTTGGCCCGGCGATCCGAGGGCCGCGACCAATCCCCGTTGCCATAGACCAACGTGACCGGGCAGTTGATGCGGGCATAGCGTCCGCGAGCTGCGATCAGGCTCTCCAAGTTGCGGTAGATCGCCCTGGCCACGGTGGGGTATCCGGGCCGCCGGCCGACGCGACGGAGCTCATCGAGATAGTGGTCGGGCAGTTGACGAGGGTCGCGCAGCCCGCCCTGCATCACGCCCTTGAGGATCCATTTGTTTTCGAGGCGGGCGCTGACCGGGCCAATCACCGAAGCGCGGATGTTTCCCACCACCAGCCGCGCGAGAAGGTTGGCTCGCTTGATGCCGTCGGCGAAGTCGTAGGTGTTGAAGGCGACGATGCGGCGCACGCGCTCGCCGAGGTCCACGGACGCCGTCAGCGCGAGCGTGGCGCCCATGGATTCACCGGCCAGGGTGAGCTCGGAGAGGTCCAGATCCTCGACGACGCTGACGATCGCGGCTCGTAAGGCCGGCTCCTCGTAGCTGGCGCCCGGGACGATGTCGGACCATCCCATGCCGGGGAAGTCGATCGCATGGACCGTGAACGCATCGGTGATCAGTGGGACGACGCGCTGGAAGTGATCGAGCTGCGTGCGCACCGTGTGCATCAGGACCAACGGTGGGCCGCTACCGACCCGCAGATATCGGACACGAGCGCCGCCGCTCAGCTCGGCGTAGCCGATCTCCCCGCTCTTGCACCACGTCTCGGTGTAGTCGTGCACTGCCTTTTCCTCGTCTCGCATCGGCTCCTGCTCTCCGCACGGTTGCCGCGCGCTGACGTACGGCGCACCTGACGATAAGGGCTAAACGGCAGCTAGTGGTAGTCCGGCTGCCAATGCGCCGCTAGGCCCTCGTTTGCGCGCTCTGGGGTTCTCGTGCCGCGCTTCGCAATCCCGCGCGGAGGCTCTACTGAAGCCCGACGCCCACACCCCCATGATCGCTGTTGGGGGGTATGGAGGCTCGCTCTCGTTTCGCGCGAGAAGCGACCGCAGTTCGAAATCGCTCTGTCCACGCAAAGCGGGTACCGATTGCGCCACGCCCCGTGACTTGGCCCGAGCCCGGATGCGAGCGCTTTGGCGGCGCTATGCGGGCCTGTCGCGGTGCAGCGCCAGGCCGTCCCAGCTTGTGAGTCCGGTGATGCGGAATAGCTCCCGGACCGGCCCGCGCGCGTTGCACACTGTGAGCTGCCCACCATCGTCCCACAGCCGAGTCGCAGCTCGGACGATCACGTCGAGGCCCTTCGAGTCAATGAACGTGCACTCCGCAAGATCGAGGACCACCAGTCCGCCGTCTGAGATGTCCTTGAACGCGGAGTCCAATTGGCCGCAGGTCGCCTCGTCAAGTTCTCCGGCGACGGCGATGCCAGGGCGGCCTATGGAATCAATCTCGCTGAGCCTGAACTCCTGGGCGGGGCTACCCATCTGGTCTCCATCCTTGGGCCAGTTATCACACGAGGACGCCGCCCGAGACCGCTGTGCGGCGTCGCGTGAGCGCAGTATCCAGGTCGGCGCGTAGCTCGGTCACTCACGCCGGGTTGTACCGCATGGTCTTTCCCAGAGTTTGCGGCGAAAACTATTCCGAGGCCGCCAGTTCCTCGGCCACTTCGCCAGCCTCACCGAACTTCTCGATCAGCCAGAAACCGGGGAACGCCTTGACGACCGCCTCGGAGCCCTCGGCGACGTGCTGGGGAGCGACGGCGAATCGGTTCGGTTTGCCGCGGACGAACTTCCAGTCCTCGCCCGTCAGAGAGATGAGCTCGGGACAGTCCTGACGCCAGCACTCACATCGAAAGTCGCCCATTGCATCCTTCCCTAGCACCCACTCGGCGCGGTCCTCGTTGAGACTGCGAGACCAGGACTCGTTGTATGCGATGCGCTCCTCGCGTGAGCCAAATGGAAGCTGGAAGGACTCAGCCATCGATCCGTGCGACCCTAGCCCGACCGCATCCCGCAGGTCAAGGGGGATCGGGACCGGCTGATCCGTTCTCGGATGCCCTGCGGGACCGTGAGGTGCGCGGGACGTTGCCTTCTTCCCGCGCCGCGGCGCTAACGTGTTCGCGTCGTGGCAGGGGAGCCTCGGACACCACTCAGAAGTCGACTCGCGCCCGCGTTGGCAGGCATGGCGATCGCGCTGGCGTTTGGCACCAACGCTGGATCCGCCACACCCGCCACTACGGCTGGCTCGAGAGCCGAGCCGCCCACCACCGCCGAGTTGCGCCGGGCCACCGACCGCTTCCTCGAGCGAGTCGATGTGGCCTCGCCCCAGGCGGTAACGCGCCGGGGCGAGGCGCGTCAAGGGCCGTTCGCCGGTGACTCGCTGTTCCCCGAGAACCGCATAGTCGCCTTCTACGGCGCGCCGCAGCTCCCGGCGACGATCGTGGGGCGCAAGACACCGTCGGCCGCGGCCTCGAAACTCGTCTCGCAGGCAGCCGAGTACGGCGGGGTCAAGCGGCGGCCGGTGATCGCGGCCTTCGACCTGATCGCCGTCATTGCCACCTCCAGCCGCGGGCCCGACCGCAAGTACCGCTTCCGCCAGGACCCGTTCGTGATCTCGACCTACCTGGAACAGGCGCGCGCGATCGGGGCCCGATTGATGCTCGACATCCAACCAGGGCGGGCGAAAGTGGTGGCGGAGGTCCGCGCCTTGGAGCCATGGCTGGTGCAGCCCGACGTGGACCTCTCGATCGATCCCGAGTGGAACGTGGGCCGGAAGGGCGTTCCGGGACGAACGCAGGGCTCGATCCGAGCGCGGAAGCTGAACCGCGTCTCGGCCGAGCTGCAGGAGATCGTCGACGCGAACGCCCTGCCGCCCAAGGCGCTCGTCGTGCACCAGTTCCGCAAGCGCAGCGTTCGCAAGCGCCGCCGCGTCGTCGAGCGACCCGACGTCGACGTGACCCTGAACTTCGACGGCATCGGAAAGCCGCCGGCGAAAAAGGCCGGCTACGCCAAGCTCGCTTCGCGGAAGCTCTTCAACGGCTTCTCGCTCTTCTACCGGCTCGACCGTCGACTGATGAAGCCGCGCGCCGTGCTCCGGCTCGATCCCGAGCCCGAATTCGTGCTCTACCAGTAGCGCGCGAGAGCGCTCCACAACCTGCGGCCGAGCGCCTAGGCCGCCGCTACGCTGCGCCGGATGCCGGCGGACCCGCTCGCGCCCACCCATCCGCGACCGAGCCGACTTCCCTGGGTGCTCGCCGGGCTCGCCGTGATCGTCGCGACGGTGGCGCTGTTCCTCCTCCTGGACCCGTTCGGCGACGAGGAGCTCTCGCGAGCGGAGTTCCTCGCTGAGGGCGATGAGATCTGCACCGAAGCCCACGATGCGTTCACCGAGCTACAGGACAAGACGCCGGCGACGGCGCGCGAGGCCGTCGACCTCACCGAGCAGCTGATCAACGTCGCCGAGGACGAGCGCGACGCGATCGACGAGCTCAACGGACCGAGCGACCTCGATGACGAGGTGGACGAGTACCTATCGGCGCGCCAGGAGGGAATCGACCTGCTGGACCGCGGGCTTGACGCAGCCGAGGCCGACGATGGCGACACCTATGCCGCCTCGCAGGCCAAGGTGGCGGCTCAGCAGGTCGAGCGACTCAAGCTGGCGCTAGCGGTCGGCTTCACCGAGTGCAGCCGGCCCCTGGTCGATCGAGAGGAGCTCGCCCGTCAGGCGGAGCCGCCGGCCGGCAGCGATCCAAGCGCCCCGCCGACGGTCGCCAACCCGCCGGGCTTCCCTAGCTCCGGCGAAGGCTGAAGCGCCGCCGCGATCGGTCCGCCGCCCGCCGGCGTGCGAGCCACCCGAAGCCGAGCGCCATCGCCACGTTCGACGCCCCGGCGAACCACAGCCCGGCGCGGCCTGGACGCTTGAAGGCCGGCGAGAAGGACCACAGGACGTCGGTCCCGAGCTCTGTCGCGCGCAGCCACGCCAGCGCCCACCAGTCGGAGGGGTCGTCTCGCCGGTCCGCAACGGCGTGGGCAGCCGCGAACGTCAGCCAAATCGGCCCGCATCGCGCAAACAGATGCTTGGCGTCGGGCGACGGCTCGTCGTGGCCGAGGACGCGCAGGGTGGCAGCGGGCGCCAGGATCGCCGCCGACCCGAGCGCGGCGTCGAAGACGATCATGTTGCGGTTGGTGACGCGCAGCGCGGTTTCGAGGTCCACGGAGCGCACGATCCAAGCACAAAGCTCCTGCAGCCGCGCAAGGGGGGAAGGGAAAGCGGCGAACGGAGCGAATTGACCGTTGCCGTGAGCAAGACCGCGACCAAGTCAAGGCCGTCGCAGCGCACCCGTTCGCGCACGCACGGCAACGGGCGCTCCACGAAGCCGAACGGCAAGGCGCTATCGACCTACATCACCGAGCGCTTCGACGAGTTCTCGCGTTCGCAGAAGGACGTCGGCCGCTACATCGTCGACCACCTCGACGAAGCCGCGTTCCAAACGGCCGAGGAGCTCGCCCGCCGGGCCGACACTTCGTCGTCGACCGTGGTGCGCTTCTCCCAGGCGCTGGGGTTCGAGGGCTATCCCGAGCTTCAGCAGGCTGCGATCGAGGAGTACCGCAGCCGCACCCCCGGCGACAACGGGCCTGCCGCCCCGCTGTTCGACTTCGACCACTCCGAGTTCGAGGCCTCGCTGGCCGCCGACCACTCGAACGTCGAGGAGACGGTTCGCAACCTCACCCGCGAGCAGGTCGAGGCGTGCGTGTCCGCGCTGGCCTCCGCGCAGCGGGTGATGATCGTCGGGCTCGATCAGCTCGCGTTCTTCGCCAGCTACCTGCGCCATCTGCTGGCGCTGCTGGACATCCGTGCCGAGGTCGTCTCTAGTCCGCGCCAGGACTCGATCACGCGCCTGAGCCGCGTGGACGAGGACTCGCTCGTGATCGCCTTCTCCGCGGGCCGCGCGCACCCGATCGTCGTCCGGGCGATGAAGCTCGCTCGGCACCGCGGCGCACGGACGCTGGCGATCACCGACGCGACGCTGTCAGACGTCGGCGAGCACTGCGACCTGACGCTCTACTACTCGTCCAATGGGCCCTCGTTCACGCGCTCGAACACCTCGCTGCTGGCGATCGTCCAAGCGCTCGCGCACGGCGTCTACGCGCGCGACAAGGGCGCCTACAAGGACCGCATCCGCGTCCTGAAGCTCAAGTAGCCGCCGCGGCTGCTCGTCCGGTCACAGGCTCGCGCACTGGTCCCCCTTGTTCCCGTGCACGATGTTGTCCCCGCCGATCGGCGTCTGCGCGTTCTCCTTGCACTGGAGGTTGCCGTCGATCACGTTGTGGGCGATCCTGATCCGGCCTGAGTTCTCGAACATCTGGACGTCGGTGTTGATCTTGCTCTTGGTCACCTTGGCGGCGCGACCCTGAACAACCTGCACGCTGCCCCCGACGCGCGACCGCTTGACGACGTTCACCCGTCGGGCGTTCTCGCCCTGGACGTTGCAGATCACGCGCACGCGCTTCGCTCGCAACGTCGCGTTGCCTCCGCGTGTGCCGCGGCCGGGACGAGCGCGGTCAGCCCCGCGACCGCCAGTCCGACGCTCAGCCCGCTCCTGAGTCCCGTTTCGCTTCCTGCTTCGCCTGCATGTTCGAGGACACGGCCAGCCCATCAGCCGAGTCTGAATGCCGGCTGAGGGTGAGATGAGAAAGCTCTCAGCTTCACCTGCCTTCGCGCTCGTTGAGGCGTAGTACAAGTCGGCCGGGGCGTACAAGCGGCTCGCCTGATTTCGTCGGGCGGTCGCGGGGTCGTTCCGTATCCTTGAGTCGATGGCCGAGCGAGCCACATTCCGGGTCAAGCGCGGACTCGCCGAGATGCTCAAGGGCGGGGTGATCATGGACGTGACCACGGCCGAGCAGGCGCGGATCGCCGAGGACTCGGGTGCAGTCGCGGTGATGGCGCTCGAGCGAGTGCCCGCCGACATCCGCGCCGACGGCGGGGTCGCGCGGATGGCAAACCCCCGCGTGATCAAGGAGATCCAGGACGCGGTCACGATCCCCGTGATGGCCAAGGCGAGGATCGGTCACTTCGCCGAGGCCCAGGTCCTCCAATCGCTTGAGGTCGACTACGTCGACGAGTCCGAGGTCCTGACCCCGGCCGACGAGGCCAACCACATCGACAAGCACGCGTTCCAGGTCCCGTTCGTCTGCGGCGCCACCAACCTCGGCGAGGCGCTGCGCCGGATCGGAGAGGGCGCGGCGATGATCCGCTCCAAGGGAGAGGCCGGCACCGGGAACATCGTCGAGGCGGTGCGGCACCTGCGCGAGATCGTCGGCGGGATCAAGTGGCTCGGCACGCTGCGCGCGGAGCAACTGGCGGGCGCTGCCAAGGAGCTGCGCGCGCCGATCGACGTCGTCGAGGAGCTCGCCGGGTCCGGCTGGCTTCCAGTCCCGCTGTTCTGCGCGGGTGGGATCGCAACCCCGGCGGACGCCGCGCTGACGATGCAGCTCGGCGCCGAGGGAAACTTCGTCGGCTCCGGGATCTTCAAGTCCGAGGATCCCGAGCGCCGCGCGCGCGCGATCGTCGAGGCGACTACGCATCACGACGATCCTGAGCGGGTCGCCGCCGCGTCGATGGATCTGGGCGAGCCGATGCGCGGTGACGACATCGCGCAGCTCGCTGCCGAGGGAGAGCTGCTCCAACACCGCGGGGCATAGCGGTGAGTCGGCCCGGACCGCTGCTGCCTCCCGACACGGAGGAGGCCCGCCTGCGAGTCGGCGTGCTGGCCAGCCAGGGCGACTTCGCCGCGCACGCGCGGATGCTGACCGAGCTCGGGGCCGAGGCGACCGAGGTCCGCACGCCCGAGGACTTCGCCGAGCTCGACGCGCTGGTGATCCCCGGCGGAGAGTCGACGACGATCACCAAGGCAATCGAGCGCGACGGCTTGGAGCCCGCGATCCGCGCCCATCACAAGTCCGGGCGCCCGATTCTGGGCACTTGTGCGGGGATGATCGTGCTCGACCGCGGACACCTCGGCCTGCTCGACGCGACCGCCCGCCGCAACGCCTTCGGACGCCAGCTCGCCAGTTTCGAGACGGACCTGGGGATCGAGGGGATCGGGCCCGAGCCGATGCGCGCCGTGTTCATCCGTGCGCCGTGGATTGACAGCCACGGGCCAAGCGTGGGGGTGATGGCCGCAATCGACGGGCACCCAGTCGCAGTGCGCGAGTGCTCGGTCTTGGCGATTGCTTTCCATCCCGAGTTAACAGAGGATCCGCGAATTCACGCTTTACTGATGGCAATGGCAACCGCAGCTAGGGAATCCGCCGGCGACCACGAGGAGCGGTCGGGGCAGGGTACGGGACCAAAGGAGGGACGGGAATGAGAGATCCGAGAGTGGCCAACCTGGCGAAGATCCTGGTCGGCTATTCCACTCGGGTCGGGGAGGGGGAGACCTGCGTCATCGAGGGCTCGTCGGCCGGCGAGCCGCTGATCAGCGCCGTCTATGAGGAGGTGCTGCGCACCGGCGGCAATCCGGTCGTCGCGATGTCGTTCGAGGGCCAGTCGGCGACCTACTTCCGCGAGGCCTCCGACGCGCAGCTCGAGTGGATCTCGCCGCTCTCGCAGTGGGCCGCCGACGAGGCGGACTGCCGGATCGCGATCGGCGCCGACAGCAACACCAGACAGCTCTCGGGGGTGCCGCCCGAGCGCCAGAGCCGCCGCCAGGCCGCCACGCGTGGCCTGATGAAGACGACCATGGAGCGGGCGGCCAAGGGCGAGCACCGCTGGGTCTACACGCTGTATCCGACCAACGCCTACGCGTCCGACGCCCAGATGTCGCTGGCGGAGTTCGAGGACTTCTACTTTCGCGCCTGCCTGGCCGACGACGGCGACCCGCTCGGCGCCTGGAAGCGCGCTTCCGAGGAATGCCACCGCCTCGCGGACTGGGCGCAAGACCACCAGCAGATCAGGATCAGTGCGGAGGGGACGGACCTAAATCTGGGGATCGAAGGACGCCGATTCATCGCCGCCGACGGCGAGCACAACATGCCCGACGGGGAGTTCTTCACCGGGCCAATCGAGGACTCGGCCGAGGGCGAAGTCACGTTCCACCTGCCCGCCGTGATCGGCGGGCGCGAGGTCTCCGGCGTGCGGTTGCGCTTCGAGTCGGGGAAGGTCGTCGATGCCACGGCCGAGCAGGGCGAGGAGTTCCTGATCGACATGCTCGACACCGACGAGGGCGCCAGGCGCCTCGGCGAGCTCGGGATCGGCACCAATTACGGGATCGACCGCGGCACCCGCGACGTCCTGCTCGACGAGAAGATCGGCGGCACCGTCCACCTAGCCGTTGGCGCGAGCTACCCGGAGACGGGAGGTGTGAACGAGAGCGCCGTGCACACCGACCTGGTCTGCGACCTGCGCAGGGGGGGACGGATCGAGGTCGATGGCGAGGTCCTCCAGGTAGACGGCAGGTTCGCGGTCTGAGGCGCTAGCCGTCACAAACACGCCGGCCGCGGCCGGACCCCCTGGCCGACCGCGGCACGGCTTCGGCATCCCAGTGCGCTTAGCCGCCTCCCCTCCGCGCCCTGGCAAACAAGGCTCAGGAGCGACGCGCGCCTTTCTGAACAGCCAGCAATGGCGAAAGTTGCGGCCCTCGAGAACGCTCTTAAGATCAAGTCAATGGCCGGTCACTCCAAGTGGGCTCAGATCAAGCACAAGAAGGCGGCGACGGACGCCCGCCGCGGCAAGCTGTTCACGAAGCTGGCGCGTGCGATCACCGTGGCCGCACGCGAGGGTGGGGGAGATCCCGAGGGCAACTACACGCTCGCCGCGGCAATCGAGAAGGCGAAGAGCTACTCGATGCCCAAGGAGAACATCCAGCGGGCGATCGACCGCGGGACGGGCGCCGGCGATGGCGCCGAAGCGATCGAGCGCGTGGTCTACGAGGGGTATGGGCCCGGCGGCGCCGCGATCCTCGTCGAGGCGCTTACCGACAACCGCAACCGCACCAGCGCCGAGGTCCGCCACGCCTTCGACAAGCACGGCGGCAGCATCGGCGAGCCGGGCTCCGTCGCCTGGCAGTTCGAAAACAAGGGGGTGGTCCTGGTCGACGCTGACCGCTACAGCGAGGAGGACCTGCTGGCGGCGATCGACGCAGGGGCAGACGACGTGGCCGCAGACGGCGATTCGCTCAAGGTCAGCTCCGATCCCCGCGACCTGGCCGCGATCAGCGGGGCGCTGGAGGGTTCGGGCGTCGAGGTGCAGTCGGCCGAGTTGACCATGGAGCCCAAGGCCGTGGTCGAGATCGGCGACGAGTCTGAAGCGCGCGCCCTGGTGCGCCTGATGGAGGCCCTCGACGACCACGACGACGTCGAGGCCGTGCACGCCAACTTCGACATCCCTGCGGAGCTGCTCGAGCAGGCCGCTGTCTAGCCGCTTTACGGCCTGCCGCCCCGTAACAGCCCTAACCCGGCGACACGGGACGCGAAGCGGAGGATGTCGCCGGGCTTGCTCGAGGAGGCATCCGGGGGCGGGGCCAGAATCAGTACGCGTGATCGTCGTCATGGGCATCGACCCGGGCGTGGCGAGCACGGGCTTCGGGGTCGTGCGCGTCGCGGTCGGGAGCATGGAGGCCGTCGACGCGGGCGTGATCGAGGCGCCCGCCGCCTCGCCGCTGGCCGAGCGCCTAGAGCTGATCCACCGTGAGCTCGCCCAGCTGATCTCCTGGCACCAGCCTGCCTCCGTCGCGCTCGAGAAGCTCTACTTCGGCAAGAACGTGCGCTCGGCGACCGCCGTCGGCCAGGCTCGCGGCGTGGCGATGCTGGCAGCCGCTCAGCAGGGCATCCAGTGCTCTGACTACACGCCCCAGGCCGTAAAAATGTCGGTCTGCGGGACAGGGGCGGCCGACAAGGCCCAGGTCCAGCACATGGTCAGCGCGCTGCTCGGACTGCCGAAGCCGCCCGAGTCAGACCACGCGGCCGACGCGCTGGCCGTGGCGATCTGCCACGCAGGGCACGCGCGCCCCTCGCACGCGTTCAAGAACGTCGGCCGACCGGAGGCGAGGGTCGGATGATCGCCTCCGTCCGGGGCGAGGTGCTGGTGCGCCGCCCTGATCACGTGGTGATCGAGTCGGGCGGTGTGGGGTATCGGCTTGCGGTCTCCGCCGAGACGCTGAAGGCCGTGCCCGCGCGCGGAAAGCAGGCGACGCTGCACGCGCACCTGGTGGCGCGCGACGACTCGCTCCAGCTCTACGGCTTCGCCAGCGAGGAGGAGCGGGACCTCTTCCTGCACCTGATCTCGGTGTCGGGCGTCGGGCCGAAGGTCGCGATCGCGATCCTCTCCGGCGGCACGCCGCGCGAGCTGCTGCGGGCGATTGCGGCGGACGATGGCAAGCGTTTTCAGGCCGTCCCCGGCGTCGGCAAGCGAACGGCCGAGCGGGTGATCGTTGAGCTTCGCGAGAAGGTCACGGGCGAGCTGGAGGAGCGGGTGCCAGCGCTCGCCGACGGCGAGGAAGCCAACAGCCGCACCCTCGCGCGCGACGGGCTCATGCACCTCGGCTACACGATCACCGAGGCCGAGAAGCTCCTCGCCGACGCCGAAGGCGACAGCCCCGAGGAGATGATCTCCGCGGCGCTGCGGCGCGGCGCCAAGGAGGCGGCGTGAGCGTCTCGCGCGATCCGAGCGTCGGCGGGCCCGTGCCGGACGATGACCTTGCCGCTACGGCCGGCAATGGCGATCACGCCATGGCTGCAGCGCGCAGCGCGGGCGCCGACGACGAGCTAGATCGATCGCTGCGCCCCCGCAGGCTCAACGACTTCATCAACCAGGAACAGGTCACGGCCCAGCTGGAGGTGTTCATCGCCGCCGCCAAGGGCCGCGGCGAGGCCCTCGACCACGTGCTGCTCGCGGGGCCGCCCGGCCTCGGCAAGACCTCGCTGGCGCACATCATCGCCTCCGAGCTTGGCTCGCCGATCGTGCAGACGGCTGGGCCGGCACTCGAGCGCAAGGCCGACATCGCCTCGTTCCTGACGGCGCTCGAGCCAGGATCCGTGTTCTTCATCGACGAGATCCATCGCCTGAACCGGGCGATCGAGGAGACCCTGTATCCGGCGATGGAGGACCACCGCCTGCCCGTCGTGCTGGGCCAGGGCGCCGGCGCCCGCACCGTAACGCTCGACCTGCCGGCGTTCACGCTCGTCGGCGCGACCACACGCACTGGGCTGCTGACCACGCCGCTGCGCGACCGCTTCGGGGTCTGTCACCGCCTCGAGCACTACGAGCCCGGCGACCTCGCCCGAATCGTGCGGCGCTCGGCCGGCATTCTCGGGGTGGAGATCGAGTTCGAGGGCGAGGCTGCGATCGCCGAGCGCTCGCGCGGCACGCCGCGGGTCGCCAACCGGCTGCTCAAGCGCGTGCGCGACTTCGCCGAGGTGCGCGGCGCCGGGGTCATCACCGGCGAGGTCGCAGCCGAGGCCCTGGGCCTGCTCGAGGTCGATGCCGCCGGGCTCGACCGCCACGACCGCACGATCCTGGAGACGATCGCGGCCAAGTTCTCCGGAGGGCCGGTCGGGCTATCGACCCTGGCGGCCGCCGTCGACGAGGAGCAGGACACGATCGAGGACGTCTACGAGCCGTATCTACTCCAGCAGGGCCTGATCAAACGCACCCCGCGGGGCCGGGTCATCACCGAGCGCGGCTATGAGCACCTTGGCCTGCCAGCACCCGAGGGCGCCGCGAGCCTGTTCTGAGCTCGCCGATCGGTCGAGTGGCGCAGGCGCCATCGCTACGCTTCCCGGCGTGCCCTACTTCATCTGCCCGAACTGCGGAAACCGCGAGCTGAGCGGCGAGCGGACCGCCGGCCTCTCGGCCCGGCCCAAGGGCTGCTCGAAGTGCGGGTTCGGGTTCCTGTTCGAGCTGCTCGACGACTATTTCCCGTCGCCCGAGGCGGCGTTCTTCACCTGCGACGCGAACGGCAACATCCTCGACGTCGGCAAGGGCGGCTTCGAGCTCACGGGCCTGAAGGACGAGCAGGTGATCGGCCGCCCGGTCCAGGACGTCCTGGGGCTGGAGTGGCTCGAGGAAGGCAACGGCGGCGAGAGCGCCGACACAGACGGCGACGGCGTCACGAACCCGATCGAGACCACGCTCGAGTGGGGCGTGCGCTCGCTCGGCAAGCGGGTGGCCGTCCACGCCGAGGGTGATCTTCCCGCGGAGGCGGTGGCCGACGTATTCCCCGCCTACGACGATGACGGCGGGCTGCTGCTGGTCCTTACGCCGCAGTAGCTTGCGTCGCTGACCGATGGGAAGCCGGCGCCGCAACCTGATCGTGCTGGTGCTCGTGCTCGGGCTGGTGGTCGCGTCGGCGATCGCGATCACGAGCAAGAAGACCGTGCTCGGGCTCGACCTCAGCGGCGGCACCGAGCTCGTCTACGAGGGCCGACCCACGCCGGAGGTGCCCGAGGTCACCGGCGAGGACATCGACCGCGCGATCGAGATCATCCGCGACCGCGTCGACGAGTTCGGCGTCTCTGAGCCCGAGATCACCCGCATCGGCGAAGACCAGATCGAGGTCGCGCTGCCGGACGTTCAGGACGCCGACCGCGCGATTGCGCAGATCGGGACCACAGCACAGCTCTACCTCTACGACTTCGAGCCCAACGTGGTCCGTCCCGAGGAGGGCCCTGGGTCCCAGGGCGAGGGCGGATACAACCGGCTGATCGACGCCGTCGAGGCGGCCTCGAAGCGTGAGCCCGAGTGCTTCGAGAACAACTGCACGACGACGGGCCCGACGCTCTACCTGTTCGATCGAGACAGCCTGCAGCTGCTCGCCGACCCGGCCGAGACCGAGCAGGACCTGCGCGCGCAGTTCCCGAACGACGAGCTCCCCTCGAACTCGAAGATCATCGAGGTCCCGCAGGGCACCCTGGTGCTCGGGTCCCCGCCACCCGACGGCGCCGAGGAGGGCACCGCCGAGGCCAGGGTCGGCTCGCCGCCCTACTTCGTGGTCAGGGACCGGCCAGCGCTGTCGGGCGACGAGATCGAGAACCCCGAGCAGAACCTCGACCAGACCACCAACCAGCCGATCATCACCTTCGACTTCACCGACGAGGGGAGGCAGGCGTTCCAGGACGTCACCCGCGAGATCGCACAGCGCGGGGCGGAGGACTACCTGCTCGCCACCGGCCAGCCCGGGTCATCCGCTTCTGCCGAGGACGCCGCCAACTTCTCCGGGAGCTTCGCGATCGTGCTCGACGGGATCATCGAGTCCAACCCGATCATCAACTTTGCCGAGAACCCCGACGGGATCGACGGCCGGACCGGGGCCCAGATCTCGGGCGACTTCACGCTCCAGGAGGCGCAGGACCTGGCCACGGTGCTTCAGATCGGCGCCCTGCCGGTCAAGCTCACCCTGGTCAGCCAGAGCACCGTCTCGGCGACGCTCGGCGAGCAGGCGCTGGACGAGGGCCTGACGGCGGGTCTGGTCGGTCTGGGACTCGTCCTCCTGTTCCTGATCTTCTACTACCGCTTTCTCGGCGTGGTGGCCGGGCTCGGGCTCCTGGTCTACGCCCTCTTCTTCCTGGCGCTGATCAAGCTGATCCCGATCACGCTGACCCTGCCGGGCATCGCCGGGTTGATCCTCACCATAGGCGTCGCGGCCGACTCCAACATCGTGATCTTCGAGCGCATCAAGGAGGAGGTGCGGGCGGGGCGCTCGATGCTGTCCGCGATCAACCAGGGCTACCGCAAGGGGATCGCGACGATCATCGACGCGAACGTGATCACGCTGATCACGGCGTTCATCCTCTTCGTGCTGGCGAGCTCGGGAGTGAAGGGCTTCGCCTTCACCCTTGGCATCGGCACGATCGTCTCGCTGTTCACGGCGGTGCTGTTCACGCAGGCGATCCTGGCCCTGCTCGGCCGTGCCCGGTTCGTGCGCTCGCCGCGCTTCCTCGGTGCCGCCGGGGAGGGGCACCGCTGGAACTTCGACTTCACCGGCGCCAGCCGCTGGTTCTTCTCGTTCTCCGGAGTGATCCTGTCGATCGGCGCGATCGCGTTCGCGACGAAGCAGCTCAACCTCGGCATCGACTTCGAGTCCGGGACCAAGATCCAGGCCAGCCTGGCCGAGCCCGCCGAGGTCGAGGACGTCCGCAACGCGCTCGTCGACGGCAACATCGACGGCGCAGAGACGGCGAAGATTCAGGAGACGGACAACCCGGACTTCGGCGAGAACGTCTTCCAGATCCAGGGCAAGTTCCCGACGGAGCAGGCGTCGCAGGTCCAGACGATCCTGGAGGACGACTTCGGCCTCGCCGAGGGAGACAACGGCGAGCCGCTGTTCGACAACACGACGATCGGCCCGACGTTCGGTGAGCAGATCGCCCGCAGCGCGATCATCGCGATCATCTTCTCGCTGCTGGTGATCGCCGGCTACGTGGCGCTTCGGTTCGAGGCCAAGTACGCGGTCCCGGTGCTGATCGCGCTGGTGCACGACATCCTCATCACGGGCGGCGTGTACGCGCTCGTCGGGGCCGAGGTCTCGAGCGCCACGGTCGCCGCGTTCCTGACGATCCTCGGCTACTCGATGTACGACACGATCATCGTCTTCGACCGCATCCGCGAGAACGTGCCGCGAATGCCGCGCGCGGCGTTCTCGCAGATCGTCAACCGCTCGATGAGCGAGGTCTTGACCCGGTCGTTGATAACCGGTCTCTCGACCGTGTTCCTGATCACCGTGCTGCTGATCTTCGGCGGCGACACGCTGCGCGACTTCGCGTTGGCGATGGGCATCGGCGTGGCGTCCGGTACCTACTCGTCGATCTTCATCGCCTCCCCGGTGCTCACCGAGTGGAAGGAGCGCGAGCCCGCGTACCGCTCGCGGCGCGCGCGCATCACCGAGGCGATGGGATACGTCCCGACCTTCCCGGAGCAGAACGTCGTCGCCAAGATCGACGAGGCCGAGCGGCACCTCACCCCGGAGGAGGTAGGCGACGGCAAGCCCGCCCCCGCGCCGGCCGGGGTGCCGGCAGCAACGACGGAGGAGCCCGCAGCGCTCGCCGACGGGCCTGTCGACCGCGCCGCCGCCCCTGAGCCCACCCCCGAGGAGGAGGCCGCCGGAGTTGCGGGCCGCGCCGAGACCGGCGCCGACCGCACCCAGCAGCGCTCACCGAGACGCCAGGGCCGCCGCAAGCAGTCGCGCCGCCGCCGCAAGCACGGGAGGAACCGCTAGTGGCCGCCCTCGTCTGGTTCACAACCGGGATCGCGATCTGGCACTTCACGGTCTTCCTTCCCGATCGCTTCTGGGGCGGGATCGTCGGCGCCTTCCTGGGCGCCGCGGCGGGCGCCATGATCAGCGGCGCGATCGTTCACATCGCCGCCGGCCAGGGAATCGGCGAGACCGACATCGGCACCGTGCTGGCGGCGATCCCCGGCACGCTCGCCGGGCTCGGCCTCGTTTACGTCGCTGGCGCGCGCTCGGAGCCTGCGGACGAGGCGCTCACCTGATCTTCACGCACCTCACGTAGTCCACACAGAGGGGGAGATTCCGTCCTGCCTCGTGCCTAGCTTGGGCGCGTGGCGGGCCACGGCTCCACAAGCGCTGCAGCGGCGAAGAGCTTCAGCCTGGAGCCCTACTCCTACGCCGAAGCCCAGGCGATCGCCGAGGCGCTCCAAATCGCCGAGCCGATCGCGGTGACTCTGGTTCGCCGCGGCTACCGCACCGTGACCGAGGCCCGTCGATTCCTGGAAGCGGCCGACGATCATGACCCGTTCGAGTTCGAATCGATGGTGGGCATCACCGCCAGGCTCCTGGCTGCAGCCGAGGCCGGCACACGCATCACGGTCCACGGCGACTACGACGTCGACGGCGTCTGCTCCACGGCGATCCTGGTGCGGGCCCTGCGAGAGCTCGGGGCTGACTGCGACTGGTACATCCCCGATCGCCTCGGCGACGGCTATGGGCTGACGGTCGCGGGGGTCGAGGCGCTGGCGAGCAGGGGAACCGGGCTGCTGGTGACGGTCGATTGCGGGATCGCCTGCCCAGTGGAGGTCGAGGCAGCCCATCGGGCCGGGCTGGAGGTGATCGTCACCGACCACCACGAGCCACCGGACGTGCTTCCCGACTGCCCGATCCTGCATCCCGCCCTCAGTGGCTATCCCTGCGCGGAGCTGTGCGCTACGGGGGTCGCCTACAAGCTCGCGGCCGCCCTGCGTGGTGCCGACGCTGTCGCTCGCGACCTGGATCTCGTCGCGCTTGCCACCGTGGCCGACCTCGTGCCGTTGCGTGGCGAGAATCGGGCGCTTGTGCGCCGCGGGCTTGCCGAAGCCAGGCGGGCCCGTCGCCCGGGCCTGCGGGCCCTGATGGCGGTCGCCTCGGCGCAGCCGGAGCGGCTCGACGAGGGCGACATCGCCTTCAGGCTGGCGCCGCGGATCAACGCCGCCGGGAGGCTCTACCGAGCCGACGCCGGCGTCGAGCTGATGCTGACGACCGAGGAGTCGCGGGCGGTGGCGATCGCAGAAGAGCTCGAGAGCGCCAACCGCGAGCGCAGGCGGGTCGAGGACGAGGTCCTCGCCGGGGCCGAGCGGGCGCTGCGCGAGCTTCCCTCGGAGCAAGCGGATGCCGCGGCCCTGGTAATCGCCGGGGAAGGCTGGCATGCGGGGGTGATAGGCATCGTCGCCTCCCGCCTCGTCGAGCGGCACTGGCGTCCCGTGGTCCTGATCGGGCTCGACGGGGAGGGGCGGGGGCGGGGATCCGGGCGCAGCGTTCCCGGCTTCGACCTGCTCGAGGGGCTTCGAGCCTGCGACGAGCACCTTCTTCGCTACGGCGGTCATCGGGCCGCGGCGGGGGCGGAGATCTCGGCCGACCGGATCGACGCTTTTCGCGAGGCGTTCGTGGCGCACGCGGAACGCGTCCTGACCGACGCGGCCGACCTGCACACCGAACCGATGGACGCCGTCGTCGGCGGCGAGAGCCTCGGTCACGACGTCGCAGAGCAGCTCCAGCAGCTCGGCCCGTTCGGGCTCGGAAACCCGGTCGTGAACTGGCTCGTTCCGTCGGCAACGCTCACCGACGTGCGGCGGATGGGGGAGGGAGAGCGCCACGCGCGGTTCAGCCTCCGCAGCGGCCCGCGCCGGGCGCCTGGGGTGGCCTTCGGGTCGAACGGAGAGGTCTCCTCGGCCGCCGATTCGCCGCTGGACGTCTCGGTGCGCCTGGAGCTCAACGAGTTCAACGGGGCCGTCGGCCCGCGCGTCGTCCTCGCCGACATGTATCCGCCCGAGCCGGCGGCGGCCGAGTCCGCGGAGGACGGCAAGATCGGCGAGGCCGAGTTCTGGCGGCGCCTCGAGGCCGAGCTCGCCGCCGACCTGGACGACTGGCCCCCGCGCGAGCTGATCGCGGCCGGCGCTGGCTCCGGACGCGAGCTTGTCGATCGCCGTGGGGCATCCGGGATCGCCGCCGTCGCCGCACTGGCTTCGAGCGGGGAGACGGTGCTCGTGCTCTGTGCCGATGCGCTTCGGCGCCGCGAGCTGGTGGAGCGCGCCGTCCGGCCAGCCCGGTTCGGGGGCGGCGAGGTAGCGGTGGTGTCGGGTCGCCTGTCGGCCGACAACGTCGCGGGCGCCCTCGAACGCCTGCGCGCGCGGGGCTCGGGAGTGGCGCTGGCCGACTGGACGGCGGTGGGCGCAGATCCGGGGCTGGGAGGCGGATTCGCCCACGTCGTCGTCGTCGACCCGGCACCGTTCGCCCACCTCGAGGACCTCGCGCGCGCCGGCGCCGGGTACCTACACACCCTCTGCCGCCAGGCCGAGACCGATCTGGCGCTGCGCGTGCTGGCCGAGGAATGGCCACAGCGCGAGACGCTCGCCTGGCACTTTCGGGCCCTGAACCGCGCAGCCGAGGGCGAGCTGCTTGCCTCGGCCGATGCCTTCGCCACGCTGAGTGGCGCCGGGCACCCCTATCCGCGCGCGCCCGAAGTCGCGGCCCGCTACGTCCGCGTTCTCGAGGACGTCGGCCTTGTGCGCTGGCACCGATCCGGCGCCGAACGCAGCCTCGGGGTCGTATCCTCGGAAGGGATCGACCTCGGCCAATCGCCGGCCTTTCAGGCTTATGGCGTGCGGCTCGAGGAGGGCAAGCGTTGGCTGAACGAACGAAGACAGAGCGCCTAGAGCCCGACGACGCCAGCCTGGCGCCGCGGGATCGACGCGGCCACACGAGGGTTGGTGCGCACGACGGCGAGCGCAAGGCGTCGCCGGCGCCCGTCAATGAGGTCACCAAGGGGCTCACCGACGACGAGCGCGAGCTGCTCGGCGACCTCTTCGCGGTCATCGGCGAGCATGCCCCCGAGGGAGCTCCGAGGCTGGACCGCGGGGCGGTGGAGCGCGCCTTCGCCTTCGCGTGCGACCGCCACGCCGACCAGCGCCGCAAGTCGGGTGAGGACTTCATCACCCATCCCGTCGAGGTCGCCAAGATCTGCGCCGGCCTGCGACTCGACACCGAGACGCTCTGCGCGGCCCTCCTCCACGACACGGTCGAGGACACGAGCGCGAGCCTGGAGGAGGTCTCCGACGCGTTCGGCGTCTCGATCGCCCAGCTCGTCGACGGCGTCACCAAGCTGACAGAGATCACCTTCCAGAGCCGCGACGAGCATCAGGCCGAGAACTACCGAAAGATGATGGTCGCGATGGCCACGGATGTCCGGGTCATCCTGATCAAGCTCGCCGACCGCCTCCACAACATGCGCACGCTCGAGGCGCTGCCGAAGCAAAAACAGATCGAGAAGGCTCGCGAGACGCTCGAGATCTATGCCCCGCTCGCCCACCGGCTCGGGATCCACGCGATCAAGTGGGAGCTCGAGGACCTGGCGTTCCAGCGCCTGCACCCGCGCAAGTACGACGAGATCAAGAAGCTCGTCTCCCAGCAGCGGGCCGAGCGCGAGCGCTACGTGGACGAGGCCGGCCGGTTCCTGCGCAAGGAGCTGGCCGAGGTGGGGATCGAGGCCGAGATCTCCGGCCGCGCCAAGCACTTCTACTCGATCTACGCGAAGATGACCAAGAAGGGCAGGGAGTTCAACGAGATCTACGACCTGACCGCGATGCGGGTGATCGTGGACTCGGTCAAGGACTGCTACGGGGCGATCGGGATCATCCACTCGCTCTGGAAGCCGCTGCCGGGGCGCTTCAAGGACCTGATCGCGACCCCGAAGCTCAACCTCTACCAGGCGCTTCACACCACCGTCATCGGACCCGAGGGACGGCCGCTCGAGATCCAGATCCGGACTCCTGAGATGCACGAGACCGCCGAGTACGGGATCGCCGCGCACGTCCTCTACAAGGAGGGCAGGGAGGACGGCAGGGGCAAGGGAGACGCCAAGCGGGAGAAGATGACCTGGCTGCGGCAGTTGCTCGAAGCCGAGGACGAGCAGGAGCCGGCCGAGTTCCTCGAGGCGCTCAAGGTCGACCTGTTCGAGGACGAGGTCTTCGTCTTCACGCCGAAGGGCGAGGTCAAGAACCTCTCGGCGGGCTCGACTCCGCTCGACTTCGCCTACGCCGTCCACACCGACGTCGGCCATCGCTGCGTCGGCGCGAAGGTGAACGGCAAGATCGTGCCGCTTCACTACCAGCTCAAGTCGGGCGACATCGTCGAGGTCCTGACCTCAAAGCAGGACCGCGGGCCGTCGCGTGACTGGCTCGCGCTGGTGCGCACGACGCGCGCTCGCAACAAGATCCGCGCCTTCCTCAAGCGCGAGCGCCGCGAGGACGCGGAGCATCGCGGGCGCGAGGAGCTTCAGAACGCGCTGCGAAAGCGCGGCCTGCCGCCGCAGAAGCTCGCCGGCTCGCCGCTCCTGGCCGACGTCACCCGCGAAATGGGCTTTCGCAAGGCCGACGACTTCTACATCGCGCTCGGGCAGGCGAAGATATCCACGAGGACCGTCGTCAACAAGGTCATGCAGCGGCTCAAGCAGGGCGAGGCCGTCGCCGGGGACGAGACCGAGGCGCGCCTGGCCGGCGTGCTGGAGGGCCGCGACGAGCGCCAGCGGCGGATTCAGGAGGCCTCCGACTACGGGATCGAGGTCGAGGGGGTCGAGGACGTGATGGTGCGCCTCGCCAAGTGCTGCCGGCCGGTTCCCGGCGACGAGATCGTCGGCTACGTCTCACTCGGGCGCGGAATCACGATCCACCGTGCCGACTGCCGCAACGTCGAGTCGCTGAAGAAGGCGCCGGAGCGATTCACCAGCGTTGCCTGGGCCGGCGACAACGCGGCCTCGTACCGAGTCGAGCTGCAGGTTGACGCCTACGACCGGACGCGGCTGCTCGAAGACCTCTCGAGGACCTTTGCCGAGGCCGGCGTGAACATCCTCGAGGCGAATTGCACGACCAAGCACCCGATGGTGCGCAACCGCTTCGTCGTCGAGGTCGGTGACTCGCAGCAGCTCAAGCAGTGCGTGAGCCGGCTCCGCAGCCTGGACTCGGTGTTCGACGCCTACCGCGTCACGCCAACCGATTGAGCGCCCGGCCGCCGGTCAGCGTCGTCGTTCCCTTTCACGGGGACGGAACGGCCGCGGCGAGGGCGCTCGAGGTAATGACCGGGATCCAGCTGGGCGCAACGGACGACCTGGTGTTCGCCGACAACAGCGACGATGGTGTGCTCGCGGCCCTGGCGGAAGCTGAGCATCGCGTGGTGCGGGCCACCGCGGAGCGCTCCTCCTACCACGCGCGTAACGCCGGGGCCCGTGTTGCGACGGCGGGCGAGTGGCTGTTGTTCATCGACGCCGACTGCAGTCCCCAGCCCGACCTGCTCGACGCCTACTTCTCGGCGCCCGTCGCCGCGAACTGCGGAGTGCTGGCGGGACAGATCTCGAGTGATCGGTCTCAGGGCGGGCTGATAGCGCGGTACGCGCGCTCTCGCAACTACCTGAGCCAGACGGAAGGGCTGCACGGAAAGGCGGGCACGGCCGGGGCGACGGCCAACCTGCTCGTCCGCCGGGTCGCCTTCGACGACGTAGGCGGTTTCGCGGAGGGCATCCGCTCGGGCGGCGACGTCGACCTTTGCTGGCGGCTGCGCGAGGCCAGATGGACGCTCGCCTACCGCCACGAGGCGGGCGTCGTCCACCGCCATCGCGAGACCCTGCGCGGGTTCATCGGCCAGGTCGCACGCTACGCCGCCGGCGCCCACTGGCTCGACACCCGCCATCCCGGCTCCTCGCCGCGATGGCCGCTGGTCCAGGGGCTCGTCGGCAGCGCCCGAGATGTGGCGTCGAACCTGCTGCGCGGCCGCTTCGAGGAGGCGACGTTTCGAGCCATCGACGGGCTCGGGCTGGTGGCCCACAACGTTGGCTACTGCGCCTCGAACGCGGCACCCCGACGCTAGTCGGAAAAGCTCTCAGCTGCGCCGTCGGAGCGCCCAGAGAAGCACCAGCGCGGCGACGAGGAGCGCCTGCTGGGCGATCCTGTTGACGTCACGGGCCGGCACCCAGCGCACCTGGTTGCCGTCGACCACGTACGCACCAATCGGGCGGGCGCCGAGGCCGAAGCCTGCTCCGCCGCCGGACTGGCCCTGCTCGGGGCCCTCGCCGCTGCCGCCTCCGGCTCCGCCGCCGACCGCGGCTGCCGGGATCAGGGTGACGCCGTTTCGCTCGTACGGATCTCCGTAGACGCGCTTGACCGTGATCGCGTCTCGGGCCTTGGAAATCGTCTCCTGTACGTCCATCACGACTCCTTTCGCTCGGGAGCCGACTATCGCAGCTTCGCGACCGCCCTTCGCACCGCCTCGGCAGACCGTTTGGCGTGGTCGTCGGACTCGTACTTCTGTCGCGGCCAGAAGAACCCGCGCAGCCCGTCCTTGCGGTTGCGCGGCACCACGTGCACGTGGAAGTGCGGCACCGACTGGCTGACGATGTTGTTGTTGGCGACAAAGGCGCCCTGCGCGTCCATCGCGTCGCGCACCGCCCGTGAGAGCAGCCGGGCGTTTTCGAAGAGCGTGGCCAGCAGGTCGTCGGGCAGGTCCCAGATTGTCTCCAAGTGCTCACGCGGGATCAGCAGCGAGTGACCCGGAAAGAGAGGCCGGTTGTCGAGGAACGCGAGCGACACGTCGTCCTCGAACACGATGTGCGCCTGCGCGTCGCCCTTGACGACGGAGCAGAAGGAGCAGTCGTTCACAGAGCCCACTCCGGCGGCACCCTAACCCGACTCAGGGAGCCGAAAGGCGACCGGTCGTGCGGCGAAGCCGCGCGCGGAAGCGAAGCGGAGGATCTCGTCGGAGTTGTGATCCTCAGGCAACGACGGTCAGCGCGGCCGGATCGATGCCGAGGTCGAGCTCCCCGTGCTCGCCGAGGTAGTCGCCGTCGACCTGGACCGGGAAGGGACGGATGCGACCCTCGGCATCGAGCGAGGTCGACTCGATTCGCGCCTCGATGATTTCCCCGAAGTGGTCGATCTGGCGATGGTGCGGGATCCGGAAGCGCTCGCTCAGCACCCGGAAGGCGATCGTGGGGACGTCGCGCTGCCGAGCGCGTCGCAGCATGGCCACTGACAGGGTGCCGTTGTCGAGCGCCGCCCCTTCGCAGACCCGGACCGGCAGGCGGCCGAAGTAGGTGAACGGATCGGAGTTCTGAGCGATCGCCGTCACGCCGTCGGACGTCTCGCCGTTGATGGTCATGTGCATGCGCACCGGGTTGCGCAGGTAGCGGCGATAGAAGCTCGAGATCGCGACGGCGGTGTAGAACCAGCGCCCGGCCCGCGCCTTCAGCCGGGGCCGGGCGTCGACGCGCTGCGCCGTGGTGGCGTCCAGCCCGGCGCCACAGGCGAACACGAACCGGCGCCCGTTTGCAACCCCGAGATCGATTCGCCGCGGCCTGAAGTCGTCCGCGAGGCCGAGCAGATGCTCGGTCGCGTCGACGACGTCGTTTGGGATGCCCAGCGTGCGGCAGACCACGTTCGTCGAGCCTCCAGGAAGCACCGAGACCGGGATCTCGGTGTGAGCGAGGCCGTTGGCAACCTCGTTGAGCGTTCCGTCGCCCCCGAAGGCCGCAACAACGTCGAAGTCGCCGTCCCGCGCCGCGCGGCAGATCTCCGTGGCGTGGTTCCTGGCCCGGGTCGAGACGGCCTCGACCTCGTAGCGGCCCTGAAGCGCGTAGACGACCAGGTTCTTGAGCCGATCCGAGACCGTGGTCGCGTAGGGGTTGACGATGATCAGCATCCGCTTCTTGGCGGAACGCGCACGAAAGTCGCCCCCCTTCGAGGACGACTCGACGCGCGGCGGGGCTTCAACCGTCGCGGTGGTCACTGGGGGTCCTAACCCCCGCCGGGCGAGGGGTTACGGCGTCAGGATGGCGTCAGTTCCTCACCAGACGGCCTCGAACCGCACGGCGTCTCCGTGCGCCGTCTCTCTCACCCGCCCGTCGTTGATCAGCAGGTCGACGTGGCCGACCACCTCCGAGAGCGTGAGGAACGCCTGGGTCACGGCGACGTTGCCCCACAGCTCCTGGGCGATCTCGAACGCGGTCCTGGGGCGTTCGGCGATCAGGGCGTGGATCTTCTCGGCGCGCCGAGCGTGCAGGGCGAGCCGCTCGTCGATCAGCCCACGGTGATTGGTGATCGGGTCCCCGTGACCCGGCAAGACGATCTCGGCGGGGAGCTCGCGGGTCGCCTTGAGGCTCTCGATGTACGTGACGAGCGCCTGGGGCCGCTCGGTTGAGCCGTCGAGCGGGCGCGACATGAGGGGGTTGGACGAGATGTCGGGGAGCAGGTGATCGGCGGCGATCAGGATTGCGCCCTCGGCCTCCCAGAAGACGGTGTCCGACGGGCTGTGGCCGGGACGGTGCAGCACCTGCAGCGACCGGTCGCGCAGGCGAAGCTCGTCGCCGTCGCGGAGCGGCCGCGTGACCTCGGCGCTCGCCCCCCAGCCGCGGAAGCTGCGCGAGACCGAGCGCAGTGCGATCACCGTCTCCTCCGGGATCCCGTACCGAAGCATCACTCCGGCAGCGAACTCGTCCTCGCGTTCGGCGTCGTCGCCGTAGTTGCGGAGAAAGTCGACCAGAGGCTCTATGGCGGCCACGCCAGCGCCCGATCGCCCGGCCAGGATCTCGACCAAGCCCGTGTGGTCGAGGTGCTGATGCGTGATCACGATCAGCTCCAGGTCCTCGATCGCGTGGCCCAGCCCGTCGAGCTGGCGCTCCATCTCGTCCAGCGATTTGCCCGAGTTGGGACCGGTGTCCACGAGAGTCAGGGGCTCGTCTTCGAGCAGATAGCAGTTGACCCGCCCGACGGCGAACGGCGTCGGGATCTGCAGCCGGTGGATCCCCGCCCGCTCGGCGGCGGCGAGCGCGCCGTCGGGATTCACGAGCGAATCAGCTCGAGCACCTCGTCGCGCTTTCGCCCCATGTCCTCGCGCGAGACCAGCGACTCGAGGTTGAGTCGCAGCAACGGCTCCGTGTTGGAGGGACGAACGTTGAAGTGCCAGTCGGGATAGTCGACCGAGACACCGTCGAGCCAGCTCACCTCGCCGTCGGAGTAGCGCTCGGCGAGCTCGTTCATCTTCGCCTTCTGGTCGGCGACCTCGGAATTGATCTCGCCCGAGATGAAGTAGCGCTGGCGCAGGGCGCCGACGAGCTCCGAGAGCGGGGCGTCGCCCGTGGACAGCAGCTCGAGCACCAGCAGCGCGGGGATCGTGCCGGAGTCCGCACACCAGAAGTCGCGGAAGTAGTAGTGGCCGGATACCTCGCCGCCGAAGGCGGCCCCGTGCTCGCGCATGGCGATCTTGAAGGGAGCGTGCCCGACCCGATTGATGATCGCCGTGCCCCCGAGCGCGTTCACGGTGTCGGGCACGGCGCGGCTGGCGCGCACGTCGTAGAGGATCGTCTCCCCGGGCTCCTTGGCGAGCAGCTGCCGCGCGAGCAGCGCGGTGAGAAAGTCGCCGTCGACGAACGCGCCCGTATCGTCGATGAAGAAGCAGCGGTCCGCGTCGCCATCCCAGGCGATGCCGAGGTCGGCGCTCTCCGCCAGCACGCGGTCGATCACGAAGCTGCGGTTCTCGGGCAGCAGCGGGTTCGGGTCGTGGTCGGGGAACTCGCCGTCGGGCACCCAGTAGGTCTCCGTCAACTCGAGCGGCATGCGCTCCAGGAGGGCACCCACCATCGGCCCGGCCATGCCGTTGCCGCCATCCGCCACGACCTTGAGCGGGCGGATGGAGTCGGCGTCGATGAAGCCGAGCACGTGGCGATGGAAATCCTCGTAGATGTCGAGGGCCTCGACGGTTCCACCACCCGGCGGGTCCGGCAGGCCGGCCTCGATCTCGGCGCGGATCTCCACGATCCCGGCCTCGCCCGACAGCGCCAGTGCGCCTTCGCGCACGAGCTTGATCCCGGTGTACTCCTTCGGGTTGTGCGAGGCCGTGACCATCGCCCCGCCATCCAGCTCCCGTGAGCCGACGAGGAAGTAGACCATCTCGGTGGCGACCATGCCGGCGTCGATGACCTCACATCCATCGGCCGCCAGCCCGTCCCGCACGCGACCCGCGATCTCGGGTGCCTCGAGTCGCATGTCGCGACCGAGGCCGACGCGGAGCTCGTCGGTCGGTTTGCCGCGCAGGCTGGCGAGCACCCGGGCGAATCCGCGACCCACGAGGTACGCCGTTTCCCCGTCGATCTCCGAGCCGTAGAGGCCCCGGATGTCGTAGGCCTTGAAGATCCCGGGGGGGACCTGGACCTCGCTACTCAAGGCTTCCCTTAAGTGTGGTGTAGGCGTCGGAGAGCGTCTGCGGCATCACGCGCGTGTCGGCCAGGACCGGCATGAAGTTGGTGTCGCCGCCCCAGCGCGGCACGACGTGCATGTGGATGTGGTGCTCGACGCCCGCGCCAGCCACGCGGCCCTGGTTAAAGCCGACGTTGTAGCCGTGTGGTTCGTAGCGATCTTCGAGGGCCCTCATCGCTCGCTGGGTGAGGGACATCATCTCGGCGACCGTGTCCGGCTCGAGCTCGCTGAGCGTGGCCAGGTGTTCATAGGGCGCGATCATCAGGTGCCCGTTGGTGTACGGGAACAGGTTCAGGATCACGAAACAGCGGTCACCCCGGTGGACGATCAGGTTGGCCTCGTCGTCGTCCTGGGCTGGCTTGGCGCAGAAGATGCACTCCTGCTCAGCATCCTTGGAGGCGTCCTTTACGTAGGCGAGGCGCCACGGCGCCCAGATTCGCTCAGTCATGTGATGAGCCGCTTTAGCGGCGAAAGAAGCATGTGCATGTTCGTGGTGATCAGGGATCCTAGATACGGACCGAGGGCCGGTACGGTTCCCGGCCGTGGTCTCGCTTCAACGAGTGCCCGGCATCCTCCTGCGCGTCGAGGGCTGGGCGGTCTTCGCGGCCGCGGTCGTCCTCTACCTCGATGCCGACTACAGCGTGCTCGCGTTGGTGCTTCTGTTCCTGGTGCCGGACGTGTCGATGGTCGGTTACCTGGTGAACCGTCGGGCTGGCTCGACCACCTACAACGCGGTCCACACCTATGTCGGGCCGGTGGCGTTGCTCGCGATTGGCCTGCTGGCCGGCGGGGCGGTCGCCACCCAGTTGGCGTTGATCTGGCTCGCCCACATCGGTGTCGATCGCGCCCTCGGTTACGGCCTCAAGTACCCGAGCGCGTTCAAGGACACCCATCTGCAGCGGGTCTGAGCGAGTCGCCGTCTACAGCCACCCGCGGCGGCGGAAGTACGTGAGCATGCTCACCAGCAGCATGACCATCCCGGCGAGGATGATCCAGAACGCCGTCTCGTCGCCCTCCCCTGGGACGCCTACGTTCATGCCCCACATGCTCGCGAGTAGGGTCAGCGGCAGGATGATCACGCTGAAGGCGGTGAGCACGCGCAGGATGTCGTTGACCCGGTGGGAGAGCACGGATTCGTTCGTCTCCTCGAGTGCGACGACGACCTCCTTGTAGTTCTCGAGCATGTCCCAGATCCGCTCGTGGGCGTCGACGATGTCGTCGAAGTAGATCTCCAGGTCCATGTCGGGAGCGAGGAAGCGCCGCTTGAGGTTCTCGAGGTCTCGCAGCACCGTGCGTTGGGGGCGCACGACCTTGCGGAAGTTGATGATCTCCTGCTTGACGTTGGAGATGTCTCGCACGACCTCCTCGCCGCGCCCCTCGAAAATCTCGTCCTCGAGCGCGTCGAGCTTGTTGCCGATCTTGCGCAGCATCGGGAAGCAGTAGTCGAAGCTGTCGTCGATGACCCGGTACAGCAGGTAGCCCGAACCCCGGGAGAAGAGCTGTTCGCGCAGCTCCTCCTTCTGCCGGCAGCGCTCGAACAGGTACTCGACGGGCTGCAGCGGCTGGTTGGGGATCGTGACCAGGTAGCCGGGCCCGACGAAGATGTCGAGTTCGCCCGCGTTCAGCCGCCCGACCGTTCGGTCGAAGACTGGAAAGTGAAGGACGATGAACAGGTAGTCGGGGTACTCGTCGATCTTCGGCCGCTGGTTTCGCGACAGCACGTCCTCGAAATCGAGGGGGTGGAAGTCGAAGTGCTCCTGCAGCCAGGCGGTTTCGAGCGGCGTGGGGCGCTCGATGTTGACCCAGCGCAGGCCGGGGCTTTCGATCTGCTCTACGTTTGGCTTGCGCTCGGCGGGCTCAGGCGGCGAGACGAGCTCGGCGCCGCGCCCACGGCGAAGCCAACCGCCGCGGGTTGAGCTGGGCCTCGGGAGGCTCGGCATCGGAGATCTCGTCCTTCATCGCTCGTCTCACCTCTGAACTAAGGGTACGGGACAGGGCGCCGCCTACTTGGGCTTCTTCTGGCAGTAGACAGAGCGGTTGCGCCCACGGGCCTTGAACCACCTTCATCTGCCGCGCCCCTCGTCGCCTGCGCGGTACGAGCCAGCCCATCTCGGCGCGCTGGTATATTCCCGCGCCACATAACCACTGCATCCAGAGGGGTGGAGGGACTGGCCCGAAGAAGCCCCGGCAACCACCGAAGGTCGCACGACCCGAGATAGGTGCCAATTCCAGCAGGTGAAGAAGCCTGGGAGATGTGAGTGGAAGTCCGGTTCCGGACCTCTGCTCGCTAAGCAGAGGTCTTTTTTGTAGCCGACGGCAACCGGACAAAGGAGCAAGAAATGGCGCTGGAGGGGCTCAGGTGCAAGGAGTGCGGGGCGGAGTACGCACTCGAGGCGATCTACGTGTGCGAGCAGTGCTTCGGGCCGCTCGAAGTCGCCTACGACCACTCGGGGCTGGACGCTGGCACCGCTCGGCGCAGGATCCAGGCGGGCTCGGCTGGGATCTGGCGGTATTCGGACTTCCTGCCGTTCGCGGAGCGCCCGCCGGCGCCGCTCGAGCCCGGGCTGACGCCCCTCGTTCGCGCCGACCGGCTTGCCGAGCATCTCGACCTGGGGGAGGTCTGGATCAAGAACGACGCCGCCAACCCCACGCACTCGTTCAAGGACCGCGTCGTCGCGGTTGCCATCGCCAAGGCGCGCGAGCTCGGTTTCGAGACCGTCGCCTGCGCGTCGACGGGAAACCTCGCCAACGCCGTCGCCGCCCACGCGGCGGCCGCGGGGCTCGAGTCCTACGTCTTCGTGCCAAGTGATCTGGAGGAGCAGAAGCTGCTGGCGACCGGCGTCTACGGCACCCGGCTGGTCGGCGTGCGAGGCACCTACGACGACGTCAATCGGCTGTGCACCGAGCTCGCGGAGACGCGTCCGTGGGCGTTCGTCAACGTCAACCTGCGTCCGTATTACGCCGAGGGATCGAAGACGCTCGCCTACGAGACGGTCGAGCAGCTCGGCTGGACGCTCCCCGACCGGGTCGTCTGTCCGATCGCGTCGGGCTCACTGTTCACGCGGCTTGGTCGCGGCTTCACCGAATGGCTCGAGCTCGGACTTGTCGCCGGCGAGCTGCCGACGTTCAGCGGCGCGCAGCCTGACGGCTGCGATCCCGTCGCCGAGGCGTTCGCTGCTGAGCGCGACGTGTGCAAGCCCCAGCGCCCGCAGACGATTGCCAAGAGCCTGGCGATCGGCAATCCCGCCGACGGGCCCTACGCGGTCGAGCTGGCGCGTAGCACGGGCGGAACGATCGACTCGGTGACGGATGCTGAGATCCGCGACGGGATCAGGCTGCTTGCCGAGACGACGGGGATCTTCACCGAGAGCGCCGGTGGCGTGACCACCGCCGTCCTGGCGAGGCTCGCCGAGCGCGGCGAGGTCGATCCCGCCGAGCGGGTGGTCGCCTACATCACAGGCGAAGGCCTGAAGACACTCGACGCGATCCGGGAGGGGCATCGGGCGTATCAGATCGATGCCTCGCTGGAGGCGTTCGAGCGCGAAGTCGCGGCGCCGACCGGAGCCGCCACGCCCGCCCAATCCGATCGCTAGCCTTCCGCGCCGATGGCGGTCACGGTCAAGATCCCGGCGCAGCTTCGCGCGGTCACCGACGGCGAGGACGAGGTCCAGGTCGAGGGAGGGACGGTCGGCGAAGCCCTGGACGCCGTCTTTGCCGAGCACTCCGACCTGCGCGAGCGAATCATCGAAGACGGGACGTTGCGGCGGTTCGTGAACGTCTACGTCTCCGGCGAGGACATCCGCTTCCAGGACGGTCTCGAGACGGCGCTCTCCGACGGTGACGAGGTGACGATCCTCCCGGCCGTCGCGGGTGGCGGCTAGCGCACAGGCCGCGGAGACCGCGGTCGCCATTCTGTGCGGGGGTCGCGGCACGAGGCTGCAGGAAAAGACGCAGGCGATCCCCAAGGCCCTGGTCGAGATCGGCGGCAAGCCGATCCTCTGGCACGTGATGAGGATCTACGCCGCTCAGGGCTTTCGCCGCTTCCTCCTGCTCACGGGCTACAAGGGCGACACGGTGGCCGACTTCGCTCTCAGGGAGCGATGGCCCGAGCCGGTCAAGGTCGAGTGCATCGACACCGGCACGGACACGCCGACCGGCGGGCGGGTGGCCCGCGTGGCGGACCGCCTGCGGGACGGCACCTTCTGCCTGACCTACGCCGATGGCGTTGCCGACATCGACCTGCCCGGCCAGCTCGCCTTTCACAGGCGTGAGGACGCGCTCGCAACGATGACGGTCGTGCGGCCCTACAGCCAGTGGGGCATCGCGATGATCGACGACGGCGAGCGGATCACGGGCTTTCAGGAGAAGCCCCGCCTCGACTACTGGATCAACGGCGGTTTCTTCTGCGTCGAACCCGGGTTTCTTGACTATCTGGAGGAGACGAGCGTGCTGGAGCGCGACCCCATGGAGCGCCTGGCCGCCGAGGGGCGCCTGGCTGCGTTTCGCCACCAGGGCTTCTGGGACTGCATGGACACCTACAAGGACGCCGTCACGCTCGAGGACCTGTGGAGCTCCGGCGCCGCCCCGTGGCGACTGTGGGAGCGCGAGGAGGTCGACGCGGTCTAGTGGCCACCGCTCTGGTCACTGGAGCGCGCGGGTTCGCCGGGGCGTGGCTGGCCCGGGCCCTGCTCGAGCGCGGCGGGCATGTGGTGTCGTTCGACAAGGACCGCGACGAGCGTCCGTTCTCGACGCTCTCCCTGCTCGGGATCGACGGCGACGTCGTCGACCTGGTCGGGGACCTCGGCGACGGCGACCGGTTGCGATCTCTGCTCTCAGAGCACGACATCAGCTCCGTCTTTCACCTGGCTGCGGAGACGATCGTCGGGACCGTCCAGGCATCCCCGGTGCGTGGCTTCGAGACCAACGTGCGCGGAACCTGGACGCTGCTCGACGCCTGCCTGGCTGAGGGCGTCGAGCGGGTGGTCGTCGCGTCCTCCGACAAGGCCTACGGCGCTCACCCAGAGCTCCCGTACCGCGAGGACTTCGCGCTGCGGGCGACGGCGCCGTACGAGGCTTCGAAGGCGGCGGCGGACATCATCTCGCGCTCCTACTGGCCGACCTACGGGCTGCCCGTGGCGGTGACGCGATTCGCGAACATCTACGGTGGCGGGGACCTCAACTTCTCGCGGTTGATCCCAGAGGCCGTCTGCGCAGCGCTCGACGGACGCCCGCCGGTGCTGCGCTCCGACGGCAGTCCCCAGCGCGACTTCCTCTACGTCGAGGATGCGGCTGCCGCCTATCTGGCGATCGCCGACGCGCTCGACCGCGACGACGTTCGGGGCGAGGCGTTCAACGCCGGCGGCGGGCGCCCGTCTGCCGTGGGCGAGATCGTCGAGACGATCGCGCGACTCGCCGGAACGGGGGTCGAGCCGGACATCCGAGGGACCGGCAACCCCGAGGGGGAGATCGATCGTCAGTACGTGGATCCGACCAAGCTCGCCGAGACCTGCGGCTGGAGGCCGCGGGTGGATTTGGAGGAGGGCCTGAGCCGGACGATCGAGTGGTACCGGGAACACCCCCAGGTGCGCCCCGCCGCCTCAGCCGCCTAGGGCCCCGCTCAGTCCGCCGCCCGCACCGCCTCGGCGGCCTCGTCGAAGCTGTCGTAGGCGGGCAGGGTCTGATCGATGGCCGTCAGCCGCAGCAGCCGCCGAACCTCGCCGTTGGCGACCAGCGCGACGTTGGAGCCGCCATCCTGCAGCGGCTTGGCGCCGTGCAGCAGCATCGCCAGGCCGATCGAGTCCATGAAAACGCATTCCGTCAGGTCGACGACGAGCGGATGCTCGGAGTCCTGTGCGGCACGGTCAAGGGGCTCGCGAATCCGAGGGGCGGTGTCGAGCACGAGCTCGCCCCGGATCGCGACCACGTTGACGCCCTGGCGCGTGTCCTCGCTGATCTCGAAATCGGTGGCCATCCACCTCGACCCTACTCGACGCCCGTGAGAGGGGCTCCACAGGCGTGGTAGAGCAGATTAGAGCCCTAGAGCTCCAGTTCGTAGAACAGCATCCGCGTGCCTGGGTCGTCGGGCTTCTCGAAGTTGGTGAAGCCGAGGGATTCATAGAGTGCCCGCGCCGCGCGATCATCGACCGCGGTTCCCAGGTCGATCCTCCCGGCACCGCGCTGGCGCGCGAACTCGAGCACCCGCTCGAGCAGGGCTCGGCCGAGGCCCTGGCTACGGTGGTCCGGGACGACGTAGAACTCCTCGAGGTGGGCGTCCGGCTTCTCACTCCACACCGACTCGCGAAACCGCAGCATCGCGATGCCGACCGGCGGCGTGCCGATCAGCAGATATGTCGCCGCACCTGAAGCGATCAGATCCCGGGCCCTGGAGGCGACGAACGTCGCTCCGGGCGTCGGATCGTCGAACTCCTCGTTGAAGGCATGCAGGAGCTCGCCGATTGCCGGCGCGTCCTCGGGTCGCGCGATATGGACTATGGCTGCGATGGCGACTGCTCGACGGCGAAGAGAGCGACCTCGTAGCGCTCCACCCTCGCCGTTTCCCCCTCCGCCGTGACCTCGTTGCGCAAGCGCGCGGCTTCACCCTCGCTGGCTTGGAGCGCGTCAGCGTCTTCCCAGAGCGAGACCACCAGCACCGTCCCGCTGTCTGCGTCCTTGAAGAAGATCGCTCCCTTCATTCCCTCCGTCTGGCCGGGTTCCGTCGGGAGGACCCGCTTCTTGGCCTCGAGCGTCTCGTCGATCGCGTCGGGTGACGCTCCCTCGTAACGGGTCAGTCGCGCGTACACGTGCTCCACCTCCGGGTCGTGGGTTCGGTCGGACCGGCTTACCGTAGCGACGCCGGTGACCCCGGCTCGGCGTAGCTCGCGACCAGCTCGGTCGGCGTCAAGCCCGACAGGCGAACACATTCGCGAGTCAGGTGCGCCTGGTCTGCGTAGCCGATGTCGGCGGCAACGCGGGCGAGGTCGTCGTCGCCCGCGGCAAGGCCGCGGGCGTGCGACAGGAAGCGTTGAAATCGGAGCACCCGGTCGAGCGTCTTGGGTCCGTAGCCCACGGCGGAGTCAAAACGGCGGAGGAGCTGGCGCTCGCTGGTGCCGAGGGCGTCCGCCAGCGAGCCGACGCGCACCTGCGGCCGACCGAGCCGGTGCGATGCCGCGAGCACCAGCTCGTCGAGGGCGTCGAGGCGCTCCATCCGTGCGAGAAGTGCGAGCTCGAGCAGCTCGCGCTGCTCGCGCGGAGAGCCGGCGCCGGCGAGTCGCTCTCCCAACTCGGCACCGCCGGATCCCCAGACCTCCTCGAGGAGCACGCGGGTGTCACGCAGCTCGCTGACCGGAACCCCGAGGACCACCCCCGCCACCCCGGGACGCAGCCGCACCCCGACCACGGTCGCGCCCGGCTCGAGCCGGCTCAGGAGCGGCTGGCGGTCCGGTCCCGCGACCAGGAGCCCGCGAGGGTGCCAGATGAGATCGACACAGCCGTCCGGGAGGACGCGCGCGGGGCCCGCATCCGCGGCTGCGGCAACGTGCCGCTCCCAGGTGCAGGCGACGAGCTCCGAGAGCTCGGACCGGGGGCGGTACTCCCGGTAGGACATCACCAACTACGCACGCACCTTTCGGGGCATGAACGCCCTCGCTTGAATCTCCCGAGAGTATCCATGTCCGAAACGTTCAAGCCAGGCGGCGTCGCGGGACCTACGGTGGGGACGAACGCGATCAAAGGAGGATTTCCATGGACCAGAGAGTCAGCCTGATCACCCTCGGTACCGCGGACGTCGGACGGGCGCAGAGGTTCTACGAGGCGCTCGGCTGGACTCTCGACGGCGGCGTCGATGACGAGTCCGACCACGTCGCGTTCTTCCAGGCCGGCTGCATGATCGTCGCCCTGTGGGACCGGGGCAAGCTGGCGACGGACAGCGAGGTCACGGACGACGGCGGCTGGGGCGGCGTCACCCTCGGCTACAACTGCCGCTCGCCCCAGGAGGTCGACGAGGTGATCGAAGAGGCGCGCGCGGCCGGTGCGACGATCGGCCGCCCCGGCGGCGAGACGTTCTGGGGCGGCTACTCGGGCATCTTCATCGACCCGGACGGACACCCTTGGGAGGTCGCCCACAACCCGCGCTGGACCGTGCACGAGGACGGCTCGACGACGCTCGACTGACCGCTACCTTGAGGGTGTGGCCGACACCGAGGTCAACAATCCGATCTTCGCCAGGCTGTTCGATCGCTTCGCGGCCAAGGACAAGGGGAGGGGTGAAGACGCGCTGCGCCGCGAGCTCCTCACGGCCCTCGAGGGGCGTGTGATCGAGGTGGGGCCAGGAAACGGAATCAACTTCGAGCACTTCCCGGCGACGGTCGAGGAGCTGATCGCGGTCGAGCCGGAGCCCTACCTGCGCCAGGCGGCGGAGGAGACCGCGCGGCGCCTGCCGCTCCGCATCCGGGTGGTTGCCGGCACGGCCGACGCGCTGCCCGCCGAGGACGGCTCGGTCGACGCGGTCGTCATCGCCGGCGTGCTGTGCTCGGTTCCCGATCAGGGCGCTGCGCTCGAGGAGTTCCGCCGCGTCCTGCGGCCGAGCGGCGAGCTGCGCTTCTACGAGCACGTGCGTTCGCGCCGACCGGGCTTCGCGCGCTACCAGGATGCGGTCGCCGTGGTGTGGCCCCGGCTGATGGGCGGTTGCAGGCCGAACGTCGACACCTTGGCGGCGGTCGAGCGAGGCGGCTTTCGAATCGTGAGCTGTCGCGGCTTCGGCTTCCCCGAGAACGCCCGCATCCATCCCGTGGCGCCGCGGATCCTGGGCATCGCACGGGTCGCCTGACTGGGCTGGATCACGCGCCCGGCAGGATTCGAACCTGCGGCCTGCCGCTCCGGAGGCGGCCGCTCTATCCACTGAGCTACGGGCGCTCGGGGCCGGAGTCTAGAGCCGGGCCGCCGCGGCTCGACCGCGGCCCGACAGCGGCACGGTTACCGTAGCCGCCATGAACATGGATCTCGTCTTCCTCGGCACCGGGGGGTCGGTGCCCACGGCCCGGCGCGCCACCGCCTGCCTGCTGGCGAGGGTCGGCGGCGAGCGGCTGCTGTTCGACTGCGGCGAGGGCTCGCAGCGCCAGATGCATCGCTCGGTCGGCCTGGTCGCCCTGGACGAGATCTACGTCACGCACTTTCACGCCGACCACTACCTCGGCATCCCGGGGTTGCTGAAGACCTACGACCTGCAAGGGCGCGAGCGCCTGCTGCGCGTGATCGGACCGCCCGGCCTGATCGAGCTGTTCAAGGCACTGCGGCGGATCTTCGGCCGCCTCAACTACGAGGTCGAGCTGGTGGAGCTGGACGAGG
Source organism: Actinomycetota bacterium (assembly GCA_046728015.1). Taxonomy (GTDB): domain Bacteria; phylum Actinomycetota; class Thermoleophilia; order Solirubrobacterales; family 70-9; genus DATAFO01. Next base: position 37,335 of record JBKPDQ010000015.1, read on the forward strand.
GTGAGGCGGTGCGCCACGACGGGTATGAGGTGCGGTCGTTCCCGGTCCAGCACTCGACCCGCGCGTACGGCTACGCGCTCGTCGAAGACGCGCGGCCAGGACACTTCGACAAGGAGGCGGCCGAGCGCCTCGGCGTGCCGGAGGGTCCGGACTTCGGGCGCCTGCAGCGTGGGGAGGAGGTGCGGGGGCGCGGTGGGATCGTCCGGCCCGATCAGGTGATGGGGGAAGCCCGCGCCGGGCGCAAGCTCGTGGTCACGGGCGACACCTCTCCATGCGAGATGACGCGCCTGGCCGCCCACCAGGCGCAGGTCCTGGTGCACGACGGCAGCTTCGCCGACGAGGAGCTCGCGCGAGCAATCGAGACCGGCCACTCGACGGCCCGTCAGGCGGCAGAGCTGGCGCGCGCGGCGGAGGTATCGATGCTGAGCCTTGTCCACATCTCCTCGCGCTACGACGTGCGGGATGTGCTGGCGGAGGCGCGGGAGACCTTCGAGCGCGTGGTCGCTCCGCGCGATTTCGACCTGATCGAGATCTCCTTCCCGGAGCGCGGCGAACCGCGCCTGATCGAGGGCGGGGCAAAGCATCCGCGCCGCATCGACAGTCAGGCCGCGCCGGAGATGCCGGTCGCGGAGGTCGAGGTCAGGTCCAGCCCGTACGAGCGCTAGCCGGCGGGAGCGGGCTGGCGTCAGCCCAGCGGCGAGACGAGGTCGGCGATGGCCTGTCCCACGGCCTCGGGGTGGTCCTCCTGCAGGAAGTGCTTGGCCGGGAGGAGCACCGGCTCGTCCACCCGCAGCACCTTCTGGGCGATCCGAAGCTGCTCGATTCCCAGCACCGGATCGAGCTCGCCCCAGACGATGCGCGCCGGGAAGGTCCGGCCGGCGAGACCGTCCCACAGCAGTCGCCGCTTCTGCTCGGTCAGCTCGAAGCCGCGCATGATCCGAAGAAACGCGCGACCGCCGTCGCCGCGGCGAAGGAGAGCGTGGTACGCGTACAGCTCGGCGGTCGTGATCTTGCTCGGCTTGGCGATTCCGGTCCGCCGGAAGATCGCCGCCGAGAGCTGACGCGGGCCGCGCAACCACATCTCACCCAGGCCGCGAACCGCAAACGGCGCCATCATCCACGGGCGCCTGAAGGTCGCCGGGTCGAGAAGGGTGTTGAGCACGGTTAGCGACACCACGCGCTCCGGGTTTCGGACCGCCCACTCGCAGCCGATCGGACCGCCGATGTCGTGCACGACGAGGTGGCAGCGTTCGATCTCCATGGCGTCGATCGCCTGGCCCACCCATCGCGCGAGTCCCGACCAGGAGTAGTCGAAATCCCGCGGCCGGTCGGCGAGCCCAAGACCCGGGAAGTCGAACGCCAGCCCGTGCAGGCCCTGGTCGGCCAGCGCGGGCAGGACCTTGCGGTACAGGAAGGAGCTGGTCGGGACGCCGTGGACCAGCACCACCAGCGGCCCCTCACCGCCGCCGGGCCGCTGCTCGCGGGCGAAGCTGCGCACGCCCCCGGCCTCGAAGCGACGACCGGCGGCACTATGGATGTCGATGATCTCCGCGACCTGGCGGTCGATCGCTCTGGCCACGCGCGGATTCTAGGTCGAGACATGTCCGACGCCGGTGATTGGCGCCTTTCTTCGGATGTGCCGAAAGAGGGACCGCTACCAACACTCAGATGGTCGTCACGACCCGGGTCGAGCCTCTCGTATGGATGGGTGCAGCCCGGTTGAGGCTCGCCTTGGCTCGATTGTTAACGGGGGTCGAGACGATCTCTCAAGAGGCCGCAAGGGGTTTGTGCGACAGCCTCCATGGAAAGCGCAACTTTCGACGTGCTTCCCGAGGCAAAGCCAACAACTTGGTCTCCGCTCCCGAGGGCGCGCTTGCTGATCGGGTACGGCCAAGGGCGCGCCGCGCAAGGAATGCGAGCTACCCGGACGACCCGCGAGCTCAGCGCCGCCTGGTCAGGCCCTGAAGCACGACCTCGATCGGTGAGCGCTTGGGCTCTCCGGCCATGGCGACGCCCTCGCGCACCTGACGGACCTCGGCCGCGAGGGATCCCATCCCCTTACCGAAGCTGCCGACGTTCTTGGCCGCCTCGGCGAGGTTCTTGCTCACGGCATGTGCAGTGCCGCCCTTCGGCATCGGCACTCCGAGGATCCGCTTTCGCGTCGTGCGGTGGGCAAGCGCCAGGCCACCCGCCAGCCCGGCGAGGCCGGCGCTCGCCGCCAGCGCGGGGGTCTTCGCCTTCGAGGCGGCCTCAGAGATCACGTGAGCGGCGCCCTTCGTCTTGTCAACAGCGATCCCGGGGACCGATCTCGAGCCGTTCCCGGACTGGGCGTTCGACCGCGGCTTGGAGCGCGCGCTCGTCGAGCTCGACTTCTGCGCGCTCGTCGGGGCGGGGTTGCGCGTCCGGCTCGCTCCTCCGTTCGAGCCGGTGCGCGGACTCGATCGCTTTGCCGAGCCCCTCTTGCTCGAGCTCGAAGGTCCGCTCGATGAACTGTTCGGGCTGGTCGCCTTCTTGCGGGTCGTGTTGGCAGTCTGTGCCATCTCGGTCTCCTTACGCGGGTCGGTGCTTGGCGCGGCTTGCCCGGCCGCCCTACTTGTTCTTCTTGCGCGTCTTCTCGATCGCGCCGGCGATGTCGGATGCCTGTCGCCCGTAGGCGCTGACGCGGTCGGCCGCCGACTTCACTGTGTCGAGGTCGAGCTTCGCCACCGACTTGGGCATCGACATGCCGCCCAGCCGATTCAGGGGGTTCTTGGACTTGCTGGCGCCGAGGCGGTCCTTGAGCACGACTCCGGCGGCGGCGCCCACGATCGCTGTGCCTCCGGCGATCAAGGGGACCTTGGCCTTCGACGCCACATCGGCGACGGCCCGTCCTCCGCCCTTCGTCCCGTCGACCACGGTGTCCTTGAACGACTTGGCACCGTTGCGACTCAGCCCGGTCGACTGCGACTTGGAGCGCGACTGCGTGGTGCTCGTGGCTCGACTGCCGTTCGCGCTGCCTCCCCTTGAGGTGGACCGTTTTGCAGCTCCGCTTTTCTTCGAGGCCTTAGGGCCGCTCCGACTCGTCGAACCCTTGGTCGTTGATCTTGATCTGGTGGTCTGCGCCATGATTTTCTCTCCGTCGTAGTTTTCTCGTGTCAACCGCGCTTTGCGCGGCTCTTCGAGGACCTGGGCTTGCCCGTCGACGATCTACGCGATGCCGCCTGCTTGGATGCTGCCTTCCGCGTCCGGCCCGAGCCCGTCGATGTGCGCCGCGCGGCGTCACCTTCGATCTCCGATACCGGGATCTCGTCGTGGGCGACGTCCGTGGCGAGCTGCGGAAGCAGGTCGTCGATGAACTTCGCCATTCGCTCCTCGTCGCGCCGGATGTCGCGAGCTAGCTTCGCGGTCTGCTTGTCACCAACCGCCGTGGCCAGCGCATCGATCACCGTATAGGTGGCGATCTCATCGGCCTCCTCGCGATACTCCACGCGGGCGTTGTGGAGCATCTTGCCCTGCTCACCCGAGCCCCTCACGAGGTGCAGAGGGCCCTGCGCCGCGGCCTTGGCCTTGCCGACGACGCCCTGGATGCTCTGTGCTGCCTTGGTCGCGCTCCCTGGGCCCGGCAGTGTGACGGTCTCCGCGGCCCCCCCGAGCTGTTTGATCCGCTTCGCGACCGCGGACGCGTGCGACTTCGTCTCCGTCAGGTGCTGTCGCAGGGCCTTCTCGTAGTCATCGCGCGTGGTGACCTCGAGGTGTGACGCCAGCGCGACCTCGAGCTCGCGCTCCTTGCCATACGCCTCGTTCAGCATCTCGACAAGCTTCGAGTCTCTCTTCGTCTGTTCCGACATGCGGTCCTCTCTTCCTAATCACTGTGTCGCGAGGTCCCTGGAGGACGACCTCGATCGGTGAGCGCCTATGCGGGCCACCCGCAAGGTGGCCCGCATAACGTTGCTAAACGCGTGCTGACCTACGAGCGGTCCTCACGATCCTCCGTGTAGGGATCGCGCGAGCCGGCCTTGGCCAGGCCCCGGCTGATCATGTAGGCGGCGGCGACGATGGCGACGTAGAGCCAAGCCTGCTTGGCGACGAACTCATCGGTACCGCCTGAGCTGTCTCCGCCCTTGATCGCGGCGGCGCTGACGAGAATCGCGACGATGACGCCGACCATGGCCCAAAACTCGGTGGTCTTGAATGCCTGCTTGGTCTCGGTCGCCAGTCGACGGACTCGGTCAACGGTGCCCGTTGAGCTGCGCTGGGGCGTGCCCAGTCGCTCGGTATGCGCTTCCATGTTTCCTGCTTCCTTCGATACGAGGCTCGGCTGGGTCGTGCTCGCGGCCTTCACTGTCTTGCGAGCCCATTTGCCCCCAGCGGAGAGCGCGCCTTACGAACGCGCTTCTCATCTTGTACCCGTCTTCCGCTCGCCCAAACATTTGTTCGGTTCTGCTTGGCGCCGGGGCTTCCGCTTTGGACGAAAAGCGGTACTGCTGCATGGAAAGCGGTAGCGAGGGTCAGCGCTCCCGCGCCTTGTCCAATGCGAAAGCGCTGATCCCGGCTGGCCGGGTCATCGGGTCAGCCGATATCGCGACGCGGACGTGCCGTGCCGTTCGTCGGCGGTACCGCTTGCGGTTATGAGGTCGCGTGCTTGACGACGAACCGATAGCCGATCCCTGGCTCGGTGATGAGATGGCGCGGATGCGAGGGATCCAGCTCGAGCTTGCGCCGAAGCTGCGCGAGGTAGACGCGGAGGTAATTGGTCTCCGTCTCGTAGCTCGGCCCCCAGACCTCCTGGAGGAGCTGGCGCTGCGGGACGAGCTTGCCCTCGTTTCGGACCAGCACCTCGAGCACGTGCCACTCTGTCGGCGTTAGCCGGACCGGCGCTCCGTCGGCACCGAACGCCTCCTTGGCGGCGAGGTCGACGGTGAAGCTCGCGGTCTCGACCCGCGGCAGCTCATCCGCGGGGGCGGCGCGGCGAAGCGCGGCCCGCAGGCGGGCGAGCAGCTCGTCCATGCCGAACGGCTTGGTCACGTAGTCGTCCGCTCCGGCGTCGAGCGCGACCACCTTGTCGGGCTCTCCAGTGCGGGCCGAGAGGACGATGATCGGAGCCCGGGTCCAGCCGCGGAGACCCTCGATCACCTCGACTCCATCGATATCGGGCAGGCCAAGGTCGAGCACGACCGCGTCCGGCGGCTGGTGGGATGCCTCGGTCAGGGCCGAGCGACCGTCCTCTGCGACGGTGACCTCATAATCCCGTGCCTGGAGATTGATCCGCAACGCCTGGCGCAAGCCCCTCTCGTCCTCGACGATCAGAACCCGGGTCATGCGGACGACCTCTCGCCGTTGGCCGACGCGGCTCGAAGTCGAATGCGCATCGTCAACCCGCCCCCGGGAGTCGAGTCGGCGACCATCGCGCCGTGCATCGCCTCGATGAAGCCGCGGGCGACCGAGAGTCCGAGCCCAAGGCCCTCGGGCCCATGATCGTCGAGCCGCTGGAAGGGTTGGAACATCTCCGCCCGCTCCTCGGCGCCGAGCCCTCGCCCATGGTCGACCACTTCGAGCTTGGCGCTCCCGGTGCCCGCATGGGCATGGACCTCCACCGGCTGGTCGCCGGCTCCGTGGCTGAGCGCGTTGTCGACAACGTTGACCAGCACCCTCTGCAGAAGGCCGGGGTCTGCGCGAACCGGCGGCAAGTCCTCGGGGACGTCTACGACCACCCGCTTGCTCGCCCCCGGACGGGCGAGCAGAGCGCCAGCGACGACCTCGTCGAGAGCAACGGGCTCGAGCTTGACGCTGAGCGCCCCAGCCTGGAGGCGGCTCGCGTCGAGCAGGTTCGCCACCACGGCATCGAGCCGGTCGGTCGAGTCCTCAATCGTTCCCAGGAGCTCGGCGCGCTCCTCGTCCGACCACTGGACGTCCCTCTGGCGGAGGCTCGAGACCGCAGCCTTGATGCCGGCAAGCGGCGTGCGGAGGTCGTGGCCGACAGCCGCGAGCAGCGACGTCCGCTGCTGGTCGACCGTGGCCAGGGTTCTCGCCTCCTCGGCCTTGCCGCTCAGGACGTGGCCCTCGTATGCGGTTCGCGCGGCGGCCGCGAACGCCTCGAGCACGCGCTGATCCTCGGCGAACAGGGCCGGGCCGCGACCGGTCAGGCGCAGGTGGGATCCGACTGGGACGTCGAAGCGAAGCGGCGCCTCGTCGCCCGGCGGCGCCCAGCCGACGTGCTCGACCTCGATCCACTCCCCGGTCCCCCGCTGCCGCACCTTCAGCCCAACCGACTCCATCCTGAACGTGTCGCGCGCGCGTTGGAGAACCTCGCGAAGGGACCCCTTCGCCTCGAGCTCGGGGCCCGCGATCGCCGACATGGTCTCGGCCTCGTCGCGGGCGCGCTCGGCGGCGTGAGCCTGCCTCACGGCGAGCTCGATCGCACCGCTCACCAAGGCCGCGACGACGACGAAGAGCACGAGCGTCACGACCTGGTCGGGATCGCCAACCGTCAGCGTGTGCACGGGCTCGACGAAGTAGTAGTTGATCAGCGTCGCCGCCGCGATCGCGGAGCCAACTGCGACCAGGATCCCGCCCACCAGCGCGACGATCACCACGGCGAGCAGGTAGAGGAGCACCTGTGCGTCCAGCGCGAGCTCCTCGTTGAGCGCGTCGAGCAGCAGCGTCAGCAGCGGAAGCAGGAGGACGGCGAGGGCCAGTCCGGTGAGCTGGCGGCGCCGGCTGAGCCTGAACGCCCGTGCGATGCGCTTCGGCCTCGACTCGTCGAGCAGGTCCTCGCTGCGGACGTACGTCACCGGACCGGTCATTTGGACGCTATCCCGGCCCCGTTAGCCCGCTCGGCTCCCAGCGCCCACGGCACGCTGGTCACTGCGACCGAGGGCTCGAACAGGAGTCTGCCCTTGAGCCTCAGCGCGGTCTGGTTGTGAAGCAGGTGCTCCCACCAGTGTGCGACGACGTATTCGGGGATCACGATGGAGATCACGTCCTCGGGATTCTCCCTCCGCAGCTGGCGCAGGTATCGAACCACGGGCCGGACCGTCTCCCTGTAGGGCGACTCGATCACCACCAGCGGGACTGGGACCCCACGCTGCTCCCACTCGCGCGGCAAGGCGTCGTCGGCTCCCTCCGCGGCGACGTTGACGGCGCGAAGGGTCGCCGAACGCGTCGCCTGCGCGAACGCCAGCGCACGCAGCGTCGGCGCCAGCAGGTTCGAGACGAGGACGACGGTGTGGACGCGGGAGGGGAGCGAAACTCCGGCGGCCCCGGGGGCGAGCTCCTCGGCAACCCCGGCGTAGTGGCGGGAGACGGCTTTCATCCCGAGGAAGAGGATCGGCGCGGCGATGACGACAATCCACGCCCCGTGGCTGAACTTGGTGACGAGGACGATCACGAACACCAGGGCGGTAGCGAGCGCGCCGGCGCGGTTGACGAGGCGCTTGCGGTGTAGCCGGCGGGCGGCCTCGGCGGACGCTGTGCGCATGAGGCTGGACCAGTGGCGAACCATGCCCGCCTGGCTGAGCGTGAACGAGAGGAAGACGCCGAGGATGTAGAGCTGGATCAGCCGAGTGACGTCGGCGTTGAAGGCGACGATCAGGAGCGCGGCGACCAGGGCCAGCAGGACGATCCCGTTCGAGAACACGAGGCGGTCGCCGCGGTTGGCGAGCTGGTGCGGAAGGTGATTGTCCCGGCCGAGCAGCGAGGAGAGGACCGGGAAGCCGTTGAAGGCGGTGTTCGCCGCGAGGATCAGAATCGCGGCCGTGAACGCCTGCAGCAGGTAGAACGGCACGCTGTCGCCGAAGCTGGCGAGGCCGACCTGGCTGATCGCTGTGCGTTGCTCTTCGCCCCCGGGAAGCCCGATCAGGTTCGCGGCGTCCTCGGCCATGTGGACGTCGGCCGCCATCGCAAGGGCGGTGATCCCCGCGAACATCGTGATCGAGAGGGCGCCCATGATCACGAGCGTCGCGGCCGCGTTCCGGCTCTTCGGCTCCTTGAAGGCCGGGACGCCGTTGGAAACCGCTTCGACTCCCGTGAGCGCTGTGCAGCCGGAGGCGAACGCCCGCAGAACGAGGAAGACGATCAGAACGCCGCTCGTGTCGGCGACGTCCCGAAGGTGGTAGCCGGCGCTCTCGGCCGTCAGGCCGTCGCCGAAGAGCGCCTTGGCGCCCCCGATGACGAGCATCGCGAGGACGCAGGCGACGAAGCCGTAGGTCGGAATCGCAAACGCCCTCCCGGATTCCTTGACGCCACGCAGGTTCATGACCGCCAGCACGGCCACGAATCCGAGCGATAGCTCGACCGCCTGCGGACCGAGACTCGGCACCGCGCTGGTGATCGCAGCCACCCCGGCGACAACCGAGACCGCCACGGTCAGCACGTAGTCGATCAACAGCGCCGCCGCCGCCGTCAGCGAGGCGTTCTCGCCGAGGTTGGCGCGGCTGACGGCGTAGGCG
>JBKPDQ010000016.1:0-7014 GCA_046728015.1 Actinomycetota bacterium
CTCGTCAACGACGTCTGGGGAGGCGATCCGCTCACCGAGTGGTCGGTGCCGTTCTGGGAGCACTCGCTCGAGAACGGGCTCGCACTGCTCCGACAGGCGATCGAGACCCACATCATCACCAGCCACCGCGCGGCGCCCCTCATGGTGCGCCGCGGCCGCGGGCTGATCATCGAGATCACGGACGGGATCCGCGAGGACTACCGCGGCAGCCTCTTCTACGACCTCGCGAAGGCGTCGGTCATCCGCCTAGCGAAGGCAAAGGCGGCCGAACTGGAGCCGCACGGGATCACGGCGCTCGCGCTCACCCCGGGCTTCCTTCGATCGGAATCCATGCTGGAACACTTCGGCGTGACGGAGGACAACTGGTTGGAGGGCGCGCGCAAGGACAGGCACTTCGCGGCCTCCGAGACGCCTCACTACATCGGGCGCGCGGTCGCCGCCCTGGCGGCCGACCCCAACGTCGAGCGCTGGACCGGTCAGGCGCTCGCGACGTGGCAGCTCACATACGAGTACGGCTTCACCGACATCCACGGCCGCCGGCCCGACTGGGGCGCCTACCACGCCGAGCACATCGAGGGCAAGGAGGCTGAGCGATGACCGCGATCGCTGTCCGGGCTCGCCGGCGGCTCGACGGCAGCACCCTCGCGCTGGCGCTCCTGTGCCTCGCGCAGTTCGTGCTGATCCTCGACGCCGCCGTCGTGGCGGTCGCATCGCCCGCTGGGCGTCAGCGCCCCGGGCCTCCGCCCCGGCGAGCGACCGAGTCGCCTCCCCGCGATGGATTTCCAACCCCCGACGTATCCCCACTGACATGGCGGCAATCCCCGCCGCCGAACGATCAGAAAGCGAGGAGCCGATGAGCTCGACATCAACGCAAACAGGCAAGAGGACGGCGACCGCATGGATCGTCGCCCTGACCGCGATCGGCTCGCTGATGGCCGCGCTCGACACGCTCGTGGTGTCGACGTCGCTGAGCACGATCCGGCTCGATCTGGGCGCCTCGATCGAGGACCTGGAGTGGACCGTCAACGCCTACAACCTGAGCTTCGCGGTGTTGCTGATCACGGCCGCCGCGGTCGGCGACCGTTACGGACGCCGTCGCTTCTACGCGATCGGTTTGGGCCTGTTCGCTGGAGCGTCGGCGGCGAGCGCGCTGGCGCCCAGCGTCGGCTTCCTGATCGCGGCCCGGGCCGTCCAGGGAGCCGGCGCGGCGCTGGTGATGACGCTCGGTCTGGCGCTGCTGAGCGCCGCCTTCCCGCCGGAGAAGCGGGGAGCGGCGATCGGCCTGTTCAGCGCCGTCACCGGGATCGCGGTCGCACTGGGTCCGCTGGTCGGCGGCGCGATCGCCGAGGGCATCGACTGGACCTGGATCTTCTGGCTTAACGTGCCGATCGGCCTGGCCGCGATCCCGTTCGTGCTCAGGAAGATCGAAGAGAGCTTCGGAGCCGACGCCGCTCTCGACCTGCCCGGCCTGGGGCTGATCAGTGCGGCAGGCTTCGCGATCGTCTGGGGGCTCGTGCGCGGGAACTCCGCGGGCTGGGGCAGCCTCGAGATCGTCGGAGCGCTCGCGGCCGGTGTGGTGCTGGTCGTTGCGTTCGTTGCCTGGGAGCTGCGGGCGGCGGAGCCGATGGTGCCGATGCGCTTCTTCCGGTCGCGCGCTTTCTCGGCGGGCAACGGCGCGATCTTCCTCACCTTCGCCTCGTTGTTCGGCGCGGTCTTCTTCTTCGCGCAGATGCTGCAGACGTCGCTTGGCTATGGACCGCTGGAGGCCGGTCTGCGGCTGGTGCCCTTCACCGCCACCTTCATCACGGTCGCGCCGCTGGTCGGCAGCCTGGTGGACCGCTTCGGCGAGCGCGTGTTCATGGTCGGAGGGCTCACCCTGCAGGCAATCGGGATGGGCTGGATCGCGCTGATCGCGGACCCCGGACTCAGCTACTCGGAGTTCGTCCTGCCGTCGATCGTCGCCGGCGTCGGGGTGTCGATGGCGATTCCCGCGGCGCAGAACTCGGTGGTCGGCTCATTCTCCCACGAGGAGGTCGGTAAGGCCGCCGGCGCCAACAGCATGATGCGCGAGCTCGGCGGCGTCTTCGGAGTGGCGGTCGCGGCGGCGGTGTTCGCCGGGGCCGGCAGCTTCGCCTCACCCGATGCGTTCCTCGACGGGTTCGCGCCGGCGGTCGCCGTCGTCGCCGCCCTGTCGCTGGCCGGTGCGATCGTCGCTCTCGCCCTGCCGGGCCGCGCGCGGACGGCCGCACCTGGCACCGTGGGTCCGGTGCCGGTGCTCGAGGGCGCCGGCGGAAGCTGATGACGCCGCTGCGCTCCAATCCGGTCGTCCATCTCGAGCTCCACACGGGCGACCTGTTGGAGGCCCGCGACTTCTACGCGGAGCTGTGCGGCTGGCGCCCCCGAGACGCGAGCCGGCTCTACCTCTCCCTCGAACTCGGCGACGGGTTCGGGGGAGGTCGTCGAGTGCGGCATCCGGCGCCACCTCTGGCTGCCCTACGTCGACGTCGCCGAGATCGGCGCGGCCACCGGCCGGGGCGCGCGAGCTGGGGAAGTCTGTCCTCGTCGAGCCGCGAGAGGGCCCGGCCGGGTGGCGCAGCGTCGTCACCACCGCCTCGGCGGCGAGATCGCCTTCTGGCAACCCAAGACCAGGCGGGCGAACGCATGAACGAGCACCAGCTGCTGGAGGCGGCCCGCAGAGGCGACGAGAATGCCTTCGCTGCGCTGACGGAGCCGCACCGCCGCGCCCTGCACGCCCATGGCTACCGGATGCTCGGCTCGCTACACGACGCCGAGGACGCGCTGCAGGAGACCATGTTGCGCGCCTGGCGCGGGCTGGCGAGCTTCGAGGGGCGAAGCTCGCTGCGCTCGTGGCTCTACTCGATCGCGACCAACGTCTGCCTGCGGGCGATCGAGCGGCGGCCCAAGCGCGTGCTCCCGATCGACTACGGTCCGGCGGCCGACCCCCACGACGGCCTGGGCGCGCCCGTTATCGAATCGGTCTGGGTCGAGCCCTACCCCGACGAGCGACTCGGCATCGAGGACGGGCTCGCCGGTCCGGAGGCGCGCTACGAGCGGCGCGAGAGCGTCGAGCTCGCGTTCATCGCGGCGCTCCAGCACCCGGCGGGCGCGCCAGCGCGCCGTGCTCATCCTGCGAGACGTGCTCGGGTTCTCGGCGCGCCAGGTCGCCGGGACGCTCGACATGACGCCGCCCGGCGTCGCAGCGCGCTGCAGCGCGCCCACAAGGCGGCCGACGAGCGGCTGCCCGAGCGCAGCCAGCAGGCGATGCTGGGCTCGCTGGACGACCAGGGCGTGCGCGCGATCGTCGAGGGGTTCGTCGACGCCTGGGAGCGCGCCGACGTCGATGCCGTCGTCGCGATGCTGGCCTCGGACGCGGCTGTGACGATGCCGCCGATTCCGACGTGGGACCGCGGGCGCGAGGCGGTGACCACGTTCCTGGAGACCGTTGTGCTGACGGGCGACAAGCGCTGGCGCGTGGTTCCGGTTCGGGCGAACGGGCAGCTGGCGTTCGGCAGGTACATCTGGGACGAGGACCGGCGGACCTTCGCGGCGCACAGCATCAGCGTGCTCACGCTGGAGGGATGGTTGATCGCCGAGTTCACCACCTTCCTCGATCCCGAGCTGCTTCCGCGCTTCGGGCTGGCGATGGATTTCCCATCCGGGGCGTATCCCCAGCAACAGAGTGGCATTCCTGCCGCCGAGCGACCCGAGGGCGAGGAGCCAGATGAACTCGACACACATCCGAACAAGCCCAGAAGGCACCAAGAGCGACCTGACCGGCGCGACCACCATCGTCGTCGGTGCGAGCCGCGGCCTGGGCCGCGGGATCGCCAGGGCGTTCGCCGATGCGGGCGCCCCGGTGGTCGCCGTCTCCCGCACCGCGGCGGAGTTTCCCGAGCCGGCCGGGGGCGGCACCATCCGGGCGGAGGTCGCCGATGCCGGTGACGCCACCGAGGCGGCCAGCCTCCTCGATCGCTATGAGCCGCAGGCCGTGATTCTGGTGGCTGGCGCAAGCCCCCACATGGTTCCGCTGCAGGAGCAGACGTGGGAGACATTCTCGGTCAACTGGCAGACCGATGTCCGGATCGCGTTCCACTGGCTGCGCGAGGCTCTGCTCAAGCCCCTGCGACCCCGCAGCAGGGTGGTCGTCATCAGCAGCGGCGCGGCGCTGGCCGGCTCACCGCTCAGCGGCGGGTACGCCGGCGCCAAGGCCACGCAGCGCTTCATCACCGCATACGCCCAGGACGAGGCGAAGCGCGCCGGCCTGGACGTCACCTTCACTGCGGTGCTGCCCAAGATCACGCCGCTGACCGACGTCGGCCGACCAGCGATCGAGGCCTACGCGGCGCGCGCCGGCCACTCCTTTGAGCAGCACGTGGCCCAGCTCGGCCCGCTGGTCACCCCGGAGATCGCCGGCGCCGCGATCGTCGAGCTCGTCCAGGCCGACCCCGCAAGCCTCTCCCCCGCCTACATGCTGACCGGAGCCGGGCTGCAAAACCTGCCTAGACCTCCAGCTCATGAGCGACCCGCCAGAGGTAGGTCGTAACCCCTTTGCCACGGCCGTGCCGGACTGGGCTCGAGAGCGAGTGCCGCGTGCGCGCCGCGGTTAAGCGGTGACGCGCGCGGACTGCTCGAGTACGCCCGCCCCGCAACACTACGTCAAGGCTGAGAGAGGCTCCTCGTCTGATCTGGACTACTGGCGTTCGAGTCGGCCTGGCCATCACCGGCAGTGCCTGACGCTCGAGCTGAGATGAGGCGTGCGGCGATCGGCAGGGCGAACTCCTCGCCCTCCGCGTAGCGGCGTACAGCGTCGGCCATCGCCGCGCGGATGGCCTCGAGCCGGTCGGGCGGCTGCGCACGCAGGACTGCGGCGGTGCGGACTCCGGCGTGGAGCTGTGCTTGGAAGAGGAAGTCTGCGCTCGACACGCGCCAGAGTGCGGTGACGGTGTTCATGCTGAGCGAGCCGGTGTCGAACCCGCAGTCGGCGATCGCCCGGCGGCATTCGTCGCGATCGGCGAACACGTGGTAGTTCGGCCCTTCCGGTCCCTCGCTGGCGATTGCGTGGGCGGCGAGGGCGGCCTCGGTGATCTCGTCCTCGGCGTTGCCCTGCGCCAGCCAGGTGGTGAACGCAAGCCGCCCACCCGGAACGAGGACGCGGTGCGCCTCGGCGAGCGCGCGCTCTGGCTGCGAGACGTGCAGTATCCCGAAGTTCATCGTGATCGCGTCGAACGACGCGTCAGGGAACGGCAGCCGCAGCGCATCGCCCTCCACGAACGTGAGATCGGGACGGCGCATGCGAGCCTGTTTGACCATCGCGGTCGCGATGTCCACGCCCACCGGGTGCGCTCCGCGCGCCGCGGCCGCCTCGGAGACGAAGCCCGGCCCACACGCCACATCGAGAAGCCGCGACCCCGCGCATACTCCCGCGGCGTCGAGGAGCGGCTCGACGAACAGAACCGTGTCGGTCCAGTACTCCTCGTAGCGGGGCGCCGCGCGCTCCCAGCCCGCGCGCTCGAACTCCGCGAATGCGTCAGCGCTCATCGCTGCATCGTACGGCCGCGCATCAGCTCGGAGACGTCCCAGCTGTCGTTGTTGAGTTCAGTCGGTGATCCGCTGGCGGCGAGCCGAGGGGTCGGGCTGCAGCGGGTACTGCGCTGACCGGTACCAGTTGTCGACGGGAATCGAAAAGTGCGCAGCTTTCGGGACCCGAAAGTGCACAACCTGGTGGGGACGCGAGCGGCGGACGTCGCCGTCCGCAGTCGTGTACTGCGAGCCGACCACGCCGTCAATCCGGGGCAGGTGGTCATGTCGATGGCCAGCGTGAGGATGCCGACAACTCGTTGCCTGACGTGCGTCCCGGCGATCAAGCGGCTTTGCGGCGCGCGTGATTGCCTTTGGCCTCAAGCGAAAGCCCCTTAGCTCGACCAGGCGCGTGATGATGGTCCGCGGGTCGCCTCCGGCCGCGCGTTGGATCGCACGGAGGACCTCGAACTCAGCGTGGCGAGTGGGCCATATGCGCGGCACGCTAGGACGAACTATGCCGACCGCTTGACTATGCGGATCAGCCGGGTGCCGTACGCGAGGAACCGGCGACGAGGCTGGCCGTGGCGCCGCCAAAGCAAGCAGCGGTCGCGCTTGTGGCGAGGAGGAGGACGGAGCCCAGCGCGCCTCAATGGACCGCTGGCGGAGCTCGGGGCGCCGAAGGTCTTCTAAGTGCCCGCGATCGCGCGTGCGGTGTCGTGGACACGCTCACAATGCCAGACGAAGCAGTAGCCAGCAGCCGACGGCCCGTCGCTGCTGCCGTTCGGGGCATGAAAATCCGGGTCCTGGAGGCTCCGTCCGACCCCGTGCGTACGGTCGGGTGATCCGGGACAGGGGCCTTCTGGGAGAACGCAGACGGCAGGCCGTTCTGGACGATGGGCTGCGAGCCCGGGCTTTTCGGTGGCCGCCCCTGCGACTCGCCCGGATTGTGCTGCGAGCACGTATCGGTCTGTGTCGTTCGCCCGCTGCTTCTCCCGCTTTCGACGACTCGTGAGGAGGTGGTAGTCGTGGAGCAGGTGCCGGCGGCGTTTAGATGGATGGGTCGGGCGGTCGGCCTGGATTTGCATCGCGATTTCTGTGAGATCGCGATCTGCGAGGACGGTGTGGTGCGCTCGGTCGGCCGGGTGAAGATGACCCCGGAGGGGCTCGAGTCGCTGGCCGCCAGCCTCGAGGCCACGGACCGGGTGGCGATGGAGGTCTCGGGCGGCGCGTGGGAGCTGGCGCGCATGCTCGAGCCTCACGTGCAGCGGGTGGTGGTGGTTTCGCCGGACGACACCGGGATCGCCCAGGCGCGCGCCAAGACCGACAGGCTCGACGCGCGCACGCTGGCGAGCCTTCTGTGGAGGGGTGAGCTTGAGGCGGTGTGGATGCCCGACGAGCGCGCCCGCGTGCTCAGGCGGCGGCTGGCGCGCCGCGAGCAGCTGGTCCGCACGCGCACCCGGGTCAAGAATGAGG
>JBKPDQ010000017.1:0-51470 GCA_046728015.1 Actinomycetota bacterium
GCCGGGTCCTCGCGGAGCGCACGATGCCCGGCGCACGCTGGTTCGAGGGCGCCCAGCTCAACTACGCCGAGCACCTGCTGCGTGGAAGGCCGGGTCAGCAGCTCGCCATCCTGCACGGCTCCGAGCGGCGCGAGCTCGACAGCCTGACCTGGGGCGAGTTGCGCGAGCAGGTCTCGCGGGTCGCCGCCGCGCTGCGTGAGCTGGGGGTCGAGCGCGGTGACCGCGTCGTCGCCTACATGCCGAACGTCCCCGAGACCGTGGTCGCCTTCCTCGCCACCGCCAGCCTCGGGGCAATCTGGTCGAGCTGCTCGCCCGACTTCGGCGCCGGCAGCGTCATCGACCGCTTCGCGCAGATCGAGCCCAAAATTCTCTTCTGCGTCGACGGCTACCGCTACAACGGCCGCGACTTCGAGCGCACCGAAGTCGTCGCCGGACTGCAGGGCGAGATGCCCTCCCTCGAGCGCACCGTGGTCCTGCGCTACCTCGGCACCGACCCCGACCTCTCATCGCTGCGGGACGTGATCGACTGGAACGACCTGCTCGCCTCGGGCGAGGGACAGCCGCTGCGCTTCGAGCCCGTGCCGTTCAACCACCCGCTGTGGGTGCTCTACTCGTCCGGCACCACCGGCCTGCCAAAGGCGATCGTCCACGGCCACGGCGGCATCCTGCTCGAGCACCTGAAGAAGCTCAGCCTGCACGTCGACGCGCAGGAGGGCGACCGCATCTTCTGGTTTACGACGACCGGCTGGATGATGTGGAACTTCCTCGTTGCCGGTCTGCTCACCGACGCCGCAATCGTGCTCTACGACGGCAGCCCTGGGCACCCGGACATGGGCGTCCTGTGGGATCTGGCGGAGCGGACGGAGATGACCTGCTTCGGAACGAGCGCGAGCTACATCGCCGCCTGCATGAAGGCGGACGTCGAGCCGGGGGCCGATCGCGACCTCTCAACGCTGCGCGCGCTCGGCTCCACCGGCTCGCCGCTGGCGCCGGAGGGCTTCCAGTGGGTCCACGACCACGTCGGCGAGGACACCTGGCTGTTCTCGACGTCCGGCGGCACGGACGTGTGCACGGCCTTCGTCGGCGGAGTGCCGCTGCTGCCGGTCTACCGCGGCGAGCTTCAGGCCCGGGCCCTCGGCGCCAAGGTCGAAGCGTTCGACGAAGACGGCAACTCGATCATCGACGAGGTGGGCGAGCTGGTGATCACCGAGCCGATGCCCTCGATGCCGGTCTTCTTCTGGGGCGACGAGGACGGTTCCCGGTATCGCGCCAGCTACTTCGAGCATTACCCGGGCGTCTGGCGTCACGGCGACTGGATCGAGATCACGTCCCGGGGCACGGCGGTCATCTACGGTCGCTCCGACTCGACCATCAACCGCCAGGGCGTGCGGATGGGCACCAGCGAGATCTACCGCGCGGTCGCGGCTGTACCCGAGGTCCTTGACGCGTTGGCGGTTGACGTGCCGCGCCCCGGGACCGAGGGATGGATGCCGCTGTTCGTGGTGCTTCGCGAGGGCGAGGAGCTCGACGAGGAGCTGGTCGCCGAGATCAAGCGTCGCATCCGCGAGCAGTGCTCGCCGCGGCACGTGCCGGACGAGGTCTTCCAGATCGCCGAGGTGCCGCGAACGCTCTCCGGCAAGGCGCTCGAGGTCCCGGTCAAGCGGATCCTCACGGGAGCCCCCGCGGAGACGGCCGCCAGCAAGGACTCGCTGGCGAATCCCGCCGCGCTCGACTACTTCGTCGAGCTCTCCCAGCGCTTGCGGTGATCCAGATCGACTGAGCCGCCGTAGCGATACCTGGTGTCCTGCATGCCAGCGAACTCAGGTGTGAAATCGACCGAGATCCCGCGCCGCGAGAGCTGGAAGAGCGACCTCGCTCGGTACCTCGAGGTCGATCGGCGACGAAGCCCGGCGCAGATCGCAAGCGTCCTCCTTCCCTACCTCGGCCTCTGGCTTCTAGCCGCCGTTCTGCGCCCGGCTCCGTGGCTGGCCGTCCTCCTCGGCGCACTCGCGACGGCCTTCCTGATGCGGATGTACTCGCTCTTTCACGACCTCACGCACAACTCGCTGTTCGAGTCTCGAGCGGCCAACCGCCGATGGGGACATCTGCTCGGGTTCCTGCTCTTCACTCCGTATCGCTGGTGGCAGCGCCAGCACAGCCTCCACCACGCAAACGCGGGCAACCTGGACAAGCGGGGTCCGGGCGAGATCTACACGATGACGGTCGCCGAGTATCAGCGGGCCTCGCGGCTGCGGCGACTCGGCTACCGGCTTTATCGCAACCCGCTGCTCATGTTGTTCGTCGGCCCCAGCCTCGTCTTCCTGTTCGAGCGGCGCTTCCCGCAACGGGGCATGACGCCACGGATCCTTCTGAGCGTGGTCCTCACGAACTTGGCCCTCGTGTGCTGGGTGATCGGATGGAGCGCCCTGGCCGGCTGGCAGACGTTTCTCCTCATCCAAGGGACCACGCTCGTCGCGGGCGGTGCGATCGCGGCGTGGATGCTCTACATCCAGCACCAATACGAGGAGACCTACTACCAGGCCGCAGGCGAGTGGCAGTTCGAGCTCGCCGCTCTACAGGGGAGCTCCTATTTGAAGCTGCCGCGCGCCCTCTCCTGGGTGGTCGGAAACGCCAACTACCACCACGTGCACCATCTCAGCGCCAAAATCCCGAACTACCGCCTTCGCGCGGCGCATGAGGAGCAACCGATGTTCGCGCCGACCCCCGTGGTCACGCTGCGCTCCAGCATCGACGCGCTGCGCCTGAAGCTCTGGGATGAAGAGCGCGGCTGCCTCGTCCGCTTCTCGCCGCGCCGGGCGCCGCGGCTAGTCTCGCAGGAGCGACGATGGGCGTGAGGGTCTCCAAGTCCCACTGGGAGCGGATCTACGAAACCAAGGACCCGACCTGGGCGGTGGCGCCTCCGGGTTGGCCGCGAGATTGCTCTCGGCCGGCTACGTGGATGTCACCGTTGCCGACATCTCCGCCACGGCTCTGACTCACGCCAAGAGCGCTGTCGGTCGCTCGCTACGACGGCTTGGAGCTGGCCGCCACGCTGGGGGACGAGTACAAGCTGATCACGGCAGAGCCCGAGCTCCACATCACCCCAAGTGACGCCCGCCAGGAGTTCGTCTATGCCACCTGCGGAGGGCCGGCACGGTGGACCAGCTCCAGTCGTCCGCTCGCACCGGCTCCAGCGGCTGACGCCGTCGGACGCCCATCGGGCGGTCGAGCGAGGAGCGATCCTCGTCGACATTCGCTCGGAGTCGCAGCGTGCGCGCGACGGAGAGATCCCCGGCGCCCAGGTCATGCCGCGCAACGTCCTGAAGTGGCGCCTGGACCCGAGCAGCGACCATCGAGACCCGGATCTCGACCGACGCGACACCCAGGTGATCGTGATCTGCGACGAGGGCTACCAGTCCAGCCTCGCGGCCGCGACGCTCACGGAGTTCGGCCTCGCCGCAACGGACGTGCTCGGCGGCGCTCAGGCGTGGATCGCCGCCGGCCTCCCCGTCAACCGGAGGTGAGCCCGAGCCGCTGCGCCCGCTCGCGCGCTCGCGCGACGACCTCGTCCGCCCCCTCGATCACACCATCCCTCATCAGCTCCCGGCCGTCCACCACCGTCGTGTCCACCACCGAGCCCGAGGCCGCGTAGACGAGCCCGGCCTCGAGGTCGCCGAGGCTGAGCTCGGGCGAGTCGCGGCGGACGAGGATGTGATTCTCCCGGTCGCCCCCGGCGAGATCGAGCAGACGCGAGCGTCGCCCTGTCGTGATCTCCCACGTCTCGTCCGCGCTCACCACCGCCGGGTCGCCGGCCTCGTGCTTCTGCAGCAGCGCGAACGTCTTCGCGTCGGCGAGTAGGTCGAGCGAGTTGTTCGAACCGGCGCCGTCAGTGCCCAGACCGATCTCGACGCCGGCAGCACGGGCCGTCGGATAGTCGAACACGCGGCCCACCGCAAGCTTCAGGTTGGCGACCGGGTTGGTGGCGATCGTCGCCCCGCGCTCTGCGATCAGCTCCAGCTCGGCCCGGTCGACCCAGACGCAGTGCGCGAGCATCGTCCGCGACCCCAGCAGGCCCACTCGATCGAGGTACGAGATCGGTCGGTCGCCGTGCTCCTTCACGCAGCGCCGGACCTCGTCCTCGGTCTCGGAGACGTGGATCTGCACCGGCAGGTCGCGCTCGGAGGAGGTCTCGGCAATCCAGCGCAGGGATTCCTCGCTGACCGTGTAGATGGCGTGCGGCGCCATTGCGGGCGCTACGGCATCGCCACCCTCGGTCGCGATCTCCTCCACGCTTTGCAGCGCGACCTCCCGCAGGTTCGGCGACTTTGCCGGGTCGTCCTTGTCGATCAGGGGTGCCCCGACCACCGCGCGCATGCCGGCATCCCTGACCGCCCTCGCCGTCGCCCCCGGATGCCAGTACATGTCCCAGAAGCGGACCGTCCCGGTGCGGATCATCTCCAGGCACGCCAGCCGGGTGCCCCAGTAGACGTCTTCGGGCTCCAGGCGCCGCTCGGCGGGCCAGATGTGCCGCTCGAGCCACGTCATCAAGGGCAGGTCCTCGGCGTAGCCGCGAAACAGGGTCATGGCAGCGTGGGTGTGAGCGTTCACGAGCCCCGGGAGGCGCACTAGATCGCTGCTGGCGCTCATGCCAGTGCCGGCAGGGCGCGCGTCAGTGCCGCGTCGAGCGCGGCGACGTTGGCCGCCCGTGTCTCCTCGAGCTCCTGCAGTGAAAGCTCGGTATCCGCCACGCCGTTGGCGAAGTTGTCGACGAGGCAGACCGCCGCATACGCGAGCCCGAGCTCGCCGGCGACGACGCACTCCGAACCAATCGTCATCCCGATCACCTCGGCGCGCTCGGCGATCAGGCGAATCTCCGCCGCGGTCTCCAGCCTCGGCCCGGTTGCCTGCCAGTAGACGCCCCCATCGCGAACCTCCGTCCCGGTCTCCGTGAAGGCCGACACGACGTCGCCGCGCCAGCCCGCGTCGAAGCCGGGCACCGTGTGGGCGGCAACGCCCTCGAGCGCCGTCAGCGGCGGAGCGTCGAGGGCGATCAGGTCGTCCGGGCAGACGAAGGTCCCCGGTCCGAGGTCGAGCCGTAGACCGCCCACCGAGCCGATCGCCAGCACGCGATCGCAGCCGGCGTCCGCGAGGCGCCGGATGTTGGCGACGTGGTCGATCTCGTGGGGGAGCGCGTAGCCGAAGTCGCCGTGGCGCGAAAGGACTCTCCACTCCCCCGCCGGCGGATCGAGATGCCGCGCGTGGCTGCCGAGCACCAGCGCGAGGCCGCCCATCGTGCCTACGCGGGCGTGATCGGGTTGTGGCGCTCGCTGAAGCCGCGGCCCTTGGACTCGGCGAAGGCGAAGCGGCGGATCAGCTCGGCACGGAGCGCGTCGGGGTCGATCACCGCGTCCACCACCAGCTCCGAAGCGAGGTGGAGGATGTCGATGTCCGCGGCGTACTCCTCGCGCTTCGCGCGCACGAACTCCTCCCGTTCGGCCTCCCCCTCGACCGCCTGGATCTGGTTGTAGAAGACCGCGTTGATCGCCGCCTCCGGCCCCATGACCGCGATCGACGCCGTCGGCAGTGCGATGCAGCAATCGGGTTCGAATGCCGGGCCCGCCATCGCGTAGAGGCCGGCGCCGTACGCCTTGCGAACGATCACCGACAGCTTCGGCACCGTGGCCTCGGAGACCGCGGAGATCATCTTCGCCCCGTGCCGGATGATCCCCTGTCGCTCGACCTCCGTGCCGATCATGAAGCCCGGAACGTCGGCGAGGAACAGCAGCGGCACGTTGAACGCGTTGCAGGTCCAGATGAATCGAGCGGCCTTGTCGGCGGAGTCCACGAAGAGCACGCCGCCCTTGAACTTCGGCTGATTGGCGACGATCCCGATCACCCGCCCGTCCAGCCGCGCGAAGCCGACCACGACCTCCTTCGCCCAGCGATCGTGCACCTCGCAGAACGAGTCGGCGTCGACGAGCGCCCCAATCAGCTCCTTGACGTCGAACGAGGTCTTCTCGTCGTCCGGGATGATCTCGGCCACCGAGCGCCCGGGCGCCGGGTCGGCGGGCGGCGCGGCCGGCGGGGGCTCTCGCCAGCTGGACGGCATGTACGCCAGATATCTCTGCGCGAGATCGATCGCTTCCTCGTCGCTCGAGACGAGGAAGTGCCCGCAGCCCGAGACCGACGTGTGCATCTTCGCCCCGCCCATCTCCTCGAGGCTCACCTTCTCGCCGATCACCATCTCCGCCATGCGCGGCGAGCCCAGGTACATGGAGGCGTTGTCCTCGCGCATGATCACGACGTCGCAGAAGGCCGGGATGTACGCGCCACCCGCCGCCGATGGACCGAACAGCAGGCAGACCTGCGGGACGCGGCCCGAGAGCCTGACCTCGTTGTAGAAGATCCGGCCGGCGCCGCGGCGGCCCGGGAACATCTGCACCTGGTCGGTGATCCGCGCTCCGGCGGAGTCGACGAGGTAGATCATCGGCAGCTCGAGGCTGAGCGCCCGCTCCTGGATCCTGAGGATCTTCTCGACCGTCTTCGGGCCCCATGAGCCCGCCTTGACAGTCGGGTCGTTCGCCATCAGGGCCACCTTGCGCCCGCCGATCAGCGCCAGGCCCGTGACCACGCCGTCGGCCCCGAGTCCCTCGGCGTCCCAGTTCGCCAGCAGTGCCTCCTCCGAGAATGACTCCGGATCGACGAGCCGCTTCACGCGCTCGCGCACGGGTAGCTTGCTCTGCTCCGCGACCTTGGCGTGGTGTCGCTCGGGCCCGCCCGAGAGCGCCGCCTCGAGCGCGCGCCCGAGGCCGGTCCCCTCCCGGGTCTCGCTCATCGGGAGCTTCGCTGCGCGGCCGGCTTCCGCGGTGCTGCCGGCTGCCGGGCGTCGGGCTCCGCCTCGGGCGCTTCGTCCTCCTCGGCCGCCTTGGCCGACGGTGCGCTGGGTCGATGCTGGGTCGCCGTTCCCGCGACCTCGCTCGCCAGGCGCTCCAGCTCTCCGACCACGCCGTCGCGGCGAGTTTCGAGATCCTGGATCACGGCCTCGATTTCGGCGCGCCTCCGGTTTGTGTCCTCGACGATCCGGTTGGCCTCAGCTCGCGCCTTGGCAACGATCTCCTGGGCCTCCTGCTCGGCCTCGGCTCGCAGTTCCTCTGCCTCAGCCTCCCCGCGCTCCCGGGTCTCCGCCGCGTAGATCTCGGCGTCCCTGCGGGTACGGGCGTCGAACGCCTCCGCCTCCTCGCGCGTCTCGCGCGCATAGGTGTCGGCCTCAACGCGCGAGCGTTCGGCGGAGGCGTCCGTTGCCGAGCGCGTGTCCGTGTCGTACTTGTCCGCCGCGGCCCGCGTGGCCTCAGCCTCGGCGCGCGCCTGAGCGGTGAGCTCCTGCGCCTCCGCAGTGGCCTCGGCTCGCAGCTCCTCGGCAGCCTCCTCCGCCGCGGTCAGGATGCGCCCGGTCTTCTGCGCTACGCGGTCCAGCTCGCGCTTGACCAGATCCGAGCGTGACTCGTCGGCGCCGCCGTGCTCGAGCCAATCGGCCAGCTTGCCCAGGAAGCGTTCAACCTCGCGCTTCTCATAGCCACGGCGGGCGAGCGGGAAGGTGGCACCGCGGATGCGGTCGATCGAGTCGTGATCCATCGACTCGGAAAGGTCTACCGGATTTGCGGGCGGTTCGTGCTCGCGACGACTGCCGCCGGGATCAGGAACCCGGGTCGACAGCGACGGGCTCGTCGCCGGAGTAGTCGTAGAAGCCGCGCCCGGACTTGCGTCCGAAATGCCCGGCGCCCACGAGTTTGGTGAGCGTCGGCGGCGCGGAGAACCGCTCCTCGCCATAGGCCTCGTGCATGACCTCCGCGATTGACGCCAGCGTGTCGAGACCGACGAAGTCGGCGAGCGTGAGCGGTCCCATCGGGTGACTCGCGCCCGCCTTCATGCCCGTGTCGATGTCGTCGATCGAGCCGACGCCCTGTTCGTACGCCCGAATCGCGTCGAGCATGTACGGCACGAGCAGGCGGTTGACGATGAACCCGCGGTTGTCGCCGGCGGCAACAGTCGTCTTGCCCAGCTTCTCGCCGAGCTCAAACCCGAGGTCGTTGGCGTCGTCGTCGGTGCTCTCGGCCCGAACCACCTCGAGGAGCGGCATCACCTGCGGTGGGTTGAAGAAGTGCAGGCCGAGAAAGCGGCCGGGCCGGGAGGTTGCCGCTGCCTGCTCGGCCACGGGCAGCGAGGACGTGTTGGTCGCGAAGTAGGCGTCATCCTTGACGATCGAGTCGACCTCGCGCCACATGTCGAGCTTTTGATCGAGGTCCTCTGTGATCGCCTCGATCACCAGATCGCAGTCGGCGAGGTCTCGGTAGTCGAGGGTCGGCGTGATCCGGCCGCGGATCGTGTCGGCGTCGGCCTGCTCGAGCTTTCTCTTCTCGACGGCCCGCCCGAGCTGCTTTTCGATCTTCGCCATGCCCCTGTCGAGCGCGTCCTGGTCGAGTTCGCGGACGACGACGTCCCAGCCCCCCTGGGCGCAGATCTGCGCGATCCCGTGCCCCATCAGGCCGCAGCCGACAACGCCCACCTTCTGTATCTCCACCCGCACGCTCCTTGCTTGATTCAGGACCGGCGGAGCGTAGACATCCCCAACGCCACATGCTGCTTTCGCCGCTAAAGCGGCTCACCAACCCACCGGCTTTACACTCGGGGTGTGGCACGCCCCGTCGAACCCGAGATGAGGACGACGGTCGAGATGGCTCCGTCCCACACTCCGGTTCGGGCGGTAATGAGCCCAGGCGTGATCGCGATCTCCGGCGACGTGACGATTGCGGCCTGCGCGGCGACGATGAGCGCGCGGCGCACCCACGCGGTCCTCGTGGTCGATCCCCGCACGCGGATCGCGGCGGGATGGGTCCTGCACCGCGACGTCCTCGTTCACCTTCGCGAGGACCCGCTGACCACGCGAGCGATCGACGTCGTCTCACAGGAGGCGGCCTACATCGACCCGTCGGACACCGTCGAGGAAGCCGCGCAGCGAATGGTCGACGACGACGTGTCGCACCTGCTCGTCGGCTACGGGCCCGACTCTGTGCCCGAGGGCGTGATCTCGAGCTGGGATCTCGTCGCCTACTACGCCGGGCACGTGGGCCGCTAGCCAACCGGTCGTCTGAGCCGCACCTCCAGCGGAGCGCCGAAGCTCTCCCGTCGCTGCTGGGCACCGTCGAGCTCGAAGCCGAGCGCCTCGTAGAAGCGCAGGTTGCGCGGGCTGTCCGCCAGGGTCCAGACGGTTGACTCGGCGAAGCCGCCGCGGCGCAGATCGTCGACGGCGGCGTCGACGAGCGCCCGCCCGACGCCCGCCCGCCAGCGGCCGGGGTCCACGTACAGCGCCCAGATCTCCGCCGTTTTGGCTTCGGCGTCGTCGTCACGGCACGGTCCGTGGAGGACGAAGCCGGCTATCGCGCCGTCGAGCTCGGCGACGAGGATCGCCGCTCCGTCGTCCACGCGTCCCTCCAATCGGGCCTCGAGCCGATCGGGGCGCCAGGCCCGCTCGGGATCGATCTCGTCCGGGACGATGCCGCGAAATCCCTCTCGCCAGGAGCGTGCGGCGAGGCCTGCCAGAAGGTCGGCGTCACGAGGCTCACCCTCACGAACCCGCGGCCGGCGCCTGTCCGCAGTCGGCCCGCTGCTCACGCCTTGCCGGGCACCGGCACGCCGAGCTCTTCCAGCTCGCGCCCCATCGCCTCGACGAGGGCCGTCAGCCCCGAGAGCGGCCGGATCATCACGGTGAGCTCTCGAACCTTCCCGGCGTCGTCGAAGCGCAGCAGGTCGATGCCGTTGAGCTCCCGGTCGCCGACCCGAGCGGAAAAGAGCAGCACCTCGCCGTCCTCGCCGGCGAAGCGATCCTCGTAGCGGAAGTCCTCGAACACCCGCGAAACGGCCCGCAGGACCAGCAGCGTCGCCTCGCGGCCCTTGTAGGGCTTGAACACCGCCGGGCTGCGAAAGACGACGTCATCCGCCAGCACGTCGGCCATGGCGGCCTCGTCGCCCGCCAGCGCTGCGGCCTTGAAAGCGTCGGCGCTCATCGCCTCACCCTACGCCACTAACTCCACATGCTGCTTTCGCCGCTAAAGCGGCTCACTGGAAGATCTGTGCCAGTCCACGGGGCCGGCCTTGAGCACGTGGGCGCCGAGCGGGCGCCCCAGCACCTCCTGGGCGGCCCTGGATGCCTCGACCAGCTTGGGCAGGTCGATACCGGTTTCGACGCCCATCTCCTCGAGCATGGACACCAGGTCCTCGGTGGAGATGTTTCCGGTGGAGCCGGGCGGGACCGGGCAGCCCCCGAGCTCGCCGAACGAGCTCTCGAACGAGTCGATCCCCGCCTCCAGGGCCGCGAGGACGTTGGCCAGCCCCTGGCCCCGCGTGTTGTGGAAGTGTGCGGTGAGCTCGACATCGGGCAGTCGCTCGCGGGCCACCGGGAAGAACTCGCCCACCTGGCGGGGATTGGCCATCCCGGTCGTATCGCCGAAGCCGACCTCCTCGCATCCCGCTGCCGCGAGGCGCTCGGCGATGCCGAACACGCGGTCCGGCGGCACCTCGCCCTCGTACGGACAGCCGAAGGAGACCGAGATCACGCCCTCGCAGCGCAGGCCCTCGCCACGGGCGCGCCGGACCACCCGCTCCACCCCCTCCAGCGACTCGGCGATCGAGCGGTTGACGTTCTCGCGGTTGTGCGTCTCCGACGCGGACAGGAACACACTCACCTCGTCGAAGCGGTCGCGGTGGGCGAGCGCACGCTCGAGCCCCTTCTCGTTCGGGATCAGCACCGAGTACGCGACTCCGTCGACGCGATCGATCGAGGTCAGCACCTCCTCGGCGTCGGAGAGCTGCGGAATGACGTCCGGGCGCACCAACGACGTCACCTCGAGCCGCTTCAGCCCGGTGCGCGCCAGCAACCCGATCAAGCGCACCTTCTCGGGGGTGGGGATGACCTCGGGCTCGTTCTGAAAGCCGTCTCGCGGCCCGACCTCGCGGATGCGGACCCGCCGTGGCAGTTCGGTCATCAAGTAGGAGGTTAGGCGGCCTGGGCGCGCATCAACCGCCGATAGGTCGTCCTCAGGACGCCCTCTACGTAGCCGGGCTCGTACCGGACCTGGGCGTGGGTGAACCGCAATGGCGTGAGGCCAGCGGCCGTATGCGTCTGGTCGCGACGACGGTCACGCGCCTGCTGGGCTGGGGTCCGGTGATAGCGCCAGCCGTCCGGCTCCACGATGAGCCCGAGCTCTGGCCAGAGGAAGTCGACGCGGAACCCGTTCACCCGTTGCTGGGTGAGGGGCGGTGGGAGCCCGGCGCGGGCGACGAGTCGCAGAAACCGCCGCTCGAGCTCTGAGTCAGTGAGCGTGATCGTTCGGCGGTTGAGAAGCTCGCGCAGCAGGGCGACGCCCGGCTCGGCCCGGCGACCCTCCAGCGAGGCGTGTAGGGAGTCGGGATCGACGTAGTCGTGTTTGACTGCCTCGTTGATCGCAGCTTCGAGCTGGTCCTCTGTCAACCGCGGCGCGAGGTCGATCAGTGTTCGGACTGGGCTGGTGAGGGGGATGTTGTGGCGGGTCGTCACGTCTTCAGGTCGCAGGCGGGTGCGGCGGTGAACCCGAATGCCAGATGGCCGGCGATCGAATGGGGCCGGTAGGGAGACCTCGATTAGGCGCTCGCCGTTGCGAATCTCCCACAGCCCAGCCGCACTGTCGTGGCTGAGAATCGCCCCGTCACCACAGGCAAGTACGGCGGCCATCCACCTGCCGTTGCGCGTCAGCTCCGGTCGCCCCACGGCATAGACACCGCGCATGACCACGTAAAGCCGGCCCTTGGCCAATCGATGCTTGATGGCGTCCAGACTTAGTCCGAGTTGCAGCAGCTGTCGCCGCGCAATCACTCCATGCTGCCTTGCGGCGAGTGCCCAGGCGGCTCCGGACGACCATTGGTGAGTTCGGGGCGCTATAGCCCCTTCAACTCCCCAAACGGCCGATTTGCCCCTACCCCGCCCTCACCGACGCTTCCGCCCGCCTGGCGCGCCGCGAAGGCTCAGCCCAGCTGCCCGACCTCGATCACGCGGCGCTCGTGCGTGCCGACGCCGATCGTTCGGTCGCTCTCGGTGACCTCGACGTCGAAACGCAGCTTGCGGTTGTCGACGATCTCTCGCAGCTCCGACCGGACGCGGCACTCCGCGCCCTCCAGCGCGGCCGCGACGTGCTTGACGCAGACCTCGAACCCAACCGTCGCCCGGCCCTCGGGGAGATGCTCGAGCGACAGGATCGCCGAGCAGCGCTCCATCATCGCGATCATCCCCGGCGTCGAGAGCACGCTGCTCCCGATCGAGCCGCCGACGTCCGTGAGCAAGCGATCCTCGACGACGAAGGTGTCCTCGCGCCTGATCCCGGGCTCCAAGGCCATCTAGACCATTCCCAGCCCACCGGATACGCCCAGCGTCTCCCCGGTCACGTAGGAGGCGTCGTCGGAGGCCAGGAACGCGACGGCCGCCGCCACTTCCTCGGGCTCGCCGAGCCGCCTCATCTGGGTCGCCGACTTCATCGTCTCGACGATCTTGGTGCCAAGGTCCCCGAACTCCAGCGCTTTCATCAGCAAGGGCGTCTCGATCGGCCCGGGCGCGATCGCGTTCGCGGTGATTCCATAGCGGGCGTTCTCGCGGGCAATGGTCTTGGTGAACGCGATCACGCCACCCTTGGCGGCTGAGTAGACGGCGGATCCCTTCGAGCCGACGCGGCCCGCCTCCGAGGCGATGTTGACGATCCGTCCGTAGCCGGCCTGCTGCATGCCGGGCAGCACCGCATGCGTGCAGGCGAACACGCCCACGAGATTCACCGCAAGCAGGCGGTCCCAGAGGCTCGGGTCGGTGTCGGTGAAGAACCCGAACTGGTCGGTGCCGGCGTTGTTGACGAGGATCGGGAACGGTCCACGCTCGGAGACCACCGCTGCGGCCGCCTTGGGATCGGTGACGTCCAGCTCCGCCGCCTCGGCCCCAATCTCGCCGGCGACTTCGGCGGCGCCGTCGGCGTCGACGTCGCCGATCAGCACCTCGGCGCCTTCGGCGGCCAGCCGCACGGCGATCGCCGCGCCGATTCCGCTCGCGCCGCCTGTCACCAGCGCCTTGCGCCCCTCGAGCCTCATGCGGGCGGGAGCATATGCGCCGTACACTGCCGCCCGCGTGGCTGGCGAGGCGATCCCGATCATCGGCGGCACTGGCGCGCTCGGCTACGGCTTGGCGATGCGCTGGGCGCGAGCGGGCCGGCCGGTCGTGATCGGCTCACGCAGCGAGGAGCGGGCGGCCCAGGCCGCCACCAAGATCAGCCAGGCGGTCCCCGACGCGGAGGTCGAGGGCCTGCCCAACGAACTCGCAGCACGCCAGGGGCCGATCGTCTTCCTCACGGTCCCGTTCCGGGCGCAGTCGGAGAACCTCAACAACCTGCGCGAGGCGCTCGAGCCCGCTCAGGTGCTGGTCGACTGCACCGTCCCGCTGGCCGCCGCGGTCAGCGGCAAGGCGACCCGCTCACTCGGCGTCTGGCAGGGCTCCGCCGCGCAACAAGCGCAGGAAATGGTCCCGGACGGGGTCACGGTGGTCGCGACCCTGCACACGGTCAGCGCACCTGCACTGACCGACATCACCGCGGAGCTCGACGAGGACATCCTTTTGTGCGGCGATCGCAAGGCCGACAAAGCGCGGGTGGCCGAGCTCATCGAAGCGATCCCCGGGCTCCGCGCGGTGAACGCCGGAGCGCTCGAGATGGCGCGGATCGTCGAGCAGCTGACGCCGCTGCTGATCTCGATCAACGCTCGCTACAAGACCCGCGCCGGGATCCGCATCACCGGCCTGCCGAAGTCCCGCCACTGGGAACGGTGACCGTCGTCGTGCTCGCCGGCGGCACCGGCGGCGCCAAGCTCGCGGCGGGCATGCAGGACATCCTCGGCTCTGAGCTCGCCGTGGTGGCGAACACCGCGGACGACGTCGACGTGCATGGCCTGCGTGTGTCTCCCGACCCCGACCTCATCACTTACTGGCTTGCCGGAGAGATCGACGAGGAGCGCGGATGGGGAATCCGCGACGACTCGTTCACCGTTGCAGACCGGCTCGAGCGGCTAGGCACTCCGGGCTGGTTCCGCCTCTCCGACCGCGACCTCGCGACCTGCCTGTATCGGACCCACTTCCTTGCCGAAGGCGGAACGTTGACTGGGGCGCAGGGCCAAGTCGGCCGCGCGCTCGGCGTCACCGCTCGCGTGTTGCCGATGTCCGAGCAGCGCGTCGCCACCCGCGTGCGCACGCCCGGCGGGTGGCGCGGCCTCCAGGAGTTCCTGATCCTCGACGGCGGCGAGGCGCCAATCGAGGCGGTCGAGGTCGAGGGCATCGCAGAGGCGGAGCCCACCGGCGAGGTTCGAGAGGCCTTCGCCCAAGCGCGAGCGATCGTGATCGGCCCGTCCAACCCGGTGATCTCGATCGGCCCCATCCTCGCCGTCCCCGGCATACGTGAGGCAATCGCAGAGGCCTCTGCACCCGTGGTTGCCGTGAGCCCGCTCGTCGCCGGCAGGGCCATCAAGGGGCCCACGGAGGAGTTCATGGCCGCCGTGGCGCGACCAGTCAACGCGGCGGGCGTCGCCTCGCTTTACGCCGGACTCCTCGACGCGATGGTCGTCGACGAGGACGACCCGGACCCTCCTCCCGAGGGGCTTCGGACGTTGAGCTGCCCCACGCTGATGGAGGGGGCTGAGGGAAGGCGCGCGCTCGCCGAGCGGGTGCTGGAGTTCGCAGAGGGCCTGTGAGGGCGACGGCGATCATCCCGGTCAAGCGCTTCGGTCGCGCCAAGCAGCGCCTCCTCGAGGCGTTGGATCGTCCCGCGCGAGCAGCCGTCGTCAAGGCGATGCTCCGCGACGTCCTTGCTGCGGCCTCCGACACACGGAATCTCGACCGGCTGATCATCGTCACCGGGGAGGGCCGAGCCGAGCGCATCGCCCTGCACCACGCACAGCGCAGTGACATGCCCCTGGAGGTGCTGCGCGACCCCGACGATGCCGGGCACCCCCAAGCCGCGACGCTCGGGATCCTTCGTGCGAAGGCTCTTGGCGCCGAATGCGTCGCCCTGCTGCCGGGCGACTGTCCGCTGCTGGAGAGCGACGAGCTCGACGACGCGCTTGGCCGTATGCGACCAGGGCGAGTGGCGGTGATTCCCGATCGGCACGGAACGGGGACTAACGGGCTGCTCCTGTCTCCCCCGGACGCGATCCGCCCAGGCTTCGGCGACGGCAGCCGAGAGCGTCACGTCGAGCGGGGTCACGCGGCTGGACACGAGGTTTCGGTCGAGTCCCTTCCGTCGCTCGCCCTGGACCTCGACACGCCGGACGACCTGGAGGCCCTGGCCGAGCGGCTCGCCGACTTCCCTGAGAGCGCTCCGGCGACCGCAGCCGAGCTGAGGCGACTGAAGCTGCCCGGCCGGATCGCCGGATGAAACCCGGGCTTGAGATCGTCCCCCTGGCGGGGATGCCTGAGGTGCGAGAAGGAAACGAGCTCGGAGCGCTGGTCGCGACGGCAGCCGCGAACTCTCGAGTTGAGCTCACGGACGCCGACGTTGTCGTCGTCGCGCAGAAGGTCGTCTCGAAGGCCGAAGGACGCTTGCGCGACCTCGCCGACGTGGAGCCCGGCGAACGTGCGTTCGAACTCTCCCAACGGCTCGGCAAGGACCCGAGGCTGGTCGAGCTGATCCAGTCCGAATCCGCCCGCATCGTCCGCGCGGAGCGCGATGTGCTGATCGTCGAGACCCGCCACGGCTGGATCTGCGCCAACGCCGGAATCGACGCCTCAAACGTCCAGGGATCCGACACGGTCGCGCTGCTGCCCGTTGATCCCGACGCTTCGGCGCGGCGGGTCCGGGAAGGCCTCGCCGCAGCGGCCGGGGTGCGGCCCGCAATCCTCGTGGCCGACACCTTCGGACGGCCCTGGCGCCTGGGACAGACCGACGTCGCCATCGGCTGTGCCGGCCTTGTCGCCTTGGACGACTGGCGGGGCCGCACCGATCAGCACGGGCGCACGCTCGGCGCCACGAGGATCGCCGTCGCAGACGAGCTCGCAGCCGCGGCCGATCTGGCGCGAACGAAGGCCGACGGCGTGCCTGTCGTGGTGATTCGGGGCGCCGAGCACTGGGTCTCGAGCGATGACGGACCCGGCGCGGCCGTCATCCGACGTCGCGCCGCAGACGACCTGTTCCGCTAGAGGCGTCTAGTCGCGTACGGCGAGGTGAGCCGCCTTGGCCTTCAGCGGGTCGGGCGCTCCCTCCTCGGTGAACTCCGGGGGCCGATACGGCTCCCCCGGAATCCCTCCGATCGCCAGGACGGTTGCCGGCTCATCGCCGGTGACGATCTTGCGCCTCTCGCTGGGCCCGACCCGGGCGAACACGCCTGGAACGAGCTCGTACTCCTCGCCTCCGACCTGAAGCGTCGCCCGACCCTTCAGCGCCGTGTAGACCTCCTCCTGCTGGTCGTGCGATTGGTCGTGGGTCGGGTATACCGTCGCGTTGGGCGGGAACCTCAGCAGGTTGACGCCGAAGGACGTGACGCCCAGGCCCGCGCGAACGCGCAGAAAGCCGCCGCCGAAGATCGCCTCGAAGTCCTCGGTCCTCTTCACGGTCACGTCCGCCATCAGGCTCCTCTCTCGCGAGCGCTCGTCGTAAGCACTGCGGCACCACGAACCCTACCCGCCCTCAGATCGTCCAGCGCCTGGTTGGCGCCGGCCAGGGGATACTCGGTCACGCGCGTCCGCACCGGGACGAGTGGCGCGAGCTCGAGGAACTCCTCGCCGTCGCGCCTCGTCAGGTTCGCCACAGAGCGCAACGTGCGTTCGCCCCAGAGGATCTCGTAGGGAAACGATGGGATGTCGGTCATGTGGATGCCGGCGCAGACGATGGTCCCTCCCGGCGCGAGCGCCCGCAGCGCCACCGGCACGAGCTCGCCGGCCGGCGCGAAGATGATCGCCGCGTCGAGCTCCTCCGGCAGGTCGTCGGCAGCGCCCGCCCAGGCGGCACCGAGCTCACGCGCAAATGCCTGTCCCGCCTCGTCGCCCGACCGCGTGATGGCATACACCCGCCGACCTTGGTACACCGCGGCCTGGCAGATGATGTGGGCAGAGGCACCGAAGCCGTACAGGCCAAGACGCTCGGCGTCGCCGCAAAACCGCAGCGAGCGATACCCGATCAGGCCGGCGCAGAGGAGCGGCGCCGCCTGAAGGTCCTCGTAGCCGTCCGGAACTGGGAACGCGTAGCGCTCGTCAGCCACCGCGAGCTCCGCATATCCGCCGTCGAGGTCGTAGCCGGTGAACCGAGCCCGCACGCACAGGTTCTCTCGTCCCGACCGGCAGTACCGGCACTCGCCGCAGGTCCAGCCGAGCCAGGGGATCCCGACGCGCCGGCCCGCCTCGAAGCGCTCGGCCCCCTCGCCGGCTTTCACGATCTCGCCGACGATCTGATGACCGGGGATCAGCGGCAGCTTGGGATCCGGCAGGTCCCCATCCACCAGGTGCAGGTCGGTGCGGCAAACCCCGCACGTCTGGACGCGGACGAGCAGCTGTCCGTTTCCCGGGCGCGGGTCCTGGACCTCTGCATCGCGCAAAGGTCGCCGCTGCTCGTCGAGGACCATCGCTCGCACACCGCAATCATCGCGCGGAGGGATAGAGTGGCGCGGGAGTGAGAGGCCGAGGCGACCCCAAGGTGCGGCGGCTGGCGCAGGTCCAGCTCTTTTCGAACTGCAGCAAGCGCGACCTCGCCAGGATCGCCGCGCTCGGAGAGGAGGTCGACATCCCGGCGGGCAAGGTGCTTATGCGGCAGGGCGACCTCGGGCACGAGGCGTTCGTGATCATGGGGGGAAGGGCGAAGGCGACGATGCGCGGCAAGAAGACCGTGCACATGGGGCCGGGCGAGTGCGTCGGCGAGATGGCGCTGCTGCACTCGGCTCCCCGCTCGGCCACTGTCACCGCCGAGTCGGACATGCATCTCCTCGTGCTTCACTCGCGCGCGTTCTCGACCCTGCTCGCGGACGTCCCGAGCGTCGCCACGAACGTGCTCGCGGCGATGGCCGAGCGCATCCGCAGTACCGAGGGCGCTCAGCCCCATCACTAGCTCCGGTCTCCGGCTCAGTACGTCTCGACGATGTCGTAGAGGGTGGTGCGCTGCGCGGGGGTGCGTCCGGCGGCGCGGGCGGCTGCGATCAGCTGCTCAGGCTCGAGCCGCACGCCGTGCTGCGATCCCGCCATGCGGGAGATGTTCTCCTCCATCAGGGTGCCGCCGAGGTCGTTGACGCCCCAGCGCAGGCTCTCGGCCGCCGCCTCCAGACCCATCTTCACCCAGCTTGCCTGAAGGTTGGGGATCGTCTTGCCGAGCGCCAGGCGAAACGCAGCGGTGTGCTTGAGGTTCTCCGGCGCCGAGATCTCCTCGATCCCGTGGGTGCGCCCGAGCAGGGTGTGGTACGGGATGAACGAAAGCGGCACGAACTCGGTGATCCCACCCGTCCGCTCCTGAAGCTCGCGAACGACCCGCATGTGCCGGGCCAGCTCCCAGGGCTCCTCGACGTGGCCGAACATCACCGTCGAGGTCGAGCGCAGGCCGGAGCGGTGACAGGCCTCGATGATCTCCACCCAGCGATCGGCCGGCAGCTTGTTCGGTGAGATCCGGGCGCGCACCCCGTCGTGCAGCACCTCCGCCGCGGTGCCGGGCGTGGACCCCAACCCGCACCCGAGCAGGTAGTCGAACACGGCCTCCGGAGACTTGCCCGAGCGCTCGCACATGAACTCGATCTCCATCGGCGAGTACGCGTGCAGGTGAAGCTGCGGCGCGGCTTCCTTGGCCAGGCGCAGCCAGCGCCCGTAGTGCTCCAGCGTGTAATCGGGGTGGATGCCCCCCTGCATGCAGATCTCGGTGGCGCCGAAGTCGACCGCCTCCTGCACCCGGGCCTGAAAGTCCTCCTCGGTGACGTGGTAGGCGTCGGGGGAGCGCTTGCCCTGGCCGAAGCCGCAGAACGCGCACCCGACGACGCAGATGTTGGTGAAGTTGACGTTGCGATTGACGACGAACGTCGCCACGTCCCCGGCGAGCTCCGCCCGTAGGCCGTCGGCGGCCGCCCGCATCGCCTCGATCACCTCCGGGCGCGTCTCGGCGAAGAGCGCCGTGAGCTCGTCCTCGGTGAGCGGCTCTCCTCTACGTCCCTTCTCGATCGCCCGTGGCGCCAGCTCGGGGTCGATCTCCCGCTCCGAGCGACGCCCGGACCCCTTGCGGGGGATAAAGCTCCAGTACTTGAGCTTGATTACGTCGAGCACCCCCTGGTCCATCCACTCGGGGTCGAGGTACTGCGGGTAGACGCAGAGGCGCTCGGTCAGCGCGTAGCCGCGCGGCGCGAGGCGCTTGCGCGTCTCGTGCGGGCTGGGGAACGGGTGCTCGGGTGAGATGTGATCGCCGTTTGCCGACAGGCCGCCGAGGTCGGTCGCCCCGCAGTCGACGAGGTCCAGCCACCAGTCGGAGAGGTTGGGCGGGATCTGGATTCCCACGTCGGGCATCAGCCGCCGGCATTCGCTGACGAGGACCTCCATGTCGTCGAGGCTGATCGGCGTCGCCCACTCGGGCAAAACTCCGCCGACATCCTCCGCTTCGCGTCCGGTGTCGGCGGGTTGCGACGCCGGCGGGGCGGCAGGTTCACTCGCTCGGTCCGCGACTTCGTCGCTAGCCCCGGCGAGCCAACGGAACCTTGCCGCGTCGTCCGCGATCTCGGCCACCTCGCGCCCGTAGTAGCGCGGGTGTGGCACGTAGTTTTGGAGGATCAGCTCCTGGATGTGGCCGTGGCGGACGTGCACGTCGGCCAGCGCCTCCAGGGACGCAATCCGCTCCTCGGGCGTCTCGCCGATCCCGACGAGGATCCCGCTCGTGAACGGGATTCGCAGCTCGCCTGCCGCCTCGATCGTCTCCAGCCGCCGGGCCGGGTGCTTGGTCGGCGACCCGGCGTGGACGGTTTCCATCAGGCGCTCGGAGATCGACTCCAGCATCAGGCCCTGGGATGCGGTGACCTCACGCAGCCGGGCGAGCTCCGAGCGCTCGAGGACGCCGAGGTTGGTGTGCGGAAGCAGGCCCCGCTCCAGCGCTCGCTCGCAGGCCCAGGCCACGTAGGAGAGGAAGTCGGGGTGCCCGTAGGAGCGCAGGCGGGCAGCGACGTCCGGGTTGACTTCAGGCGCCTCGCCGGTCAGCACGAGGAGCTCCTTGGCGTTTCGCCGCACCGCCTCGTCGAGGCGCTGCTCTACCTCCTCAGGGTCATACAGGTGGGCGCGTCGGGTGGCGAAGGCGCAGTACTTGCAGTAGCAGCGGCAGGTGCGCGAAAGCGAGAGCGTGTAGTTGCGCGAGAAGGTGACCCGCCGCACGCGCTCAAGCTACCTGACCCGGCCTCCCGGGCGGGTCGTCCGTCCCAGCCGCCGCCGGGGTGCGGCCGCTACCGGTTGCGCGCGCGCGTCTCGGCTTCGGTGATCGCCTGGCCGACGGCCCGGCCGGCGGAGGTCGGAGGCTCCGCCCCCTCGGCGTACTGCGGTCCCGCGATCACGTATCGGTAGAGCCCGAAGGCAACCAGAGCGCCAACGACCGGTCCGGCGATGTAGGGCCAGATGTCCGAGAAGTCGCCGAAGGCGTCGCCGATCAGCGCCGGTCCGAACCAGCGGGCCGGGTTGAACGAACCGCCGGTCAGCGGGCCGAAGATCATCACCGCGAAGCCGAGGGTGGTGCCGATCGCGAGCGGCGCCCACTCCTGGCGGGCCCTGGGGTTGAACGCCACGGCGCAAACCGCAAGCACGAGCAGGAAAGTGCCCAGTGCCTCCACGACGAAGGCGGGGAACGCACCCCCGAGCAGGGGGCTGATCTTGGCGGCCCCATAGTCGGACGCGCGACCCTCGTCGAGCAGGATTCCCTTGACCAGCAGGGCACCGAGA
Source organism: Actinomycetota bacterium (assembly GCA_046728015.1). Taxonomy (GTDB): domain Bacteria; phylum Actinomycetota; class Thermoleophilia; order Solirubrobacterales; family 70-9; genus DATAFO01. The sequence goes on from JBKPDQ010000017.1 coordinate 20,984, forward strand.
ACGGCGCCGGAGAGCTGGGCCAGGACGTACACGACCGCGTCGACCGGATCGATGCGCCGGGACGTCCAGGCGGCCAGGGTGATGGCAGGATTGAAGTGGCCGCCGCTGGCAGCCCCGAAGGCCACGATCAGCAGGAAGAGGACGAAGGCGTGGACCAGGCCGACGACCGCGTAGTCCGATCCGATCTGCGACTGCGGGCTCGTGGAGACGTAGAGCGACACCACGGTCCCGATGACGAAGACCAGGAACAGCGTCCCGATCAACTCGGCGATGTAGGCCGCCAGACCTCGATCCTGCACTGCGAAACCTCCTAGCTGGTGAATCCCCGCACCCCGGGGCACGGAACGCGCGGCAGTGTACACAGGCAATCCGGCGAACCCGCGGACTACGACCGGCTCGCTGCCTCGTGCTCTTCCTGCAGCCGCTTGCCGTCGGCGATCACCTCGAGGGCCTCCTCGCGGGAGCGCCAGCCCTCGACGTCGACGTCCTTGCCTTCGAGCTGCTTGTAGACGGAGAAGAAGTGGGTGATCTCGCGCTGCAGCCCCTCTGGGATGTCGTCGAGGGTCTCGGCGTGGTTCCAGCCCGGGTCGTGGGTCGGGACGCAGACGATCTTGTCGTCCTTGCCCTTCTCGTCGTGCATCACGAACAGCGCGATCGGCTTCACGGCGATCACGCAGCCCGGAAACGTGGGCTCGGAGACGCACACCATTGCGTCGAGCGGATCGCCGTCGCGCCCGCGGTGGCCTATCAGGTAGCCGTAGTCGGTCGGATAGACCATCGACGAGGACAGGAACCGGTCGAGGATCACGTGGCCGATCCCCTCGTCGAACTCGTACTTGTTGCGGCTCCCCTTCGGGATCTCGACGAAGGCCAGCAGGTCATCTTGGAGCCCGTGATCGGCCATTGATTCAGGTGAGCGCCTTTAGGCGCGAAAGCAGCATGTGCAGGTACGTGGTTTTGCCAAGGCTATCCTGCGCGCGAATGAGGTCGTGGGCCGCGCTGCTGGCGGCCGTCCTCGCCGCGGCGGTGCTCGCCGCCTGCGACGACGACGGTGCTGAACCGGGCGCTTCGGAAGAAGCGACCCTGATCCTCGACTTCCAACCGAATGCCGTCCACGCCGGCATCTACGCGGCGCTTCGGCGCGGCTACTTCGAGGACGAGGGGATCGAGCTGGAGATCAGGGAGCCCGCGTCCTCGAGCGATGCCCCGAAGCTGCTCGAGGCCGGGCGCGCCGACCTCGCGGTCATGGACATCAACGATTTCGGGATCGCGTTGGGACGTGGGCTCGAGCTGCGCCCGATCGCGGCCGTCGTCCGGCGCCCCCTTGCCGCGGTGATTGCTGGCGATCGCGAAGCTGTCGCACGACCGAGGGATCTCGAGGACGGCACCGTGGGAGTGACGGGCCTGCCTTCCGACGACGCCGTTCTCGATGCGGTGCTGGAAGCCGACGGAGCGGATCCGTCCAGCGTCGAGCGAGTGACGATCGGGTTCGAGTCGGTCGCCGCGCTGTCGGCTGGACGGGTGGACGCCGCAACCGCCTTCTGGAATGCGGAGGGGGTGACGCTGCGGCGCCTCGGCGTTCCGACCCGCGAGTTCCGGGTCGATGACTACGGTGCGGACGCCTATCCGGAATTGTTGGTCGTCACCACCGGCGAATCGGCGGCGGGATCCCTCGCGACCGGGTTTCAATCCGCCCTGGAGCGCTCCTATCGCGGGCTCGCCGGCGATCCGGACGCCGCACTCGCCGACCTGGTTGCGGAGGTTCCGGACCTGGACGAGGGAGAGCAGAGCGCCCAGATGCAGGCGCTCACCGAAGCCGATGCGTTCGGAACGGGCGCCGTGGAGCGCGATCACGTCATGGATTGGCTCTCGTTCGCAGCCCGCTACGGGATCGTCGACCCCGAGGCTGTCCGCGACCGGCTGCAGGCGAGCCTGACCGGCTAGAGCCGCCGTCGCTGCCGGAACTCGCGGCGCACCGACTCCGGGCGGCCCCACATCTGCACGACCTCCGCCCGTCCTTCGTGCACGTCGCGCAGAATCATCTCGCCCACGATGCCCTCGTCGTCGAGCAGCGCCAGCGTGCCCTTGACAGTCTCGGCCGCCGCAGCGTGGCCGAACTCATGAGCGACGTTGATCCGGAAGTGCCACTCCGCCCTCGAGTAGGGCTGGGCGTTGATCTGGCTGAGCAGCACGGCCGCGTCGACGTAACGGCTTTCGTCGGCCAGCCGCAGGTCGCAGACGATGTCGCTCCAATCGCCGGGAAGCGAGTCGAGGAGCGACTGGAAATCGTCAGCGAGGGCCACGGGCGAAGCCTAGAGGGCTCGAGCCTTGCCGGACCCCATCAGGCGACGACCATCCGGCGCGCCAGGGCCTCGGCGATCGAGTGACGCTCGCCGCCCTCGACCTCGACGACCGTGGCGCCGCCGAACGGCTCGCGCTCGCGCACCGTCAACTCAACCCCGGGCCGGATCCCGTGCTCGTCCAGGTAGCGCAGCATCTCGGGGTCCGAGTCGGAGACCCGCTGCAGCATGGCGGGCCGCCCCGGCTCGAACTCGGCGAGCGACGCTCCCTCGTCGGCACGCAGGGAGAGCCGGCGATCGGGGATCGGGTCTCCGTGCGGATCGACCGCGGGGTCGCCCAGCGCCTCGGCTATCCGCTCCTCGAGCTCCTCGGAGATGTAGTGCTCGAGCACCTCGGCCTCGTCATGCACTCGGTCCCACGGCATCCCCAGGGCCTCCGCCAGGTAGGCCTCGATCAGCCGGTGATGGCGGATCACCTCCAGCGCAACCTTTTCCCCGGCGGGCGTGAGCGTGACGCCGTGGTAGGGCTCGTGCTCGACAAGACCCAGCTCGGCCATCCGTTTCAGCATCGCCGTGACCGTCCCCGGAGAAACGCCCAGGCGGTCGGCGAGGGCCGAGGTGCCCACCGGACCGTCGCCGTGTCGGGACAGTGCGTGGATCGCCTTCGCGTAGTCCTCGACTGCCTCGGTGTTCGCGGCGGCCGGATCGCGCCGGAAGCCCGAATGCGCGTGTGTCGCTGGGTCGGCCATCGCTAGACGGACACCAGCAGGCCGGTCAGATAGAGCGCCGCGATGCCGGCGACCAAGCCACACACCGCGCCGGGGTGGAGGGTTCGCCCCTCGCCGTCGCGCATCGCCGGCACCAGCTGCCACACCACCTGGACGATTGCGCCCACGCCGACGCCGAACAGCAGTGCCGCGACGCTCGGGTTGAACGCCGATGCCCCGATCCACGCGCCCAGAATCGCCGGCGCTCCGGCGACCAGCCCGAGTACGAGCAGGCGGCGCAGGCTCGCCGCCCGCTCGGCCAGTGGAGCCACGATCGCCAGCCCCTCGGTCGTGTTGTGGATCGCGAAGCCGACCACGAGGAACGCGCCCAACGCGAGCGCTCCCGTCGCGTAGGCGGAGCCGATCGCCAGACCCTCGCCGAGGTTGTGGAGGCCGATCCCGATCGCGACCATCAGCGCGAGGTACGGCCCGCGCGCACGTGCGCCACCGGCCGCGACGGCACGCTCGCGCCGCTGCGAGAGCCACGAGTCGATTCCGGCGAGCGCCAGGAACGCCAGCAGCGCGCCGAGGAATACCAGCTCGGTGCCGCCGAACGCCGACGTGCCCTCGCCGGCGATGTCGAGCCCCTCCAGTGCGGCGTCGATGGCAAGGAACGCGAGCAGCCCGACCGTGAACGCGATCAGGATCCGCAGCCACGACTCGCCGACGCGGCGAACGAACGGCAGCCACAGCATCCCGAGGCTGACTGGGATGACCCCGACGTAGACGCCGAGCAAGGCCATCAGCCCGAAGAAGCCGACGTCGGCCTCGGGCGTCTCCGAGGCGACGGGAATCTCGTGCGTGACCGTGCCGCCGGTGGAGGTGAGGATGGAGATCTCGTAGGCCTCGCCCTCGATCCACGGATAGGTGATCTCGAGCGTGGTCGAGCCGAGTCGACCGACCTCCAGGCCGTCGCTCGCGGTGAACGGGACGTAGCCGTCGTTGACAGCGACCTGTGCGATCTCGACCGCGTCAGGCCCCTCGTTGCGAATCGTCAGATCGATCTCGTTCGGGCGCAGCTCGGTGCGCTCGACTGCCAGCTCCTCTGCCGGCGGGCCGGTTCGGTCGCCGAGCCCAGGCCCGTCGAGAAGCGCGAAGAGCCCGATCGCAAACGCGATCAGCAGCAGCGGGACCAGCCCGAGCAGCCAGATGGGCGCCCCGCCGAGACCGTTGCGTGTCCCAGCGCGTGCCTCCACGTCAGACGACCTCGAAGAACCCGGTCCAGCCCAGCTCCGCGAACTCGCTCACGTGGGCGTGGAACATGTACTTGCCGGTGTAGGGGAAGCGCAGCTCGAGGATCCCGCGCTGGCCCTGGCCCTGGATCACCGTATCGGTGAACTCGGTCGGCTCGAGCGACGTGCCAGTCGGGTAGTAATGGAAGAAGTTCGCGTGGACGTGGAACGAGTTCAGGGGATCGAACTCGAGGGTGTTCACCAGGTAGATTCGCACCAGTTCCTCGCGTTTGACGCGGACCGGCTCGTTGACGTAGTGAAAGCCGATCGAGTTGACGGCATAGACCTCGTTCGAGCGGTCGAAGTTGGTGTCGAACCCGTTCATCACCATCGCCAGCTCGTCGGCGTCGGGCCGTCCCTGCTTCGGGTCGACGATGAACGCCCCGTACAGCCCGCGTGAGATGTGCGAGGCGAGCGGGCTGACGTGGCAGTGATAGAGGTGAAGGCCGAACGGCTCGGCGTCAAACTCGTACGTGAAGCGCTCGCCCGACTCGATCTGCCCCCCGCCGATGCCCTCCCCGATTCCGGGCATCCCATCCATCTTCGCCGGGTGCAGGCCGTGGAAGTGGATCGTGTGCGGGTGGGACGAGCCGTTGACGAAGTTGATGCGAAGCGCCTCCCCCTCCCGGCACCGCAGCGTCGGTCCGGGCACGCGACCGTTGTAGGCCCAGGCCTCGTACTTGACGCCAGGGGCGACCTCGATCTCCTTCTCATGCGCCACGACCTCCCACTCGCGAAGCACCCGCCCGCTGGCCAAGCGATGCGTCTTGCCGTAGTCGAAGTCCCGCAGCATTTCGGTCGGGTTGAAGCCGTTGGCCCGGTGGTCCACGGTGCGACCGTCGGCGAAGGTCGCGTGGGCGGTGCCGTGGGTGCTGTGCCCCCCGTGCACGTCTGCCGTTGCCGCCGCCGCCTCGGTCGCCTGATGTCCGCCCAGCGCGCGATGAAGCCCCTGATGAGGAACGACCTCGTGCAGCGCGGCAAGCGCGGGGGCGGCTGCCGCGCCGCCCGCAAGCAACTTCCGGCGGCTGAATTTTCGATGACTCACAAACGAGATTTTGACAGAGCAAAAGGTCGGAAGCCCAGCTGGCCTCCCTGTCAGAATCGAAGGGCGTGGAGGCGACGGCGCACATCGAGCTCGACGGCCAGTACCGCGCCCTGCGCGAGGAGGCGGGTTTCCTCGAGCGCTCCGGGCGCGGGATGCTGATCATCAAGGGGTCCGACGCGCTCGAGTACCTGCAGGGCCAGCTGACTAACGACGTCGAGGCGCTCGAGCCGGGCTGTGGTTGCTACGCGGCGCTGCTCGATCGCAAGGGCCACATGCAGGGCGACATGCGAGTGCTGCGGCTCAGCAATGGCGACGTGTGGCTCGACACGGCGGCCGGGGCGGCCGACAGGGTGCTGCGACACCTGCAGATGTACAGCGTCGGCCGCGAGGTGGAGATCGAGGACGCGTCGGAGGAGTGGGCGATCGTGTCGCTGATCGGGCCGGCTGCCGCGGAGCTCGCCGGGATCGCGATGCCGGTTCCCGAGCACGCGCAGCGCTACTTCCAGCGGAACGGCATCGAGATCCTCGCGGTCGCAACCGATCTCGGCCTTGATCTGATCGTGCGCTCGGACCAGGCCGACGTCCTCCTGCAGCTCCTGTCGGGCTTGGGAGCCGCCGAAGTGAGCGAGGCGGCTGCGGAGATCGTGCGTGTGGAGTCCGGACGCCCCCGCTTCGGCAAGGAGATGACCGAGCGCACGATTCCGCAGGAGGCCGAGATCACCGACCGCGCGGTGAGCTTCACCAAGGGCTGCTACATCGGCCAAGAGACCGTCGCCCGCCTTCACTACAAGGGCAAGCCGAACCGCCAGCTACGCGGCCTGAAGCTCTCGGCGCCGGCGCGCGACGGCGATCCGGTCGCGCTCGGCGAGCGCGAGCTGGGCCAGGTCGGAACCGCGGTCGTCTCCCCTGCGCACGGCCCGATCGCGCTGGCGATCCTGCGTCGCGAAGCTGAGCCGGGCACGACCGTGCTCGTCGGTGACGCAGTCGAAGCGACCGTTGTCGAACCGACCTTCGGTTAGCCTTCCCGCACGATGACCGTGAGGAGGAGGGTCGTTGCGGCGCTCGGTGCGCTGGCAGCGCTGCTGCTTGCTACGGGCTGCGGGAGCGAGGACGACTTCGAGAACGCGCCACGCGCGGCGCTCCCGGTGGACCTCAGCGCATCGGTGAACGACCGCAAGGTCGACGTGGACCCCGGGGAGGTGGGCGCCGGCCTCGTGAACGTCACGATCGCCAATCAGGCATCCGACACCGTGCGATTCACGCTCGCCGGCCCGACTGACGAGGCGAGCAACGAGATCCCCCCGGGCACGGTCGCCAGCCTCAAGGTCGACCTTCAGGAGGGCGACTACGAGGCCACCGCGGGCGAAGGATCCGACATCCGGCCCGACAGGCTCAAGGTCGGCCCCGCGCGCCCGACCTCACAGAACGAGCTGCTGCAGCCGTAGTTCCTTCGAGCGGCAGATTCCGTGCCGCATAGGGAGCGTTCGCTGCCGCTCGGCTCGATTGTCTATTCGGGCTGCGGCTCTGCGGCGGCCACGAGCGACTCGATCCGACCGAGGCAGCGCTCGACATCGGCGATCATCTCGTCGAGGTCTTCGCGCGCCCGATCGGCGCTGTTGGTGACCCCGGTCAGCGACTTGCGGATCCGGTTGGCTGCCTTGAGGCGCGCCGCAGCCTCCTCCGCAGCATCGCGCACTCCTGCAGCGTCCACCTCCAGCCCGCCGGCGTTCGTCGCCAGCACCCGCGCCCGGACGTAGCGGTAGATCAGCCGCAGCGCGATCGGATCGGGATCGTCGGGGTCGAGGACGGCGATGATCTTGTTGCCCTGGTACTCGGTCAGCTCGTCGAGCCCGCGCGGAACCCTGTCGTCTCCTGCAACCACCAGCACGGCGTAGCACGCGTCGCGCTCGCCCATGCAGGCGTTGAGCTCGGTCCACGCGTCGTTCTTGGACAGGCGCTTGTTCTTCGCCTCGAAGACGATTGTCGCCAGGGCGCTGCCGAGCGCGCCGCCCAGCTCGACCACCGTGTCGCCCTTCTTCCCCCCCGCCTCGGAGGCCTCGTCCCCGGTGTGGTGGGCAGCGTCGCCGTGCGCGTTGGCGATCTCCTCGATCATCGCGTGCACGGTCTCCTCGAAGCTTCGCCCCTTGGCGGTCCCGCGAGCGGCTTCCTCGGCCACGCGCCGGTCAGCGTCGTCGCGCTCGCGCAGCTCGACCACCTCACGCTGCAGGGCTTCGATGCGCTCGCGGTTGGCTTCCCCCTCCCTCAGCTGCCGCGTCTCGAGCGCCTTGAAGCCACGCACGACCGAAGCCTTGAAGTCGGTCAGCGGGTTGGCCCCGTCCTCGCTGGAGAACAGCTTCACGAGCTTTTCCCTCTGCTCCTCCAGCGCCCTCGCCACGAGTCGGTCGATCTCCTTCTGCACGGAGCCGTCGCGCTCGCCGTCGAAGGTCTGGGCGATCCGCTCGCTCAGCTGCTGGTCGCCCGCCTCGAGCGCCTTCATCAGCTGCTGGCCGAGCACAGCGCCGTGGCGCTCGAATTCCGCCCGCACGTAGTCGACGTTCACGGCCGTCTCTTCGCTGTCGAGCACGCGGGCGCCGATCTCGATCGCCTTGGTGACCGTCCTCGGCGCCGGCTGGCCTGCCTCGGCGCGCTCGCGCACCACGCGCGCGGCGCGCTCGTCGGCGACTGTGAGGCTCTCGATCACCAGCCGGTCGTCGATGGCGCGCACGGAGCCGCCGGGACCCGCGTCGCCGAGGGGAAGTTGTGGCCTTGAGCTCGCTTCCATGGGGACTCACGAAAGTAGTCGGCGCGCCGGACGTGAACCTGACGCTAGGATGCGCCCCGCTTTGGCCGTAGACGTGTCAGAGGTGTCCAAGCTCGACGTCGAGCCCGGGGAGTTGCCGCCGACGATGGCTGCCTGGGTGATCCGCGAGGACCGCGAGGGCGAGCCCAAGGACGCCTTCCAGATCGAGGAGATCGAGGTCCCGGAGCCCGGCGCCTTCGAGGTGATCGTGCGGGTCATGGCCGCCGGCGTGAACTTCAACAACGTCTGGGCGGCGCTCGGCAAGCCGGTGTCGGTGTTCGGTTACGGCGACCACCCCGAGTGGGGCCACCACATCGGCGGCTCCGACGCGTCGGGCGTCGTGTGGAAGGTCGGCGAGGGCGTGACGAAGTGGAACCCCGGCGACGAGGTCGTGATCCACTGCAACCAGGCCTCCTACGAGGACGTGGAGGTGCATGGGCTCGATCCGCTGGCGGCGCCCAGCCAGATGATCTGGGGCTATGAGACCACCTGGGGCTCGTTCGCCCAGTTCACCAAGGTGCAGGCCCAGCAGCTGCTGCCGAAGCCGCGCAACCTGTCGTGGGTCGAGTCGTCGGCCTACGGCCTCACCTACTTCACGGCCTACCGGATGCTGATCGACCAGTGCGAGCTCCAGGCCGGCCACAACGTGCTGATCTGGGGCGCGGCCGGGGGCCTCGGCGTGTTCGCGACCCAGCTCTGCGCGGCGGCCGGCGCCAACGCCGTCGGGGTGGTCTCATCGGACGAGAAGGGAGCGCTGGTCAAGCAGCTGGGCGCGGTCGACTTCATCAACCGCAACGAGTTCGGCGAGATGATGCGCACTGACGCCAACCATCCCGCCGCCGACCCCGCTGCGGACAAGGAACGCTTCAAGGCGTCGCGCGGGTTCGCCAAGCGCGTCAAGGAGATCCTCCGCGACGCGCCCGACATCGTCTTCGAGCACGTCGGCCAGGCGACCTTCCCGACCTCGGTCTTCGTCGTCAAGCCATTCGGCAAGGTCGTGATCTGCGGCGCGACGTCCGGCTTCAACCTCGACTTCGACGTCCGGTACCTGTGGATGCGCCAGAAGCGCATTATCGGCTCGCACTTCGCCAACGCCTACGAGTGCATGCGGGCGAACCAGCTGATGGCCGAGGGCAAGATCAGGCCGGTGCTCTGGAAGGTGATGGGCTTCGAGGGCGTGCCCGACGCGCACCAGCTGCTGCACGAGAACAAGCACCTCGGCAAGATCGCGATCGCGGTCGGCGCCGAGTCCGATGACGACGGCAAGCACGAGGACGGGCCGGGAGCGATCTGGGCCGAGGTCGGCGCCTGATGCCCGAGGTCAACTTCATCGAGTGGCACATCACGCCGTTCAGGCGCGACCGCTTCCTCGAGATCTGGCTGCCGGCGCTCGATCGAGCGCTTGCATTCGGAGCGCGGTCGTGCTTACTCACCCGCAACCAGGACGACCCCCTGCATCTCCGCCAGGTCTCGGTCTGGGACAGCCACGCGGACTTCGATCGCTACTGGGCCTCCGACGAGATCTCAGCGCTCCGCCAGCAGGCGATGCCGTACTACCAGAAGCCGCTGTATCCGCTCTGGCACGACCTGCTCGTGGACGCATCCCCCGCGGCCGGCGGCGAGGTGGTCGCCGAAGCGTCTGCGGAATCCGGTTAGGCGACCAGTTCCAGGCGCTCCGAGCTGCGGCGGGCCAGCGACTCGCCGACGTCGACGAGGATCGAGAGCATCTCGTCGGTGGCGGGCGAGCGGGCGCCTTCGGCTCTGGTCGCTGCCCACACCCGCCGCTGAGGCGCGGGCGGATCTGTCGCGCGGACGACGAGGTCCGAGCGCAGCGTCGGCAGGGCAAGGTCGGGGAGCAGCGTAAAACCCAGGCCGGCGGCGATGAATCCCTGCATGACGTGATAGTCGTCGGACTCGAACCCCACCTGCGGCTCGAACCCGGCGTCGCGGCAGGCACGGAAGATGACTTCGCCGCACGAACTGGGCCGGCTACCGCACAACCAGCGCTCCTCGGACAGCTCGGCAAGGGGCACGACCTGGCGCTCGGCGAGCGGATGCTTCTTCGGAAGCGCGAGGTGCATCGACTCGGCCAGGAGCAGGGTCAACTCGAGGTCGCGGTCCGGCGCGCTGGGAACCGACGGATAGTCGAAGCTGAGCGCGAGATCGAGCTCGCCTCCCTTGAGCCGTGGGAGTGACTGCTCTGGCTCGGCCTCGGCGATGGTGAGTCGCACCTTGGGGTGGCGCCCGTGGAACACCGACACGGCTTCGGTCAACACGGTGGCGCTCGCGCTTGGGAAGCTCGCCAGGCGAAGCTCGCCGCCCTCGAGTCCGGCGATCGCCGCCAGCTCCCGCTCGGCCTCGTCAAGGCGCGCGATTGCCGCCTCGGCATGCCCGACCAGCACCCGCCCGGCGTCGGTCAGCTTCGGTCCGCCGCGAGCGCGATCGAGCAACTGCATCCCGACTTCCTTTTCGAGCGTTGCAATCTGCTGGCTCACAGCCGACTGGGAGAGGTAGAGCGCGTCAGCCGCGGCCGAGAACGACCCCTGGGCGGCGACCTCGCGGAGGATCCGCAGGCGCTTCACGTCAAGCATAAGAGCACCTTATCAGGTTGGAAAGGAATCGCTGTTGCGCTTATTGATGCTCCGCGGGACCATCTCTTCAGATCACGAACTCGGGCCCGGCCGGCGTTCCATCGGCAGGAGGTCCAAGGAGAACGAGGGGACCAAATGAGGCACAACGGGACCGATATCCAGGGCACCGGCAGCGTCACGATTCGCCTGCTCTCCGACGAAGACAGCGATCGAATCAAGCTGCTCGCGCAGCTCGACAGCAGCCGTCAGCAGCTCGGTCCCTGGCTTGGCGCCGAGGTCGAGGGACGCGTGCTCGCGGCAACCTCGCTGACCACCGGCGTGACGATCTCCGACCCCTTCTGCCGCACGGCCGAGCTGCGCGCGATGCTCGAGCTCCGAGCGGCGCAGCTCCGACGACGCTCAAACGGCGGCAAGCGGTTCTCCATCCGCGAGTCCCGCGGCGCCCGCGCCGCTCTCCCAAGCTCGCCCCCCGGCAGCGGCGGTCGCTTGCTCACCCTCCTCCCCCGCTTCTAGTCCCTCCCTGCCCCATTCGCGAGCCGCGCCCGCATAGGGCGCGGCTCGCGTCAGTGCCTTTCCAGAGGGGCCATGGTGAGACCAGCTGCCTGAAGCTGCTCCCAGTAGAGCTCGGCGGGCTCGCGCGGCCCGCGCCACACGGTCGCCTGGCCGTTGCTGTGGATCTCGTCGGCGACCCGGTAGCCCCGCTCGAGCGAGATCTCGGGGATCACGCTCGAGAGCGTCTGCGCGACGTGGTCGAAGGTGTTGTGATCGTCGTTCAGGACGATCACCATCCAGTTCCCGCCAAGGCCCGACCCGGGCCCGCCGGTGCGCGGTCGCTCGAGCGTTTCCGTGGCCGTAGTGGCTCGCAGTCTAGGGGTCCGGAACCGTCACCCGGACGTTCTTGATCACGCCCACGACGTCCTTCCCGGAGTTGCGTTCGCTGCCCACGGCGAAGCGCAGTTTGCGGCCGCTGACCGCGCCGGGATCGTTGTCGGTGATGTCGGCCACCTCGGTGCCGTTCACCTTCGCGCGAACCCTTGCGCCCTCGACCGAGAGCCGCAGGGTGTTCTTCTTGCCAATCCCGGCGATCGCTGCCTCGGCTCCGTTGACTGGGAACGGGTTCGAGTTCGGCCCGCGCGTGAGCTTGAACTTGTCGGTGTGCGGAAAGACCCGCAGCTCGTAGCCGACGCCCTTGCCGCCGACGCGGACCAAGACACCGAGGAACGCGCCCTTGCGAACCGAGCCGCGGGTTGACTTGGCGATCTTGGCGTCGAGTCTCAGCTCAAAGTTGGGGAGCTCGCCGTCCCCCTGCACGGGTGGCCGGAACGCGCAGGTCGTCGGACCGTCCTTGACCGTCGCCCGCATGCTCTTGCGGCTGCCTTTGCGGACGAACTTGCGACTGCACGCCTTGCCACCGGACTTCTTGACCTCCCTCACCTCGCCGCGGCTCGAGAAGTCGTTGTCGTAGACCGTCACGGCAGCAAACCCGGTTGCCGCGACCACCGCGCCGAGGACGGCGACTGCGGCGGCGATCAAGCTCGTGCGGATGCGGGGTCTGGGCGTCATCTGCGTGGGCAGCGTAGCTACTCGAACCCGAACACCCGCGGACACGGATCGGAGCGGTCTACGTCTTGCGCTCGCGCCGTTTTCGCCAGTAGCGCTCGAGCCCGAGCCAGTCGTATTCCGGTGGAGCCGCCTGCCGCAGGCGAACCGCCGTCTCGGGATCTGTGTGTCGCTCGAGGTCCGCCTCGCGCTCGCGCAGGTAGGCGTCGCGGCTCCCGCCGCGGGCAAGCTCGGCCACGCGCGCCAGCGAGTCCCGCGCCCGCTCCAGCTGCCGGTCGACCCGGGCGACCGGGCCGAAGTGCGTCAGGTGCAGGCTTTCCGGCCGCCACTGCCCGATCGTGTCGAGCGACCGACGCCACGCCTCGACGTCGACGTCCGGTGGCGGCGTCGGCATCAGGGTGTAGTCGCTCGGTGGCACCCGCACGCCGGCCATGTCCCCGACGAACGCCTCGCCCGAGTCGAGATCGAGATAGGACACGTGATGGCTCGCGTGTCCTGGGGTGTAGGCGACCCGAAAGCCCTCGACCTCCTCCCCGCCGCTGAGCGACACGATCGCGTCCCGGGGCACCGGCTCCACCGCGCCCCACAGCCGCTCCATGTTCTCGTCGCCGTAGAGTCTCCCGGCGCTCACGAGGAGGTTTGACGGGTCGACGAGGTGTGGCGCTCCGACCTCGTGCACGCAGACCCGCAGCCCCGGGAAACGACGCACCAGGGTGCCCGTGGCGCCGGCGTGGTCGAGGTGGATGTGGGTCAGCACCAACGCCCGCGGCTCATCCGTGAGCGTCTCGATCCAGTTGGAAAGCGCGGAACTCGGGCCGGGGTCAACGATCAGGTCGCGCACCAGGTGCGCCGCGATGACCCGGTCACGTCCCAGGTGCATGACGTCGACGAGGCGGCTCATGTGTTCAGGTGAGCGGCCTTAGCCGCGAAAGCAGCATGTGTCGTTGCATTGATTCAGGTGAGCGGCCTTAGCCGCGAAAGCAGCATCTGTCGTTGCATTGATTTGAGGCTAGCCTGGCCGTGAGTGGACGCCAGGGAGATCGAAACCGGGCTCTACCGCTGGACTGCGCGCCATCCGGCGGCCGTGCCCGACGCCAAGCCGGGGAGCGTGGACGACTGGCCGCCGGACGTCGGCTCGGTCGCGTATCTGGCACCCGACGCCTTGCTGGTGATCGATCCGTTGGTCCCGGCCGACGAGACCGGATTCTGGTCCTGGCTCGACCAGCTCGCGGCCCAACGCGAGCGGGCGTGTGTTGTGACCACCCTGCGGTTTCACCGCCGCAGCCGGGAGCGGCTCGTGGAGCGCTACGGCGCGTCGACGTCCCGGGCGAAGGGCAAGCTCCCGGACGGCGTCGAGCCGCTGCCGATCCGCGGGACCGGTGAGACGATGTTCTGGATCGCCGAGCACGGCGCCCTGGTGCCCGGCGATCGCCTCCTCAACTACGGCGACGCCGGCCTGCGCGTCTGTCCCGATTCCTGGATGCGCTACCTGCCAACGCCGCTCACGGCCCGAGACCTGCGCGAGCGCATGCGATTCCTGCTGGAGCTGCCCGTCCAGTCGATACTCGTCTCCCACGGAGAGCCGGTGCTGAGCGGCGCGCACAAAGCGCTTGCACGCGCTATTGGCGCCTGAAGCCAGCGACTGGCCCAATCGTAAAATGCCTGCATGGCCGAGCACCGCCTGCCAGAGCCCGACCGGCCCTGGGTGATGCGGACCTACGCCGGGCACTCGGACGCTCGGCGCTCCAACGAGCTCTACCGCCGCAACCTGGCCAAAGGCCAGACCGGCCTCTCGGTCGCGTTCGACCTGCCCACGCAGACGGGCTACGACCCCGATCACGTGCTCGCGCGAGGCGAGGTCGGCAAGGTGGGCGTGTCGATCGCTCACAAGGGCGACATGCACGCGCTGCTCGATGGCATCCCGCTGGACGAGATGAACACATCGATGACGATCAACGCCACGGCCGCGTGGCTGCTGGCCCTGTACGTCACGGTCGCGGAGGAGAACGGGATCGAGCCCTCCCAGCTTCAGGGCACGACCCAGAACGACATCATCAAGGAGTACCTCTCTCGCGGCACGTACGCGTTTCCGCCCGAGCCCTCGCTGCGGCTGATCGCCGACACGGTCGCCTTCTCGGTCAACGAGATCCCCAAGTGGAACCCGACGAACGTCTGCAGCTACCACCTCCAGGAGGCTGGGGCGACGCCCGTGCAGGAGGTCGCCTACGCGCTGTCGACGGCGATCGCCGTGCTCGACGAGGTCAAGCGGCGCGGCCAGGTCGCCGAGTCGGACTTCCCAAAGGTCTTCGGGCGGATCTCGTTCTTCGTCAACGCCGGCGTCCGGTTCGTCGAGGAGCACGCAAAGCTGCGGGCGATGTCGGAGCTCTGGGAGCAGATCGGCCGCGAGCGCTACGGCGTCACCGAGCCCAAGCTGCTGCGCATGCGCTACGGCGTGCAGGTCAACTCGCTGGGCCTGACCGAGGCCCAGCCCGAGAACAACGTCCCGCGGATCGTGCTCGAAGCCCTGGCCGTGACGCTTGGGCGCAACGCCCGGGCGCGGGCGATCCAGCTTCCGGCCTGGAACGAGGCGCTCGGGCTTCCGCGCCCGTGGGATCAGCAGTGGAGCCTGCGAATCCAGCAGATCCTGGCGTATGAGACCGACCTGCTCGACTATCCCGACCTGTTCGAAGGCTCGGAGGTCATGGACGGGCTGGTCGCCGAGCTGGTGGAGGGAGCGCGCGAGGAGATGGCGGTCGTCGCCGACCAGGGCGGCGCGGTCGAGGCGGTGCCCTACATGAAGGCGCGCCTGGTCGAGTCTCACCGCGAGCGCTTGGCCAAGATCGAGAGCGGCGAGATCACGGTCGTGGGCCAGAACCGGTTCACCGAGACGGAGGACTCGCCGCTGACGGCCGGCGCAGACGGGGGGATCCTCACCCCCGACCCCGAGGTCGAGCGCGAGTGTCGCGAGGCGCTGGAGCACTGGAAGGCCGGGCGCGACCAGTCCGCCGTCGATGTCGCCCTCGAGCGACTCGCGGCGGCCGCTCGCAACGAATCGGAGAACATCATGCCCGCGACGATCGAGGCTGCCAAGGCCGGCGCAACGACCGGCGAGTGGGCCGGCGTGCTGCGTGAGGTGTTCGGCGACTACCGGGCGCCCACCGGGGTCTCCTCCGCGGCAGCGTCCAGCGACGGCGAGGCGCTTGAAGCCGCGCGTCAGCGTGTTGGCGAGGTCTCGGAGGCGCTCGGGCATCGGCTGCGGATCCTGGTCGGAAAGCCTGGCCTCGACGGACACTCCAACGGGGCCGAGCAGATCGCCGTCCGCGCCCGCGACGTCGGCATGGAGGTGATCTACCAGGGAATCCGCCTCACCCCCGAGCAGATCGCCTCCTCGGCGCTCGAGGAGGACGTCGACGTGATCGGGCTGTCGATCCTCTCCGGCTCGCACCGCGAGTTGGTTCCCGAGACGGTGCGGCTGCTCCGCGAGCAGGGCATCGAGGCGCCTGTGATCGTCGGCGGCATCATTCCCCCCGCTGACGCGGAGGCCCTGCGGCAGGCCGGCGTGGACCGGGTCTACACGCCAAAGGACTTCGACGTCAACCGGATCATGAGCGAGATCGCCGATCTCGTCGCCAAGCGCCGCGGCGCGGGCGCCCCCTCCCCGGCTTGAGCCCGCGGCCCATCTCGTTTCCCGTCGAGGGGCTGGACGACGGCGTCGTGCGTCTGCGGCTGATGAGCGAGGCCGACATCCCGGCTGTGGTCGCAGCGGTCCAGGACCCCGAGATCCCCCGCTGGACGCGGGTGCCGTCGCCGTACGGCCAGGAGGATGCGCGCCTGTTTCGCCGCATGACGACCAGCGGGCTCCAGGCGGGCACCGATCTCGCGGCGCTGATCGTCTCCGCCGACGATGACGAGCTGCTTGGAGCAGTGGGCATCCACGGCATCGACCCAGAGAGCGGTCGCTGCTCCGCCGGCTACTGGGTGACGGCGTCGGCGCGAGGGCGCGGCGTCGCCTCTCGGGCCCTGCGCTTGCTCTGCGCCTATGCCTTCGACGAGCTCGGGGTGCAGCGGGTCGAGCTCTGGATCGACCCCGACAACAAGCCGTCGCTTGGGGTGGCCGAGTCGGTCGGGTTCACCAGGGAGGGCCTGCTGCGCTCGTTCATGCCGATCCGGGGTGTCCGACGGGACATGCTCATGTACTCGCTCTTGCCCGGGGAGCTTCGCGGCTAGCCGTAGCGAGCCCGGCGAGCTACGCTGAGTAGACGTATGAGTGAGTTGAACGGCGACCGCAGCGCCTGGCTGCGCTGCTATCGCTGCTGGTCGACCAGGCTCGAGGCCCAGGTCCACTACGACGCGATCATCCGCGTGGACCCCGAGTCGGGAGAGACGGCGGAGCGAGTCGAGGAGGTACAGGAGGCGGTGGTGCAGTGCCTCGACTGCATGCACGACCAACCGCACCTGGCGATCGAGAACGGCCACGTGCTTCCGATCGAGGACCGGTGGGAGCGCATGGTCGCCGGTACGCCGTGGGTCGCCTCGTGCACCGTCACCGTCGATCAGGACACGGTCGAGACCTGCTCGGGGCCAGAGGCCGCCGACAGCCTCACCTTCGCCTCGTTCGGCGAGCAGGGCACGCGCGAGTTCTTCACCCACGTCCGGTTCCACAAGCACGACGAGGAGCGCATCGTCGTCCACATGCTGGTCGAGCTCTACGCCCGCTCGGCCGAGGAGGCGACCGACGTGCTCGAGTCGGCCTCCCGCGGAGTTCTGGAGCTCACCTCGCTGGCGGAGGAGTCACGCCCGCCGGCCCACGCCGCCGACGAAGCCCACTAGCCCGTCGACCGCAAACGCTTGAGTGCTGAAGGGGCTTAGCCCCCCCACAACTCATCAATCGGTCCCCAGCCCCAGCAGATCTCAGACCCCGGAGCACGATTGTCGACTTTGCCCCCTATAGCGGGGTCAACTCATCGGTCGACCACGGACCGGGCGCCGATGGCGCTTCTCGTCCTGAGCGCTACTCGCGGAGCCCGGCGGCCTCGAGGGCCTCGGGCCAGCTGGGGCAGACGCGCCACCAGACGCATTTCCCGCGCCGCCACCGGCTCGCATGCCAGACGGTGTCCTCGAACGGCAGCTGGCTGCCCGCCCCGTGGCCGCGAGCGCGAAAGGCCGCGAACACAAAGTCTCCTCGTTTGCGCACGTCGCCAACCTCGATCAGGTAGTCGGGGAAGGCGCTCAGCCAGCTCCTCGGCGCTCACCGCGCGCGTCCAGATCTCAGGCGCGGGCAAGGCGACCACGGACGACTGCTCGACCGACTCCACGGCGCGAGCCTAGCCGCGCCCGCGCCGGTGCTAGATGCGCTCGAACGCGATCGCCGTTGCGATCGGCCGGCCGCCCACGAGGTCGATCCCGTGCTCCTCGCGCGGCCGGTTGACGAGCCGACCACCGAGCACGAGCGACGTGGAACCGCCACCGTCGAGGTTGATCGCCGTCTCGGCGCCGAGCATTCGCATTGCGCGGGCGAGCTCGGCGAGACTGAGCCCCGCCTCGTCCGCCGCGCGTCCCTCGCAGACGGCGGCGAGAAGCGTGGTGCCCACGAGGCCCAGGGCAGCGCGCGGGTAGCGGCCAATCGTGATGTCCGAGTCGAATTGCGCGGCGCCCGAGGAGAATCCCTCTGGATCGGCGCCGTCGATGGCGATCTCGCCGCCGTCGACCAGTAGGGGCCCGGCCTGGAGGAGATCCCCGGGGGGATCGGGGTAGATGTGCGGCCGTGGGGCGATTCGGACCGTGTGGCCGACGATGTGGACGCAAGACCTCACGGCCGCCCAGGGATCCATGAACGGAACCGAATCCGCAGGCGCGCCGTTGATTCGGAGCTCGCCGAGCGGGACGTGTGCGCCGCGCAAGAAGAATCCCCCGACGATTGCGTCGGCGACCGCATGCTGCCGGCACCAGGAAGCAAGGGGCGTGTCGGCCGACAGCACACGCAGACGCGGCACGACCTCGGAGAGCTCGAAGGCGGCAACGTGCAGGGTCGTCGCGTGGCCGTCGTCGAGCTCGAGCCGAAACCGCTCGCGATTGCGCGTTGCGACACGCGCAGGGGCGTGTGGTGGCCTGGGGAACATGGAGTGCCGTTCGGCGGCAGGAGGATTACCCCGCACCGCGGACGGCGTTGCGTTACAAGCCTGTTACCGACGCAACTGAACGCGCGCCTTCACGCGTGCGGTCGACCACCTCGTCCAGCACCTGTGCAACCGATCGCGCGACGCTGGTCCACGAGTAACGGCCATGCACTGCCTCCAATGCGAGCCGCCCGCGGCGCGCCCGCTCTTCGTCGTCGTTGACCGCCTCGACCAGGGCGTTTGCTAGCGCGACCTCGTCGTCGGGAGGGACAACCCAACCGGTTTGACCCGGCTCGACGATTGCCCGCGAACCGAAGGACTCGGCCGCGACCGCCGGACGGCCACACGCCATTCCCTCGACGAGCGCCTGGCCGAACTGCTCCCGGACGGAGGGAAGCACGATCAGGTCGGAGGCGGCGAGAAACTGCGGCAGGGTGCGGTGGGGGTGCCAGCCTGCGAGGAAGACATCGTCGAGGTGGGAGGCGGCGATCACGTCGGCCGGGTGCTCCCCCTCGTACTCTCCCGGATACCCGCCGATCAGCACGAGCGCCGCGGGCCGTCGGAAACGGGACCGGGCGCGCGCGAACGCGCGGACGAGCAGGGGCACGCGCTTCACCTCGGTGAACCGCCCGACGTAGGAGATCACGACCGAGTCGGCGAGCGCTCGGGCCTGCTCCTCGTCATAGGCAGCGCTCCCCGCGTCCCGACCGCGAAGCGAGCCCAGCGGCGCCTCCACGAGGTTGTGGCGCCAGTGGCGGGCGCGATCTACCTCGAGCGGACGGAACCGCTCGCCGTCGTATCCGTTGGGTATTGGGGCGAACACCTCGCGGTCGAGGCCGAGGAGCGCCGACGCGCGCTCGACGGCGCCTGGCGCAACGATGATCTGCTCGCATCGCGCGGCCCACCCCCGCATCCGACGTGTCCACCGGTTGACGTAGGTCCAGCTCGAGGGCGGATCCTCGGCGGCTCGCTCGAGCATCAGCAGCTCCGTGCCGTGGAGCTGGCCCACCACGGGCACGGAGGGGGCGATCCGCGCCGCGGCCTCGTTCATCGGGGTGACGTGGTGCAGGTGAAGCAGGTCGGCGGATGGAGCGCCGACCCGTTCGAGGATGCGGGCCCAGGCGGCAACGTGGCGCTCGTACTCGCGGTCGTCGAGGGCGGCGAATACCCGGTCGGGCGCGCCCGGGCGATCCTCGTAAGACGGGTGGAGCGGTGCGATCAACGGGCTGGCCCGGGCCGCAGGCGCTGCACGAGAGTCCATTTCGGCGGTGAAGTCCACGGGCACGACATCCAATCCCGCGTAGAACGCGCGGGCGTCCGCGCTCTCCCCGAGGTCCGCCCGCGATCCTGCAACCAGTCGGACGCGCCAGCCGTAGCGTGGTAGCTGCTCCGTAAGTCCGCGCGCGGCATGCGCCGAGCCTCCGCGCGGAAAGAACATCAATGCGCTGAGGAGCCGCCTCACGGCCCCGTTGCCGAGGTTCCTGCCCACGCCTGGAATCTAGTCGAGACGCGGCACTTCGCGGCTCCCGCCAGCCTCGGCAATCGCCCGTTCGAGGAGCGCTCCCGCCGCGAGCACGAGAGCGTCGTCGCCCGGCCGGCCGACGAGCTGAGCCGAGGCGGGCAGACCGTCCTCGGCCGGCCCGCACGAAAGCGCCAGCGCGGGCGCGCCGATCGCATTGAATGGGTACGTCAGCCGGATCATGCGCTCGCGCAGCGCCAGGTCGCCGATGCCGGTTGGCGGCGCGACCATCTCGAGCGTCGGTGTGACGATCAGGTCGACGGCCGCCATCGCTTCCGCCATTCGCTCGCGATAGAGCTCGCGCCCGCGCAGCGCCGCTTCGTAGGCGGCATCCGTCACCTCCATCGCCCGCTCCACCTTCGCGGCGACGTTGGCGCCGTAGAGCTCGCAGTGCTCATGCCACAGCGGGGCGTGTACCTCGGCCGCCTCCCGCCGGAACACGTCGTAGAAGCTCTCGTCCAGCGGCAGCTCGAGTCGCCGCGAGCGGGGAAAGCGCGCCGCGGCCGCCTCCACGCGCTCGCGAACCATGGGCTCGGCGCGCGCTGTCCACGTCATCCCAACCTCGACCGCGTCCAGGCCGGGCAAGTTGACCGGCTCGAACCTCGGGTCGAGCGCCCCCATCAGCCGCGCGCAGCCGGCAACGTCGCTCGCCATCGGCCCGGCGTGATCGAAGCTCGGCGCCAGCGGAAAGCAGCCGTCCATCGGCACGCGGCCGTAGGAGGGCTTGAAGCCGACCACCCCGCAGCAGGCGGCCGGGATGCGGATCGACCCGCCGGAGTCCGTGCCGATGGCGAGGTCCACCAGCCCCGCGGCGATTGCCGCGGCCGAGCCTCCGCTCGAGCCGCCCGCCACACGGTCCGGCGCGATCGGGTTCGGAACGTCGCCGAAGTGCGGGTTTTCCGAGGTGATCCCCCAGGCGAACTCGTGCAGGTTCGTCTTGCCGATGTTCGCGTAGTCCGCGGCCTCCAGCCTGCGGACGGCGTCCGCGCTCCGCTCGGGAACGTGGGCGCTGAAAATCGCGGACCCGTAGGTCGTGGTCACGCCGGCGGTATCGAAGAGGTCCTTGACGGCAACCGGCATGCCGTCCGCGGGCGCCGGCGGCCGGGCGAGGAAGATCCCGGGCGCAGGCTCTTGCCCGGACTCAGTCGACGTCGGCCTCGGCCGTCGGCGCGTCGCCGTTGGGGAGCCTCGGAACCAGCACCGAGCGCTTGAACTCGGCCACCAGCTCGCCGGTCTGCTTGTACACGCGGGTGTGAACCTTGACCACGCCCCGGTCGGGCTTTGACTGGGAGGGACGCACCTCCAGCACCTCGGACTCGCAGTAGAGCGTGTCGCCGTGGAACACCGGCGCCGGATGGCTGAGATCCTCGGTGGCGAGGTTGGCGATCGCCTTTCCCGAGACGTCGCCGACGGTCATGCCGACCGCAAGCGAGTAGACCAGCGGCCCGACGACGACGTTCTGTCCCTGCTGCGACTCGGCCGCGTACACGTCGTTGATGTGCAGCGGGTGGTGGTTCATGGTCAGCAGGCAGAACAGATGGTCGTCGGCCTCGGTGACCGTCTTGGCCGGCCAGTGCTTGTAGGTCGCACCGACCTCGAACTCCTCGAGGTAGCGCCCGTACTGGCGCGCGCCGGTCGCCTCGCGGCCGGCTTGGTCAGTGATCAGATCGTGCCTTTCGTCGTTCATGGGCGCGGCATCGTACCCGGGCGGCGCCGCGCCCCGCACCTACGGCATCGCGTGGGGATCCGCAAGCGTCGCGGTCAAGCCCTCGAAGCGACCGATGTCGGCGACCTCCGCTTCGATCGCCCCGGCGAGCTCGGAGTCAAGGGTCTCGAAGGGCTCGATCGCGACGGTCAGGCGGCTGCCGCTGCGCTTGGAGGTCCAGGTGCCAATGACGCGACCGTCGGCGACGATCGTGGGGCGCACGATCCCGCCGCCGGGAACGATCTGGCGCTCGCGCTCGGGCGGCACCGCGAATGTTCGGCTCTCGTACGCGAGGTTGTAGTTGTCGTAGGCGCCCAGCATGCGCACGATTCGTCCGCGGGCGGCGCGCGGTGGGCGCCCCAACACGAGCAGCGTCTCCTCCCCCACCCTCACCTGCTCGAGCTCCGCCGCAATGCGCTCGAGACCCAGGCGCAGGTCGCCCAGCGGCAGGGCCGACCAGCGGGCGAGGTCGCGGTCCGTGGCCGGGCCGTACGCGCGCAGATAGCGGCGAGCGAGCTCGGCCAGCGAGTCTTCGCGCGGGCGCGGTTGCAGCACGCCGATCCAGTCGCGGGTGCGCACCAGGCACGTCTGCCCGTTCCTGTCCGGCCCCAGGCACAGCTCGCCGTCGAGGGTGGCGAGCAGCCAGAGGTGGACCTTGAATTCGTTCGCGGTCTCGAAGCCCGCGCGCTCCAGACGCTCGGCCAACTCCGGACGGGTCAGCGGCCCGTCCTCGTCGACCGCGCGGTGAAGTACCGCGAGGGCACGGTCCTGCCCGTCGCGATCGAGGCCGAAGTCCGAGAGGCGCTTGCGCGACCAGCGCACGATCTGGTCCGAGAACATCGGCAGCAGCCAGCCGGCGTCGTCAGAGGGGATCAGGTGGACCGTCCTGCGCATCGCCCAGGCGCGCAGCAGCGAGCGCTCCTGCGTCCGCGCCCGATCGACGTCGGCGGCGGTGAGACCCCGAGCCCGGGCCCGAAACGCAAGCTTGGCGGCACGCGGCTCCTGCGCCTGCACGGGGCCGGCGTCGCGGACGACGTCGACGGGGTGGCGAATCGCGAGCGGACGATGATGAAGCTGGGACGCCGCGCGAAGCCGCCGCAGGCGCTCTGCGTCGATCCGCCTCAGTGGGCCTTCTTGAGGCGCGACCGAGCCTCGTGGCGCTCGATCACCTGGCCGATCAGCTTGCGCACGTTCGGATCGCCGGAGACCTTGACGTCGCCGTGCTCGTAGGCCTCGCGCCAGTGACGGATCTTCCCATCGGCCGCCAGCTCGTTGAAGTGCGAGCGGGGAATCGAGACCTCCACGCGGGCATCGTCCGGCTCGATCTTCGAGATCTCCGGTCCCGGCACGCGAACCCGGAACACCTGCACGTCGCCGCGCCCGCGCAGCTCCAGCCGGAAGATCAGCTTGAGCCTCGCCAGCGCCGGGACCTCGGCGGTGATGTTCCGGTAGGCGATCGAGATGAGCTCGCGAGCACCCTGCGCCACTAGATCCGATTCCGCTCGAGCAGCTTCTTGCCGATCACCATCTTCTGAATCTCCGACGTTCCCTCGCCGATCAAGAGCAGCGGCGCATCGCGGTAGATGCGCTCGATCTCGTATTCCTTCGAATACCCGTAACCGCCGTGGATACGCAGCGACTCCTCCGCGTTTGAGCGCGCGGCTTCGGACGCGTACAGCTTCGCCATCCCAGCCTCGAGGTCTGACCGCTCGCCCGCGTCCTTCATCCGCGCCGCCTTCATCGTCATCAGCCGGGCAGCCTCGACGCGCGTAGCCATCTCGGCGAGCTTGAACGTGATCGCCTGATGCTCGGCGATCGGCTTGCCGAACGTCTTTCGCTCCTGCGAGTAGCGAAGCGCGAGCTCGAGCGCCCGCTGAGCGACGCCGACGCCGCGCGCGGCCACGTTCACCCGACCGACCTCGAGCGCGTCCATCATCTGCTTGAAGCCCTGTCCCAGACCCTCGGGCCCCCCGAGGATGCGGTCCTCGGAGACCTTGAAGCCGTCGAAGACGAGCTCCGTGGACTCGACGCCCTTGTAGCCCATCTTCTTGATCTTCGGCGGGATCGTCAGTCCCGGCACCTCCTCGGCGCCCGGCTCCTTCTCGCAGATGAAGCAGGTCATCCCCTTGTACGGCGGATCGGCCTTCGGATCGGTCTTGACGAGGACGAACACGACCCCGGACAGCAGCCCGTTGGTGACCCACATCTTCTGGCCGGTGATCTCCCACTCGCCCGCGTCGTTTTTGGTGGCGGTGGACTTGATCCCCTGCACGTCGGAGCCCACCTCGGGCTCCGAAAGCGAGAAGGCCGCGCGGAGCTCGCCGGTCGCCATCTTCGGCAGGAAGTAGTCGCGCTGCTCGTTGGTGCCGAACTTCATCAGCAGGTAGGAGCCGATGAAGTGCGTGTTGACGACGCCGGAGATCGAGATCCAGCCCCGCGAGAGCTCCTCGACGATCATCGCGTAGGTCGTGAGGTCTAGTCCCATCCCGCCGTGCTCCTCTGGAATGGTGACCCCGAAGAGGCCCAGTTCCTTCATCTGCTCGACGATCGCCTCGGGGAACTTGTCCTCGTGGTCGAACTCATCGGCCACAGGGAGAATCTCGTTGTCGACGAACTGGCGCACCATCTCGGTGATCGCCTGCTGCTCGTCGGTCTTCTCCTGGAAGGTCGCTACGGCCATTGCTCCAATCTCACGCTCGGGGCGGCAGAGGATACTTTTCCTCGATGGGCGAGCCCGACGCGAAGGAACTGCTCCCCGCACCGCGATGGCGGAGCTCGCGGGGCCGCGTGGCGACCTCGGCTCGATGGCCGACGCCATGCCGCTTTTCACCGAGTACCTGACCGCGTTCGCCGCGTCGGACTTCGTCTGCGTCATGGCTCCGAGGTCTCCACGCCACCCATCACCCATCCCGGAGTCGAGGGCTTCAAACGGGGTGAAACGACTACGCCGAGGCGTTTGAGAATGTCCAGGTGAGGCTCGATGAGATCGTCGAGACCCGGACCACATCGCGGTGCTCGTGGACCAGCTCGCGACCACTCGCCATGGCGGCGTCGAGATCACGCAGCCGAGCGCGATGGTGTTCGCGTACGAGAACGGGCCAGTCAACCGCGTGGAGTTCCACCTCGACCGGAACGCGGCTCTGGCCGTCGCGGGAGTTAAGCGCGACTCGGCTAGTCGCTGACCCGCGAGATTCCCGCCTCGGAGCAGCCGGCTTCGAGCTCGGCAAGCCCGAATGCCTCGACGGGGCCCAAAGCGCCCGCACCCCTGAGCCCGTCCGCCAGCGCCCGCGCGGCGCCCCACGCGAGGATCCCGCCCGTGAACTCGTAGCCGTTGACGCCCGCCACGGTCACCTCGGCGAGCTCGGTCCCGCCCCGGTCGCAGGCGATCGCCACGATGCGAGAGCCCGAACGCGAGCGTTCCTCGGCATCCGGGCCGCCCGTCGATCCCTTGACGAACCGCCCCGCCAGCGCCCGCATTCCCGACCGTGCGCCGGGAAGCCTGGCGACCCCAGCCCCGACGAGCGAGAACGCCTGCATCGGTCGCGAGGCGCCGCCGAACCAGCCGAGGTAGGCGTTCACCTCCTCGAGGTTCGGATACAGCCGCGGCAGCGCGAAGTGCTCCGACGAACCGGCCGAAACCGCCGGACGCGAGCGACCCCTGACGTCGAAGGAGCGCATCCGGGCCGCGATCCGCTCGGTCTTGATCCCGCGGCGCCATACGAACGAGGGCTCGATCGCTCCAAGGGCCGTGGTGGCCCGGGTGCCGCCGCTCATACCAGCGGCGCCGGTGAAAAAGTAACCGAGGTCGACCCTGACGGCTGCGTCTCCCGCCTCCTCGAGCGCCAGGGCGCCTGCGAGGTTGCCCGGCACCCAGTCGTAGCCGAACGCGGTCACCAGGGCGGTCCCGGCTGCTTCGGCGCGCGGTCCGTAGCGCTCGAAGACCGCGCGGATGAACCCCGGCTCGCCCGTCGAGTCAAGGTAGGCGGTGCGCTTGGTGATCGCCGCCTCGACGGCCGGCTCGCCCCAGCGCACGAAGGGTCCGACCGTGCTCACCAGGACATCTCCCGGTTCGACCAGCGCCGCGACGGTTTCGGGTCGCTCGACATCGGCGACGGCCGTGTCGAGCTCGCCGCCGAGCTCGCCCACCAGCGCGGTGAGGCTCTGCGCGCTGCGACCCGCCAGCAGGGGACGCTCGCCCCGGGCGACGAGCGCCTCAGCGGTCAGGCGTCCGGTGTATCCGGTGGCGCCGAAGAGGACGATGCGGCCGGGCACGTGCGGAGCCTATCCGCGCGCACCCGACCGCGCTCCCTACGGCTCAGCAGAAGACGACCAGCGTGAAGGCGCGATCCGATTCGGCGCCGGAGCTGTTGTGCGTGCCGACCCGGACCGTGTCCTTCGAGCTCACCGCCAGCTCGGTCGTGGACTCGCCGCTCGGGATTCCTCCGCCGGGGTTGAAAGAGGCGAGCTGCGCGTCCCAGGCACAGAGCGATAGATCGCCGGCGTTGAAGTCGACTGCGTAGACGCCGTCGTTGTTGCGCACCGCCGTGACGCTCCCCTTGCTGGCGTTGACCTGGTTGCCGTCGGAGTTGACCCGGGCCCACATGATCGTCCGGTCGTTGATGTCCTGCGGGCGGACCTTGTTATCGCCGATCTGCTTGGAGCGCACGGCCTCGGGCTTGAGGTCGCTCCTGCTGACGGTGTGCTTGCCGGGCAGCGCGATCGCGGTTCCGGCCAGCGCCATCATCAGCGCCGCCGTCGCCACGATCAGCGCAGGGCTCGGCAGCCGTCCCTTGAGGTTCATGTCCCACCTCCGTAGTCGTTTCCGGCCTACGGCCGCCGGAACACGCGCAGGCGGTCAGGGGTGCGGAGGTAGGTCAGAGCTCCCAGGCGAAGCAGATCGAGCGCCAGCTAGGGTTCTCGCGCTCGTAGAAGCGGTGGGCGTCGTGGCGCGCCTCGCCCGAGTCCAGCTCGAGGTGGGTGGCGCCGCGCTCTCGTGCCCAGTCCTTGGCCGCGTCGAGCAACCGCTTGCCGACGCCCTGCGAGCGAACCTCGGGGGCGACCGCCAGGTCCTCGACCCAGCAGCGATACCCGAAGCGCACCGAGTGCATGTCCTGGTAGGCGGTGCAGAAGCCCACGTATTTGCCCGCCGCCTCCTTCGCTCCGGGGGCCACGGGGTCTGCGGCCACCTCAGCAACGAGCACGCAGGCGTCGTGGGAGTCGATCGCCTGGCGCAACGCGACAACCGCGCGCCTCTCGTCCCAGCTGGCGGGCTTGGACCCCGGCGGGGCGAACAGCCACTCATAGAGGGGCGGCAGCGCCTCCTCCTCGCCCGACTCGGCTGCGCGAACGACGACCTCCATTCGTCCCCAATATAGATTTGCCGGCATGCGAAATCCCCGTGACTACTTCAAGCCGTTGGCCATCGACGCGCCAAAGCCGCTGCACGAGATCCCTGTCGCCCCCTCGCGGATGATCCATTTCCTCGACTTCTCGAACGAGAAGATGGTTGCCAAGGCGCCCGAGATCGCCCAGCAGGTCGACATCCTGCTCGGCAACCTGGAGGACGCGATCCCGGTCGATCGCAAGGAGGCCGCCCGCGAGGGCCTGATCCGGGTGGGCAAGGAGCTCGACCTCGGCGAGACGCAGCTCTGGACCCGGGTCAACTCGCTCGAGAGCCCGTGGGTGCTCGACGACCTCACCCAGATCGTGAGCGAGATCGGCGACAAGTTAGACGTGGTCATGGTGCCCAAGGTGGAAGGTGCGTGGGACATCCACTACATCGATCGCCTACTCGCCCAGCTCGAAGCCAAGGCCGGCTTGACCAAACCACTGCTTGTGCACGCGATCCTCGAGACCTCGATCGGCGTCGTCAACCTCGAGGAGATCGCGACCGCCAGCCCCCGCATGCAAGGGATGAGCTTCGGCCCCGCCGACCTTGCGGCGTTCAGGCGCATGAAGACGACTCGCGTGGGCGGCGGTCACCCCGGCTACCGGGTGATCGAGGACCCCGACCCAGAGAATCCGGACGCCCCGCGGGCCACCGCGCAGCAAGACCCCTGGCACTACTCGATCGCTCGCATGGTCGACGCCTGCACCTCGGCCGGGATCCTGCCCTTCTACGGCCCCTACGGTGACATCAAGGACACCGAGGGCTGTGAGACCCAGTTCCGCGCCGCGTTCCTGCTCGGCTGCGTCGGGGCCTGGTCGCTGCATCCAGCGCAGATCGAGATCGCCAAGCGGGTTTTCAGCCCGCCGGCCGACGAGGTCAAGTTCGCCAAGAAGGTGCTCGAAGCGATCCCGGACGGCCGTGGCGTCCACATGATCGACGGCAAGATGCAGGACGACGCCACCTGGAAGCAGTGCAAGGTGATGGTCTCCTTGGCCGAGATGCTGGCCAAGAAGGACCCCGAACTGGCCGAGGCCTACGAGCTCGAGCCGAGCTCGGGCTAGGCCGGAGCGTCAGGCTTCGAGCCGCTGCTTCAACGCTTCGAGCTGATGCCTGATCTCTTCCGGGAGGTCGTCGCCGAAGCGGGCCAGGTGCTCCTCCACCTGCGGTAGCTGGGCCCGGAGCACGTCGGCGTCGACGGTCAGCAGCCGCCGCATCGCCTCATCGGAGATGTCGAGTCCGTCGGTGTTGATTTCGCCCTCGGCCGGGACGAGGCCGATCGGAGTCTCGACCGTTTTCCCCTCGCCCGTGCAGCGGCGGAAGATCCACTCCAGCAGCCGGCTGTTCTCGCCGAAGCCGGGCCAGATGAACTTGCCCTCATCGTCCTTGCGGAACCAGTTGACGACGAAAATCTGCGGCATCTCGTTGGGGTGCTGCCGCGCCATCTCGAGCCAGTGGCCGAAGTAGTCGGCCATGTTGTAGCCGCAGAAGGGCAGCATCGCCATCGGGTCGAAGCGAAGCTCGCCGACGGCCCCGGCAGCCGCTGCGGTCGTCTCCGAGGACATCGTCGCGCCGAGGAAGACGCCGTGCTCCCAGTCGAACGACTCGCTGACCAGTGGCTGCACCGTGGCGCGGCGCCCGCCGAACAAGAACGCGTCGATCGGCACGCCGGCCGGGTCCTCCCACTCGTCGGCGATCGACGGGCACTGGGATGCGGGCGTCGTGAAGCGCGCGTTCGGATGCGCCGCGGGCTCCTGGCGATCGGGCGTCCAGTCGTTCCCCTTCCAGTCGATCGCGTGGTCGGGCGCCTCGCCGGTCATCCCCTCCCACCAGATGTCACCGTCGTCGGTTAGCGCGCAGTTGGTGAAGATCGTGTTCCGCTCGATCGTCGCCATCGCGTTCGGATTCGTCTTGTGGCTGGTGTTCGGAGCGACGCCGAAGAAACCGGCCTCCGGGTTGACGGCGTAGAGGCGCCCATCGTCTCCGAACTTCATCCACGCGATGTCGTCGCCGACCGTCTCCACGTCCCAGCCCGGGAGCGTCGGGATGAGCATGGCCAAGTTGGTCTTCCCGCATGCCGACGGGAAGGCGCCCGTCACGTACTTGACCTCGCCCTCCGGGGAGGTGAGCTTGAGGATCAGCATGTGCTCGGCGAGCCAGCCCTCGTCGCGAGCCATCACCGAGGCGATACGCAGCGCGAAGCACTTCTTGCCCAGGAGGGCGTTGCCGCCGTAGCCGGAGCCGAACGACCAGATCTCGCGCGTCTCGGGGAAGTGGACGATGTACTTGTTGTCCGGGTTGCACGGCCAGGGGACATCGGCCTCGCCCTCCGCCAGCGGCGCGCCGACGGAGTGCACGCAGGGGACGAAGTCGCCCTCGGAGCCGAGTGTCTCGAGCGCCGGCTTGCCCATGCGGGTCATGATCCGCATCGAGGTCGCGACGTAGGCGGAGTCGGTGACCTGGACTCCGATGTGCGCGATTCGTGACCCCAGTGGGCCCATCGAGAACGGCACGACGTACATCGTCCGGCCGCGCATCGAGCCCTTGAAGAGACCGCTCAGCGTCTCGCGCATCTCGGCCGGGTCGCGCCAGTTGTTGGTCGGACCGGCGTCTTCTTCGCGCTCAGAGCAGATGAAGGTGCGGTCCTCGACGCGGGCGACGTCCCCGGGGTCCGACCGCGACAGATAGGAGTTGGGCCGCTTGGCCTCGGAAAGCTTGGTGAACGTCCCCGCCTCCACCAGTTCCGTGCAGAGGCGGTCGTACTCCTCCGCCGACCCGTCGCACCAGTGAACCGCGTCCGGCTCGGTGAGTTCGGCGATCCCCTCGACCCACGAGATCAGCTTCGCGTTCTTGGTCGGGACTTCAGTGGCGGCGCTCGTCTCGGTCAAGGTTGTGGCTCAACTCCTTCTCTGAGCATGATGGCGGGCAACTACCCGTAAAGATCCCCCGGGAACGGGTGGGCATTCTTTCGCACGCGGCGTCCGGATGCCGCAGAGTCGCGTTTGGGGCTTGTCCGTGCGGGAAAGAGGGGCGGCAGATGCTCGGCTTGATCATCTACCTGCTGATAGTCGGCACGATCGCCGGATACGTCGCCAGGCTGCTGGTCCCCGGGCCCGACCCGATGGGCTTCGGCGCCACCCTGCTGCTGGGCATCGTCGGCAGCTTCGCGGGCGGCTTTCTCGGCTATGTGATCTTCAACGAGGACCTCGACCAGGGCGCGCTCCAGGTCTCCGGCATCTTCGGCTCGATCATCGGCGCGATCGTCGTCCTACTCATCTGGCGCGGCACCTTCGGCCGTCGCGCCCGCGCGTCGCTGCGCTAGCCGGCCCAGGCCGCGATCGACGCGTTTGTCACGCATACCGTGACAAACGCGACAGTGGCGGCGGCTAAGGGGGTTCTTCGCCTCTTCTTAGATCGCTCTTCGTCGTCCCTTAAGCCCGTCGGGTTTGATCGTCCTGCCCGGCGG
>JBKPDQ010000018.1:0-32086 GCA_046728015.1 Actinomycetota bacterium
GATACAACCAGGGCCAGGTGTTAGCGCGCGTCGGGTCGCGGGTACGCTGCGGACGTGGGTTACACGATCAAGAACCTGCGCGAGGTCGAGGACATGGCCGCCGCGCAGGGGTTCGGCGAGGCGCAGGAGGCCCGATTCCCGATGCGCGACCTGGACGCGTCCATGACCGGCATCGCGCTGCTGCGAGTCAAGCCCGGCCAGCGCCAGCCGTTCGCCCATCGCCACAACCAGGCCGAGGAGATCTACGTCGTGGTCTCCGGCAGCGGGCGCGTCAAGATCGACGATGAGCTCGTCGAGGTCAAGGAGATGGATGCGCTCCGTTTCGACCCCGACGTTGGCCGCGCCATCGAGGCCGGGCCCGACGGAATCGAGGTTCTTGCGTTCGGGCCCCGCCACGAAGGCGACGCCCAGATCATCAGAGAGCGCTTCTGGGGCGACTGAGACAGCGGGCCGCCGCTCTTAGAAACGGACCGCCTCGGCCGGGACCCACCAATCCTCGACGCCGCCCCCGCCTCGCCCGCCGGCCCGCGGACTGCGGCCCGTGTGCTCGTCGACGCCGCCCCCGAGCTTCTCCAGGGCCTGGAGGGCGAGCTCGCGCGCTTCGGCCTTACCGGCGCCGTCCTCGCGCAGCGCGCGCAGGACCCGGTTCTGCTTCACGGCGAAGCGCTGCTGCGGCCCGCTGACGCGCATGCGGGTTACGTTCGCGGGCTCAGTCAGCAGCTTGGCGGCGTCGTCGACGGTGGGCACGCCGACAGCCTATGCAGCATCCTGGGCGGATGCTGCTCGCGGTGGCCATCGCCGGCCTCTTCGTGCTCCCGGACCCGTGGCGAGTGATCGCGCTCGCTGCGGCGGCCGTGATCGAGGTCGGCGAGGTGTTCTTCTGGATCAGGTTCCTGCGCCGCTACCGGGTGCAGACCGGCGCCGAGGGGCTGGTTGGGGAGCGGGCCGAGGTGATCCAGGAGCTCGCGCCCGATGGGCGCGTGCGACTGCGCGGTGAGACCTGGAGCGCCCGCTCCGAGGTGCCAGCGTCGGTGGGGGAGGTCGTGCGGGTGGCGGAGGTCAAGGGCCTGACGCTGGTGGTGGAGCCCGATCGCGGCTGAACGCAGGACGGTTGTCCGCTCTCATTTGGGCCACGGAAAAGGGCCCCACGAGGGGGCCCTTTGATTCCGAAAGGACGTACCGCCAACGAATCCCCGCCGTTGGCCCGTCGGTCCTTCAAGTCTCATTCGCCTTAATCGGCGAACGCTCGACCTACCTTAACACGAGAATTCGCCGATAGTTACGGTTCACCTTTCCGCAAATTGCCCGCAAACCACGCTTTTGTCCGGTTGGGTGAAAGGGACGGGGACGGGGGTGCCAGACGGGCAAATGTGAGCAATCCGAATGGACGTTCATCTGGCCTCCGGCGGAGCGGTTTCCGCCGCTTGGGAACCCTCCCGCCGTTGCTAGGCTGCAAGTCCCCCCGGGGCGCTTAGCTCAGTTGGGAGAGCGCCAGCTCGACAAGCTGGAGGTCGCTGGTTCGAGCCCAGCAGCGCCCACTTGCAGGCCGACGCGCCACGCGGCGACGAGGTCCCGAGTCGGCTGCTCGACCTCCTCTCGGCGCTCGATGAAGCCGACGTGCGCTGGTCGCTGCTTCGCCCTCGCGAGACGCTGGGCGTGGCCGAGGGCGACGTCGACATCCTCGTCGATCCGGGCAGCCTCGGCACACTCGTCGGCGCGCTCGGCATTCACGGCTTCATAAGAGTCCCGATGGCGGGACCCGACGTGCACGCCGTCACCTACGACGAAGCCGCGGGGCGCTTTGTCTGGATCCACGCCCAGACCCAGCTAAGGGTTGCGGGTGCGTCGCTCCCGGCCAAGGTGGTTTTGGTAGACGCGGATACCCAAGGGCTCCGACAACCGGCAGCTGATTGGCTCCTGTGGATCCTGCTGCTCCGAGCGCTCGTAGAGAAGGGCGAGCTGCCGGAGCGACATCGGCCGCACGTGCAGGCGCTCGCCCGCCGCTGGTCGGAGGGGCCGCGCCCGCTTGAGCTGCTGGCGCGACGCCACGGCCTCGAGCCGGCGCAAGTGGTTACCACTGCGGCTGCGGGTGACTGGCAGGGCCTGCTTCGGTTCTCCGTTCACCGTCCACCGGGTCCGCCGTCCTGGCGCTCCCGAATCGTCGCTGCGGCCGGTCGGCTGCGGGGCATGCTCGGGGGGCGGGGGCTGTCAGTTGCAGTTCTCGGGCCGGACGGGGCCGGCAAGAGCACACTTGTCGAGGGGCTCGCCCGCAGCCTGCCCTGGCCAGTCTTTGTCCGATATATGGGCTTGACCGGAGGGCTGATGCCAAAGGCTGACGCCTTGCGGATTCCCGGGCTGGTGTTCGTCGCCCGGATCCTGATCCTGTGGTCCCGGTACGCCCGCGCCGCCTACCATCGGGCCGGCGGGGGGATTGTCGTGTTCGAGCGCTATACGCTCGATGGCGCCGTTCCCTCAGGGATGCCGCTGAGTGCGGCCGGGCGCCTGTCGCGTCGCCTGCAGCGCCGCGCGTGCCCGATGCCCGATCTCGTGCTGCTCTTGGATGCGTCCGGCGAGACTTTGTACACGCGCAGCGGCGAGTACGGCCCTACTGTCCTCGAAACGTGGCGGGATGCATTCGCCCGCCTTCGGGGGAGCGTGGCGCATCTGGAGACGATCGACGCCGAGCAACCGCCCGACGCGGTCCTACACGAAGCCGAGCGGCGGATCTGGGATCGGTACGCTCAGCTTCACGCCGGCGGGCCCGCCTCGAGCAGCTCGAACAGGTAGCGCCGAATGCCGTCGTCCGCCTCGTCCGGCGTCGCGGGCCGGTAGGCGGTGCGACGGACGCCCAGGCGCTCGCCGGGCACGATCGTTGACTCGTGGACGAGGCGGAATT
The DNA here is from genome assembly GCA_046728015.1 of Actinomycetota bacterium. Classification (GTDB taxonomy): domain Bacteria; phylum Actinomycetota; class Thermoleophilia; order Solirubrobacterales; family 70-9; genus DATAFO01. The sequence continues at coordinate 2,897 of JBKPDQ010000018.1, forward strand.
TGGTCCGAGGGAAGAGCCGCTCGACCTCATCGCGGAAAGCCGGCCGGGCCTGGACGTACGCGTAGCGCACTCCGTGGGCATTCATCCTGGAGATCACCGCGTCCGTCGATCCCTGCGCGGGATCGAAGTCGAGCAGCGGCACCAGCCGCTCCTGCGACGGCCCGAGCATGGGGTAATAGCTGGTGTAGTCGATCGGTGGGTGCCCGTAGCCAGTCACTACCAGCACCCCCTCTTCCTCCGGCAGAGATTGGGCCACGGGATCGACGCCATAGACCCGGTCATAGAACGCCGCCCGTTCGACCGGCTGGCGAGCGAGCGGGACGATCTGCTGCTCCGCGGTGACCGCGATCGAGAACGCGGCCGCGGCGATTACAAGCCCCGTCGCGAACCCCCGCAGGCGCTTGGGCACGGCCGACAGCGTCCAGGGCAGCAGCGCCAGCGCCAAACCCGCGTACGGCAGCAGGAAGCGGGGCTCGTGGAGGCTGTGCGTCCACCAGAGGACCAGGGTCACCGCGAGGCTCACGCCGAAGAGGACGAGCGGCTGGCGGCGCGCCCTCTTGAGCGCGACCAGAAAGCCGGGGACGAGCGCGATCGCCAGCAGCGCGCCGAACCCGGACCTGTCGTCGATCGGTTCCAGCACAGGGTAGAGCGGCCACGCCGCCTTTCGCTCCACATAGTCGAAGTCGACGGTCGGTCCTCCGCCGACCTCGAACCCGTGTCCGTACAACGGCAGCGACTGCGGGAAGATCGGGTTGCCCTCGCGGGCGATGTTGCGCGCCCACCACGGGATCACGACGGCGAGGAAGGCGAGCCCGAAGATGGCGGCGGTCGCGATGCCGAGGCGCCTGCGCGTCCGCCCGTCGCTCCCGGCGATCACGACCAGGACGAACAGGCCGATCGCCGCGACGCTGGGCAGCAAGGCGAGCTTGGTGGCGCTAGTCAGCCCAAGCGCCAGCCCAATCACGGCGACGCGGTCCGCCCTCCATTCGGAGATCGGCGCGCAGGCGAGCGCGAGCGCGGCCATGAGCAGCGCGGCGCCCATCAGGTCGTTCGCCTGGGTGCCGACTTGGAGGGCAACCATTGGCATCAGGAGGAAGGCACAAGCGGCGAGCATGGCCGCTCCTCCGAGAAGGCCCGTCCGCCGGGTGAACGCGTAGACGGCGCCCGCTCCCAGGAACGCGAAGGGAAGCTGCCCCAGGTTGGCGAGCGGCTCCCCTCCCAGCAGCCGAAAGGCGCCGAACCACAGCTCGGCCGTGCCGGGGTGCGCAAGTCCCCATGTCTCGGGCGAGCGATCCAGCGGCGAGGTGAGGTCGCCTTCGCTCCAGAACAGCACGCCGAGGGGCGCGTGGTAGCTGAGCGCATCCCCCTGCGAGGGCGGATGGAAGAACGTCGCTGCGATCTCGGCGACCAGCAACAGGCCGGCGCCCGTCGCGATCAGTCGCAGCAGTGGCGTGTATACAGGATTCGACCCCAGCCGGACCGACGGCTTCCAGCCCCGCGCCAGCGCCGCCGCGATCACGATCAGGGACGGGATCGAGGCGAGCAGGAGCCCGCCCGGCGGGCGGAGAAACGTCTCGTCCAGGAGCGATGCCAGACCGCCCAAGGCCGCCGCCGGCACGGTCACGAGCGCGACGGTCGCCAACCCGAAGACGAGCAGCCTTTCGTATGCAGGCCAAGCGAACCACGCGGAGATGGCCCAGCCTGCGAACCCGGCGAGCAGGATCAACGCCGCAGCCGCGAGCGAGTCCGAAAGCTCGCTCCCTGGGAGAGATGCCGGAAGCTCTAGCCCATCCAGGGAAGACAGGCAGAAGTAACAGGTCGGGCGCTCGAAGCCGGCGAGCTCGCCGATCGGATCGCGCGCTGGTGAGTGCAGGGCGATATACGCCGCCAGCGCCGCGGCCATCGCAAGGAGGGCAAATCGCCGGCTTAACACCATCACGTTGGACGCGGTCGCAAGCTCCTCGGCCGGGGGTACTGTAGGGGCTCACGTGGGCGGCATTGGCATCACGGTGGGGGTCGCCACGTGCGGCCGGCCTGACGCACTGGGGCGTTGTCTGCGAGGGCTGGCCGCCCAGAGCGACCCGCCCTCCGAGGTGATCGTCGTCGACCAAGCGCCTTCGGAGGAAGCGCGTGCCGCCGTCGAAGCGAGCGAGCTTGCAACAGCGCGGTATCTGGAGCAACCGCGGCTGGGCCTGTCGGCGTCCCGGAACCTGGCTCTCGCGTCCGCCACCGAGCCGGTGCTGGCCGTGACCGACGACGACTGCGTCCCGGATCCGGCCTGGCTTGCGGCGGTCGCTAACGCGCTAGAGCGAACGCCGGCCCCGACCGCCGTGACCGGGCCGGTGCTGCCGCTGGGCGACGGCTCCCCCGACGCCTTCGCGATCTCGCTGCGGGAGTCAATGGTCTCCACGGACCATTCGGGTCGCATGATTCCCTGGGACGTGGGCAGTGGGGGAAACTTTGCGGCCCGCGTCTCGGTGCTGCGTAGCCGCGGGGGCTGGGACGAGCGGCTCGGCGCCGGATCGGACGGCCAGGCCGGAGAGGACGCGGAGCTCTTCTACAGGCTGTTGCTAAGGGGCGCCTTGATCCGCTACGAGCCAGCCGCGGTGATGCGGCACGAGTGGCAGACGCGCGAGCGACGCTGGGCGACCCGCTGGTCCTACGGATACGGTGTCGGCGCCATGTGCGGCCTCTGGCTCGCCCGGCGGGATGCCTATCCCCTGCGGATGCTTGCCGCCTACGCGCGGCTCCACGTGAGACCGCTGCTCGGTGGGCTGCGTCGTCGGGACCGTGCGCGCGTCGCCGAGCACGGGCGAGCGCTCGCGAGCCTGGCACCCGGCCTCGTCTATGGACTCCGCGCGGCCCGAACGGCGCCGTCCTCCTCGCCGCCGCGATGAGCGGCGAGCACACGGTCGCCCGACGTGTGGCGGTGGGGACGGCCAGCAATGCTGTCGGCCGGATCGTCTCGCTGCTCGCGGGAATCGTCGCCACGCCGATCATCGTCCACGCCGTCGGCGCCACCGATTACGGCGTCTGGGTGCTGATTGCTTCGATCGCCGCCTTCGGGACGCTGTTTGAGTTCGGAATGTCGGCCGGGCTCGTCAAGTTTGTCGCCGAGCACACCGCGAGAGACGAAGTCGACGAGGCGGCGCGCGTGGTTGCCGCGGCAGCCTGGCTCTACAGACTGATCGGGGCGTTCTTCATTCTCGTCGGGGTTGCGCTTGCGATGGCGGTGCCCGAGGTGCTGAGCCTCGAGGGAGAGTCCGCCGACGTAGTGCGTGCGCTCGGCGCGATCGCGGCACTTGACCTCTGCATCTCGATGCTCTCGCTGGCGCCGCTATCGGTGCTCAAGGGGCTCCATCGCTTCCCCGTCGTGAACGCGATTCAGGCCGGAGCCGCCGTGCTCGCGGTCGGACTCACGGTCGTCGCCGTCGAGACCGGTACGGGCATCGTCGGTGTCAGCGCCGCATGGGCACTGAGCACCGCGCTCTCGACTGCCGGCTATGCCGTCGCCGCGCGTCGGATCGTGCCGGGGCACATGGCCGGTCGGGTCCGACGGGACCCAGCGGCGGTCCAGCGTCTCGTGAGACACAGCCGCTCAATCGCGGTGGTGCAGGTTGCAGTACACCTACAGGGACGGCTGGACACCGTCGTGATTGCCGCGGCGCTGCCGGTTCGCAACGTGACGCCGTACAGCTTCGCCCAGCGACTCGCCGATGGAACGCGCATCGCGACTGACCAATTCGGCAAGGTGCTCCTTCCACTGGCCTCCGAAATCAGCGCCACGCGCGAGCGTGATGCCGTGCGGGCTCTGTTCCTCACGTCGACCCGCCTGACGGTCGCGATCGCGCTCGCCGTCGGCCTGCCCATCGCACTCCTCGGCGACCCTATCCTCGAGATCTGGGTCGGTGACGAGTTCGCCGGCTACGGAGCCCTCGTCGCCATCCTCGCCTGTGCGGCGATCGTGGACCTGCCCTCGTATCCTGCGGCGGCAGTCCTCCAGAGCCTCGAGCGCCACGCGCCGATCGCGTGGATGGCGATGGGAAGCGCCATCGCCAACGTTGGCCTGTCGATCGCGTTGGTCGGTCCCCTCGGCGTCGAGGGCGTCGCGCTGGGGACTCTGATCGCGAGCGGGGTGGAGATCATCGTGTTCGTGCTCCCGTACGCCGCGCGCGTCCTCGACGTCTCGCTCCGCCAGTTCGCGTCGCAGATCCTGCTCCCGCTGGTCATCCCGAGCGCGGCACTGGCCGCCGTGATCATCGGTGGCGACGCGATCCTTCCTGTCACGTCGCTCCCGCGGCTGGCGGTTGTGGTGGGCGTGGCGCTCGCCGTCTACGGGCTCACGTACGCGGTTCTGGGAGCTGAACCACGCGAGCGGGCCGCCTATCGCGCGGCGGCGGCGGCGGCGATGCGCGTCGCCACGCCGTGGCAGTCTCGGGGCTCGACATGACTCGATCGTCAACCCCAGGCGGCGACGCGCCCCTTGCGGCAACAGTGCTGATCGCATCTCGAGAGCGTCCCCAGATGCTTATCGACACCATCAACTCCGTGCTCTCGGCGCGGCGCGTCCCCCGTCAGATCGTGGTGGTCGATCAGAGCGCCGAGCCCCACCCGGAGGTCGCCTCCCTCGGCGATGCACGGGGGTGCGAGGTCCGCTACGTGCACTCAACGACGTCCGGGCTCGCCCGGGCCCGCAACGTCGGGCTTCTCGAGGCTTCCGAGGACGTCGTTGTGATCCTCGACGACGACATGCTGGTGCAGGACGACTCCTTGGAGCTGCTGCTCGCGGGGCGCGGCGAACACGGCCCAATGACCATCACAACCGGGCGACTACTCGCGGCGCCGCCCGAGCGCCCCGGCCTCACTCAGCCGCCGGGCGCGCTCACCACCCGCACGGAGCCGGAGGTTTTCCGCGGCCCCCAACCGCGCCAGGTCGTGCCCGGCCCGAACGTTGCGCTCCCGCGCCGCGTCCTCTTGGAGATCGGCGCCTACGACGAGCGCCTCGGCGCCGGGACCCGCTTCCCCGCGGGAGAGGATCACGATCTCTCGCTGCGCCTTCTGGATGCCGGCTGCGAGGTCCGCCATGTGCCGGAGGCGGTCGTCCTGCACCGTTCGTGGCGCGACCGCCGCGACGTTGTCCGACTTCGGTGGGGGTACGCGCGTGGCGTCGGAGGCTTTTACGCCAAACACGCGAGCCTCCGAGACCGCCACGCGCTGGGCCGTGCCGCCCGAGAGGTACGCACCCGTTTTGGCCGCGCCCTGACCTCTGTGATCTCGTCGCCCGGGGTGACCGCTCGCGAGCTGGTCACTCTCGCTGGGCTGCTCGTCGGGGCCATCGAGTGGACGCTGCGCTTTCGCCTCGGCCGACAGCGAAGAGCGCCCTCGATGTGAGCGCCCATGCGGTTCAGCATCGTCATCCCGACACACCAGCGACGCGAGACGGTCCTGCGCACGGTTGCCGCGCTGGCGCACCAGGATCGCGAAGATTTCGAGGTCATCGCCGTCGTCGACGGTTCCACGGATGGCACTGCGGACGCGCTGCGAGCGCTTGACGTCCCGTTTGCGCTGACCGTGCTTGAGCAGGGCAATCGCGGCGCGGCGGCGGCGCGCAACGCCGGCGCGGCGGTGGCCCGGGGCGAGATCCTGCTGTTCCTCGACGACGACATGGAGGCGCACCCGTCGCTTCTGGCCGAACATGATCGCTCGCTCCGTGAGGGAGCCGACCTCGTCCTGGGCGACCTTCCGCTGCACCCCGATTCGCCGTACAACGTGCTCAGCGCCGGCGTCGGGTCGTGGGCGCGCTCGCGGCGCGAGCGGCTGGCCGCTAACCCCGGTGAGATCCCGCTCGCTGATCTGCTGACTGGACAGCTGTCGATCGCTCACGAAGCGTTCGAGCGCCTCGGCGGGTTCGACGTCGGCTTCACCCGCGACGGGTTGTTCGGGGGCGAGGACGTCGACTTCGGCTACCGAGTGCTCAGGGCCGGGTACCGGGCCGCTTTCAATCCGGCGGCGATCAGCTACCAGTACTTCGACGTCGACCCCGCCGAGTACCTGCGCCGGGAGTATGAGGCCGGGCGTGGGACGCTGGAGCTGGCCCTGAAGCATCCCGAACGCGCCGATCAGCTAACCAGCGTTCGGGGGCTCGAGACGGGGCGCCGCCGCTGGCTGCTCGGCCCCTTGGCGGTCGCGCCTCGGCCCTTCAGCTGGCCGTTGCGAGCGGGAGTAGCTTCGCTGGTTCGACGTGGCCGAGGTGGCGAGCGCCTGCAGCGGGTCTTCCAGGCCGTGAGGGCGATGGAGCACGTCAGGGGAGCGCGGGCGGCCCGGCGAGCGCTGTCGACCGGGCAGGTCGCGGTGCTCGTCTACCACGCGATCGCAGACCTGGGCCACGACCCGTTGCTGCGCGAATACGGCGTTTCACCGACGCGTTTCGCTGCGCACCTCGATGCCCTCATTCGCTGGGGATGGAGGTTCGTCGACCTGGACGCGGTGCTACGCGCGTTCGAGGGCTCCCAGCAGCTGCCCGCACGCTCTGTTTTGCTGACGTTCGACGACGCCTACGAGAACCTCCTGACCGAGGGGATGCCCCTGCTGGCCCAGCGAGGGATCCCGGCCGTCGTCTTTGCAGTGGCCGACAACGTGGGCGGAGTGAACGAGTGGGATCTCCGGAAGGGGGGCACGGAGCTCAAGCTGCTGGACGCCGACGGTCTCCGGGCGCTCGTCGCGAGTGGTGCAGAGATCGGGTCGCACGCCTCATCGCACCGCCCGTTGACTCGGGTGCCGGCCGACGAGCTCACGGGCGAGTTGGAGGGTTCGGCTGCGCGCCTCGCGGCGATGGGCCTCCCGCGGCCGCGAGCGCTGTCCTATCCGCACGGCGACACGAACGCGGAGGTCGCGGCCGCTGCACGACATGCGGGGTACGCGGTCGCCTTCACCGTCCGCGCGGGCATCGGGAGGCGTGGAGTGGACCCGTTTGCGGTCCCGCGCATCGAGGTGTTCGCGAACGACAGCGCTCGCAGGCTCAGGCTCAGGCTCGCGGTCGCCGGCTGGCCGCCTAGTCGCTGGCGGGCTCGAGGACTGGGGCTCCTGCGGGCGCGGTCGTGAAGGGTCCCGGGACCGAGCTCGTCGCCCGGCGCCCTCGTCGCTTGTGCCGGAGCGCGGGACCTTCGACGTAGCGGTAAGTCAGTGCCGACAGTCCCCCCGCGACGATCGCCACGAGTACGAAGTTCAGAGCAAGGGCGCCCCAGCCACCACCGGCGGTGAGGCCTTGTTCGCGCAGCCAATCGATCACCGGGTAGTGCCACAGAAAGAGGCTGTAGGAAGCCGCACCCACGGCGACGAAGGGTGTCGACTCGAGCACGCGCAGGGCACGCGGTGAGCGACTCGCGGAGCGATCGGGAATCACGATCGCCGCGAGGGCAATGGCGATCGCGAGGGCCTGGCCCGTGTTCTGGAGCAGGTAGCTGTGCTCGCCACGCCTCATCGTCCACGCGCAGGGCAGGAACACGAGCAGCGCCGCGACCGCCGTCATCCAGCGCCAGCCAGGGCGCAGAGCCAGGCGGCCGTCGGTCACCTCGGTGTGCAGGACGGCGACGAGCATTCCGAACGCAAAAAGGTCGGCTTGGGCCCAGAAGCTTCGCTCGATCATCGAATGCCAGTCCGCGTTGTAGCCGGCCAACGGGTCCGCCGGAACGAGGTGCCCGGCCGCGAGCTTGCCACTGAGACCGATCAGCAGCAACAGCAGGGGCGGAGCGAGGAGGATCAGGATCCGGCCGCGTCGGGTCGCCGCTCGTCGCGCGAGGGCCCCAACGGCCAACACCAGTATCGGCAGCGTGAGATAGAAGACCACCTCCACGGCGAGCGACCACGCCGGGCCGATCCCGATCACCATCGTTCCGGGTCGATAGTCCTGCAAGAGCAGAGCAGTCTGACCGAGCTCCAGCGGATCGCTTAGCCGGCCAACGCCCAGCTCTTCGGGTGTTAGCCGCACACTCGCTGCGCCGATGAGCACCACGGCCAGCAGGATCACCCAGTAGGCAGGCAGGATCCGCAGCGCGCGATTTTGCAAATAGGCGGCCAGCGACTGCCGGGGCGTCCCGCGCGCGATGGCTGCTGCGAATGGGCGATAGAGCAGGAAGCCCGACAGGGTGAAGAACAGGGTGAGGCCTGCGGACAGGGTCGAGAAGCCGTTCGCGAATTGCACCGAGCCGAGCACCTCGCCGCCGGGCATCGAGGCGCTCCAGACGTGCACGAGCACGATCGAGCTGGCCGCTATGGCCCGCAGCCCCTCGATCCCCGGTAGACGCGCTCCCGTCGAGGGGGACGTCGTCAGCTTCCCCACTGAACCCCCGCCCACCGGTCAGATAATAGACGGTTGGCCGTGGCCCGGCCAGGCGTGCGCTACCGCTGCACCGTCCAGATCCCCAGCCGCTCGAGGACGTTCTTCACCCGATAGTCCCAGGGAAACCGCGGGCGCTTCCCGTAAATGACCGGATAGAGCCGCTTGCGAGCCGGGTGCAGGGGCGATTGCCGGCGGTGCGTCGGCAGGTCTTCGAACAGGCGCGGATGGTCGGCGCGCAGGCGAGCGTACAGGCGACGGTGAACAGCTCGGGCTTTCGTGAGCATGCGCTGGCCGTGCACCCGCTTGCGGAAGGTGATCACGCCGAAGCCGAAGTGCACGCCCGTCACGCCCCGCTCGGCGAGCGTCATCCACATATGCCAGTCCTCGTATGCCTCAATGGGGGCCCAGCCTCCGACGGATTCGAGCAGCTCACGCCGGAAGAGCGCCGAGACCGGATACTCGTTGGTGTAGGCGAGGCGGAAGGGGTCGAGACGCGCGGGAACCGCACGAGTGTGGTGGACGCTCCCGAACTCCTCGTAGTCCCCGAAGCAGACGCCGGCTTCCGGCTGGTCGTCCAGGCGGTCGGCCATTGCTCCAAGTAGGTACCCAATCGCCAAGTCGTCCGAGTCGAGCGGAAAGACGTAGCGCGCGCTGGTCGCAGCCAACCCGGTGTCGCGCGCGGCAGGCAGTCCGCGGTTCTGCTCGTGGCGAAGTACGCGGATACCGTCGGACTCCAGCCGCTCGAGCGCCGCCCGTGTGGGCGCATCGTCGGAGCCGTCATCGACCACGACGAGCTCGAAGGGCTCGTGCTCGCGCACCGAGGCGACCGCTTCGGCGGCCAGCTCGCCGTCGTTGTAGCAGGGGATGATCACGGCCACCCGTGCCCCGCCCGAGGTTGTCGCCTCGCCGGCCGTCACGGGCTAGGCGCCGCTTTCGACGAGGCGGGTGCGCGCGTCGATGCTCGCATCGAGTGCATCGATGACCTCAGCATCCACGCGGGGGTCGAACTTTCGAGCGAAGAGGCAATGCGACGCAAGCATTCGGTCGAGGTCATAGGTGGTTACTACCCGCGGAGATGCACCGCCCTCCGACCAATCGACGTACCGCAGGTCGTCGTTGACGATCGTCGGTGCGAGCGGTGAGTTGATCAGAATCGTCTGGAACAACGCCTCGTCGGGTGAGGATGCCCAGCGGAACAACTCGATGTCCTCCGGCGTGCGACTCGCCACGTACTCCAGGCACGCGCGGTGCAGGCACCAGTGCCCGGACCCGTGGTACGGCCGCAGCCCCGCAGGAAGCGATCGCTTGACGGTGATCGGCACGAAACGGTTGGGCAGTCGCAACTTTCTGCCCAGCACGGTGCGATGCCAGTGCCGACGGGTGAGGCGCTTGAGGAAGCGGCCGGTGGATGGCCGGTAGGTCAGGAAGGAGCGTCCGTCGGCCTGTTCCAGCGTGCTCTCGATCGACTCCGGCGGATGCAGGGGATAGTCCTGTCCCGTGAGGAGGACGCCGTAGCGCAGCTCCTCGGGCCAGTCGAGCAGCGCCCTCACTCCGTCCAAGACCGCCTCGACCTGGCTGAAGGCGGCCCACTGGACCCGGCGGCGAGGGAGCAGCCGCACGTTCGGTGCCGCGCCCAGCTCCCCGTCGATGGTCTCCATGACGTGGCTTGGCGCTCGGGCGTCCACGTGGATGAAGAAACGGGCGGTTTCGGTCTCCAGCCGTCGCACCAGCCGTACCAGATGGTCTGGCAGGGTGTGGGCAAGAATGATGTACCCGATCCCGATCGGTCAACGATAGTGTCCGGCGTCCCCGTGATCGGTCGATTGAACGACCCCGGCGCGCCGGCGCTGATTCTGCTCACGGCGACCATAACTCCCCGGGCACGCGTCCCCGCACTTGTGCGCACCGAGCCGGCCGATCGGCTCGACGACTACCGCCTAGCGCTGTCCTTTTACCTGAGCCTGCCGGACTCGGTTGTGGATCGCGTTGTGTTCGCGGAGAACTCAGCGGGCGACCTGGGGCAGCTCGAGGCGGCGGTTTCGGGGCGCGCCGCGGGCAAGGAGGTGGAGCTCCTGTCGTTCGAAGGGGTCGACTATCCGGTGGAGCACGGCCGTGGGGTGGGCGAGACCCGATTGATCGAGACCGCGCTCGAGCGCTCGCGACTCCTGAAGGCGCTCGGCGATGACGGCGTGTTCTGGAAGCTCACCGGGAGGCTGCGCTTCACCAACCTCGAGCGCCTGATCGCCACCGCGCCGAGCTCCTGCGCGCTATACGCAGACTTCAGGCGCTACCCGCATCCGTGGGTGGACACGCGAGTGTTCGCCTCCACGCCAAGGGCGTTTCGCGGCCTCTTCCTGCCCCGGCTCGACCTGATGCGCCAGGACGAGCTCGATCGCACCGGATACAGCGCCCCCGAGGAGCGCCTGTTCAGCGAGCTGCTCGACGAACGCTCGCGTTGGCCGATCGTGCCGCGGCTGCGCGTGGAGCCCACGATCGAGGGCTACTCGGGGCAAGGGGGCGACTACGCCCGGCCGACGCGGCGGGTGTGGTCGCGCGCGCGCGGCGTGATCCGAAGGGTGTTTCCGGGCCTGTGGATCTGAACCGGCGCCGGTTCCGGGTGCTCTTCTTGCTGCCGTTCCCTCCCAGGTTGCACGGACGGCACGGCGGTGCGACCGTGACCGGTCAGCTGATCGCAGGCCTGGCCCGACGCCACGACATCGCGGCCTTGTATCTAACGGGGCCCAGCGATCCCCCGGCCGAGGATGAGCTCCGACGCCTGTGCGGCGTGCTCGAGGGAGTCGAGAGCGCCTGGGACCCGACCAAGCTGAGCGCGCGCCTCACGGCCAAGCTGGCGCTCCTCCGCGGAAGACCCACGTGGGCGAGTGAGCTCTCAGAACCGCGATTCGGCGCTCGGGCGGCGGAGCTTGCAGCATCGTGGTGGCCCGACGTCATTCAGCTTGAGTACCCGGTGATGGGCCAGTACCTGAAGGCACTCGACGACTGCGCGGCCCCGCGCGTGCTGGTGGATCACGAGGCGAGCGTGCGCGACCTGCGTCAATTCGAGGGTCCGTTCGGGCGCCTGACCGAGACCCTTGACGAGCGGGCGTGGAGGCGATTCGAGGCCGGCGTGATCGAACGCGTTCAGGCCGTCGTGGTGTTCACGGACCGGGGCCGGCGCGCCCTGGAAGGACTGGCGCCGCAGACCCCGGTGGTTCAGATCCCGCTCGGGACGTCGCCTCCAGCCTCGGCGTCAGATCCGGTGGGCGGCTCTCCACCCGCCGTGCTGTTCGTCGGCAACTTCACCCACCCGCCGAACGCGGACGCGGCGCTCTGGCTCGCCGCCGAGCTGTTTCCGCCCGTACGCGCGACGCATCCGGACGCTCGGCTGATCATCGTCGGCGCGGCTCCCGGGCCGGAGCTTCGAGCCCTTGCCGGAGAGGGCGTTGTGGTCACCGGGGAGGTCCCCGACGTGGCTCCCTATCTCGAGGATGCCGCCGTCGTCGCGGCGCCGGTGCGCACGGGCGGAGGGATGCGGGTCAAGGTGCTCGAAGCGCTCGCCGCGGGCAAGGCGGTGGTCGCCACGCCGCTGGCTGTCGAGGGGCTGAACGTCGCCACGGGCGATCAGCTTGAGGTTGCCCAGACCGCGGACGAGCTCCGGCGCGCCATCTCCCGCCTGCTCAGCGACGAGGAGGCCAGGCGCGCGCTCGGAGCCCGGGCGCGGGCTTGGGCGGTAGAGCACCTTTCCTGGAGCGAATCGATCGCGCGCTACGAGGCGCTCTATGACTCGCTGACGACGAGGGCCGAGACCTGACGCTGCTCGAGCTGCTGCTTCCCGCCGGTCGCGCGGACAGCGCTCTGGTGTTCGGCTCGGCTTGCCCGCCGCGGCTGCGGCCGGTCGCCGCCGCCCGGGACGCCGCGAACTCCGTGGACCTGGCCCTGCTCGCGCCGACGCAGGCCGAATGCGAGCAGGACGACTGGCTTGGCGAGGCCGTCTCGACGTGCGCGGAGCACCTCGCGCCCGACGGGCTCGTCTACGCGCTGTTGCCACGGCGCCTGCGTGCCAGAGCCGGCGAGCGCCTGACGGCCGCGGGTCTCGTCCTGGAGTCCCCGATCCTCCACCTCCCCGACGCCGCAACCAGCGAGCACCTGATCCCGCTGGAACCAGCGCCGGCTGGTCACGCGTTCGCCTCCATCGTCCCGGTGGTGCCGTGGAAGCGGGCGGCGATCCGGGCTCTGCTGTCGTTCGGCGGGAGGAGGGTGCTCAGCTCCAGACTCAAGGGCGTGGCGCTGATCGCGCGGCGCGAAGGGGCGCGTCCGCTAGTCGACTGGCTGCCGGTGCCCGGCGTGCCAGCGGGCGCAAGGCGCAGCGTCATCGTCAGCGCGGCCTGGAGAGGAAATGGTGCGAGCGTCGTGCTGCACCCGTTTGGCCCCGGCGCCCGCCCGCCGGTTGTCGCCAAGCTCGCCCTGGGCTCGAAGGCGGCGCCCGCCGCCGAGGAATCGCGGCTGGCCCGCCTCGGCCCTGCGGCGGCGCGGGCTGGGGCCGTTGTGCCGCTGCCGCTCGCCCGCGCCAGCCTCGATTCTGCGCCGGTTCTGGTCGAGACCAGGGTGGAGGGCCGGATTCTGGCGCCGCTGCTCGGGCGCCGCCCGGCGCGGCTGTCGCGGACGCTGACCCGCCTGTGCGACTGGCTGGACGCCTGGGGGCGACTCACCGCCACCAGGACCCCGATCACGCAGCGCCAGGTTGAACGCGAGGTGCTCGCTCCCGCGCGGGCGCTCGCACCCCACCTCGATGGTGGAGCGGCCTACGTCGCGGCGCTGGAGGCCCGCTGCGCGTCCGCCACTGGCCGGCCGGTCCAGTTGGTGGCCTCACACAACGACCTCACGATGTGGAACGTCCTCGTCGACGGCGGGGGGCGCCTGGGGATCGTCGACTGGGAGGTTGCGGAGGAGGGGACCTTGCCACTCAAGGACTTCTTCTACGCGGTCGTGGACGCGGTTGCCGCGACCCGCCGGTACGCCGACCGCCCGGCCGCCGCGCGGGCCTGCTTCGGCCCGGGCGGTGAGCACGCGGACCGCGTGCGCGATGCGCAGGCGTCGCTTGCGAGCTCGGTCGACGTGGCGCCCGAGATCGTCGAGCTCTCGTTTCACGCCTGCTGGCTCGGTCACGCCGCAAACGAGCTCGGGAAAGTCGGCGCCTCGGATCCGGCTCCGTTCCGCGAGATCGTGCAATGGCTCGCCCACCGTGAGGCTGGGCGGCGGGCCTGAACGCGACCTGTGCACGCTCATCCCGTTTCCCACGGTCGAGGCAGGGTAACGCTGGGCTACTGCCCCCCTGAAAGGAGGACGGGATATGTACATCGGACTCGGAACACTGCTGATCATCATCATCCTGATCATCCTGCTGGCATAGCCTCAGTCGGCGATCTTTGATCGCGGACTCCCGGGCGAGCGCGATTATGCTCGCCCGCGATGCTCGGGACGTACGCGTCCTTTCTGCTCGTCCTCGGCCTCTCGGCGCTCGTCGGTCAAGCCCTTTTTGCTGCCTGCGGGCGCCGAACTTGGTCGTGGCTGGCGCCGGCCGCCGGGCTCGCGGCGCTGATCGCGATCGCCTGGGGCACGGTGCGCCTGCCGGGCGAGGGACTGGCGGCGCTGATCGCGATGGCCGTGCTGGGTGCGGTCGCGCTCGTCGCTCTGCGTCCCGGTGTTTGGGACCTCGCCTCGGAGCTCCGGGGCGGTGCCTCGGTGGCGGCGGTGACACTGGTTGCCGCCTCGCTGCCGTTCATCGTCGAGACGAGGTTCGGGATCCTCGGAACGGGGCTCAATCCCGACATGTCCCAGCATCTCTTCGCCGTCGACCGGCTTGCGAGTGGCGGGACGGAGCGGCTGATCTCGGACGGCTATCCGCTCGGGCCTCACGCGCTCGTCGTGGCGCTCTCCGAGTTGGGGCCCAGCACGGTGCACGCCTTCGGCGGTCTCACGCTCGCGATCGCGGTCGCCGCGTGCCTTGCCCCGCTCAGCCTGTTGCGGGAGCTCGCAACATGGCAGCGCACGTGCGTGGCGTTCGTGGTCGGGCTCACGTACCTCGTTGCCGCCTACCTCGTCCAAGGCTCCTTCAAGGAGACGATGCAGGCGTTGTTCGTGCTTGCCTTCGCGATCGGCTTGCACGAGCTGGCGCGCGGCACGCTGGTGCCTGCCCACACGGCGACGCTGCGAGGAGCGGTGCCGCTTGCCGTGATCGCGATCGGAAGCGTCTACGCGTACAGCTTCCCGGGTCTCGCGTGGCTCGCGGGAGCCGTGCTGCTATGGGGAGCCATCGAGCTCGGCCTGGTCGCACGCCGAGAGTCGCTGGCGACGGCCAGAGCGTCGATCGGCGGCGCGGCACCGACCGTCGCCGTCGCCGTCGGATTGCTCGCGGTGGCGATCGCACCGGAGGTCGGGCGCCTGGCGAGCTTCGCGGACTTCGAGACCTTCAACCCTGACGGCGCGGGGCTAGGCAACCTCTTCAACCGGCTGTCGTCGCTCGAGGTGCTCGGAATCTGGCCGTCGGGCGACTTCCGAATCGAGCCTGGGGACGGCGAGGTTCCCGCGATCGTCTTCTACCTCGGCGCGGCGCTCGGCCTCGCGGCGCTGGGACTCGGGCTGCGCTGGGCACTTGAGCGCGGCGAGGTGGTTATTCCCGCGGCGCTCGGTGCGGCCGCGGTGCTGTGGCTTTACTCCCTGATCGACGGCACGCCTTACCAGGAGGCCAAGGCGCTGGTGCTGATGTCGCCGCTGGTGGCGCTGGTCGCGGCGCGGGGGGTGGTGGCCGCTGGCCCGTTGCCTCTCGCCGCGCTTTTCCTACTGGCGGCGGGTGGATCGAGCGTGCTCGCGCTCGCCAACGGACCGGTGGGCCCGAGCGACTACTCGCCGGCGCTGGCGGAGCTGCGACCGAAGCTGGGTGGGGAGGGGGCGTCGACGCTCGTCCTCGCACCCAAAGAGCTGCTCGAGGAGCAGCACGGGCGGGACTACCTGACCTGGGAGCTGCGCGGGAATCGGGTGTGCGTCGAAGAGCAGGGCCTTCGCCCGTCCGAGTTCCCCCGTGGCGTTTCCACAGTGATCAGGATCGGCGAGGGAGAGGCCGTCGAGCCCGAGGCGATCGGTGGGTTCGAGGAGGCCGCCAGCCCTGGCCCGTGCCCCTTCATCCCCGACGGCGCCCGAGCCGACCCCGCCGGCGACGGCTAGGGGAGGATCAGACCCCCTGGCTGGGCTTCAGCTGTCCGCGGATCGCTCCCTCGGGATACGGCCGGGAGTGGATGTTGACGTAGAAATTCTCGGGCCGGCGCTTGATCTTGCGGATCAGCTTGCGCCTCACGTTCTTCTCGCAGCCGTTGAACGAGCCCTGCTCCCCAAGCGGCGGATCGACTTCGAAGAGTTCGACCTTGATCGGCCCCGCGACGCCCTTCTTGCCTTTGTGGATGTGCCCCGCAGTCGCTCCACCATCCAGCTTTCGATACTCGAGCGTGAAGCAGACCTTCTTCTTCTTGGTCTTGAGCGAGATCTGGATCCCGCCCTTGGCGTCCGGATCCCCGGGGCCGGGAACCTCGTGCGAGCCTTTCAACTTCGCGTCCAGCAGCGTCGCCCCAGGCGACAGCGCCGGGAGCGCGACGATCGCAGCTAGCGCGGCCACTCCGCCGAGCAGCGCGATCCTGCCCTTGCGTGTGCGCATTCCCTCCTCCTCGCGTCGGTGGCGTACGCGGCCAGCCTACCGCGGCTAGCGCGGTCGCCGGAGGCCGGCGCGGCCGCGGATAGCATGGCCGCTCGATGGCCTCGATCACGGTCAAGCTTCCAGACGGCTCATCGCTCCAGCTCGACGAGGGAGCGACCGGCGCCGACGCCGCCGCGGCGATCGGCCCGCGCCTCGCCAAGGCCGCCCTCGGCGTCAAGGTGAACGGCCAGCTGCTCGACCTTGCCGCCCCGCTTCCCGACGGCGCCGAGATCGAGATCGTCACGCCCGGCGACGACGAGGACGCTCTCTGGCTGCTGCGCCACGACGCCGCCCACGTGATGGCCACAGCGGTGCTCGACTTGTGGCCGAGCACGAAGGTCTCGATCGGGCCCCCGATCGCCGACGGCTTCTACTACGACTTCGAGTTTCCCGACGGCGAGAGCCCTTCCGAGGCGGACCTGGAGCGGATCGAGGAGGCGATGCGCGCGCACATCGCCGCCGACGAGCCGTTCGAGCGCTCCGAGCTGCCCGCCGACGAGGCGATCGAGCGTTTCGAGGCTGAAGATCAGCCGTACAAGGTGGAGCTGATCAATGACCTCGTCCGCGACGAGGGCGTCGAGACGGTGTCGCTGTATCGCAACGGCCCGTTCGTCGACCTCTGCCGCGGCCCGCACGGCCCGTCCACCGGGCGCATCGGGGCCTTCAAGCTGAACTCGCTCGCCGGGGCCTACTGGCGCGGCGACGAGACCCGCCAGATGCTGACGAGGATCTACGGCACCGCGTTCTTCTCCCAGGCCGACCTGGAGGCTCACCAGCAGCTGATCGAGGAGGCGAAGGCTCGCGACCACCGCCGGCTCGGTCCCGAGCTCGGCCTGTTCACCTTTCGCGCCGAGTCGCCCGGGATGCCGTTCTGGCTGCCGAACGGCGCAGTCCTCTGGCGGCTGGTCGAAGCCGAGGTGCGCAAGCAGCTCGACAAGCGCGGCTACGACGAGATCAAGACGCCGCGCGTGCTCGACGAAGAGCTCTGGCACCGCTCTGGCCACTGGGACAACTACCGAGAGAACATGTTCTTCGTCGAGGCTTCCGCGCGCGAGGGCGACGAGCGCCGCTACGCACTCAAGCCGATGAACTGCCCCGGCGCCTGCCTGGTGTACGCATCGGAACGCCACTCCTATCGCGACCTGCCGCTGCGCCTGGCGGAGTTCGGAGACGTCTCCCGCTACGAGCGCGAGGGCGTGCTACACGGGCTGCTGCGGGTTCGAGCCTTCACGCAGGACGACGCCCACGTGTTCTGCACGATGGAGCAGGTCGGAGACGAGGTGGATTCGATCTGCGAGGCCGTGGACGAGTTGCACGAGCGCTTCGGCTTCGGCGACTACCGCGTCGAGCTCTCGACGCGACCAGAGAAGTCGATCGGCACCGACGAGCAATGGGAGCAGGCGACCGAGGCGCTGCGCGAGGCGCTCGAGCGGCAGGGACGCGAGTACGACGTCAGCCCGGGGGAGGGGACCTTCTACGGGCCGAAGATCGACTTCCACATCACCGACGCCCTAGGGCGATCCTGGCAGTGCGGGACCTGCCAGGTCGACTTCCAGATGCCAGAGCGCTTCGACCTCACCTACCAGGGCGCCGACAACGCCGACCACCGGCCGGTGATGATCCACCGTGCCCTGCTGGGCTCGATGGAGCGCTTCGTGGGCATCCTCATCGAGCATTACGCGGGGCGGTTTCCGGTCTGGCTCGCGCCGGTGCAGGCGACGGTGCTGCCGGTCGCCGACAGGCATCTCGAGCGCGCCCAGCAGGTCGCGGCTGAGCTCGCGGAAGCAGGCGTGCGGGTAACCGTCGACGGGCGCTCGGAGTCGGTGGGAAAGAAGATCCGCGACGCCGAGCTCGCCAAGGTTCCTTACATGCTCGTGGTCGGCGATCGCGAGCACGCGGACGGCACGGTGGCCGCGCGCTCACACGACGGCGGGGACCTCGGCGCCATGAAGCCGGACACGCTCGCCGAGCGGATCGCCGATGACTAGGCCGGCGTCCCGCGTCGAGCAAGCCGGTCGGGCATGGGACGCTAGTCGCGGACGCCGAGGGCGTGCCGGCCGTCCGACCCGGGTTCGATCCAGGCGTCGAATCCGAGCCTCTCCAGAGCGGCAAAGCAAGCGTCGGCGGTGAACCCCGCCTGTGGGTGGATTTCCACCCTGATCGCCCGCACCCGGTCGATCCAGCCGGTATCGCCCGCGAGCACTTTCGCCTCGGCGCCTTCGAGGCTCAGCTGCATGAAGTCGATCGGGCCGTCAGGCTCAGGCATGTGCTCGGCGAGCAGGGCGCCCACCGTGCGCGCCGGGATACGAGTGGCGTCTGGCGGGTCGTCGTCGTGAGCCTCCCGAACGAAGAGCAAGTCGCTCCGATCACCGTCGATCACGAGGTCTGTTTCGCGGTCCCAGAGGGCGGCGTGGACAAGGGTGCACCGATCGCCGAACTGGGCCAGGTTGCGGCGGGCGAGCGCTGCGTTCGCGCGGTCGGCCTCGACGCCGAGCAACCGCGCGTCCGGATAACGCACGGCGAAGCCCGCGAGTGCGACTCCGACGTATGAGCCGAGCTCGCAGATCCGTCGCAGGTCACGGTCAGCGAACGGGCGCTTGCCCGTGAGGTAGTTATGGACGATGGTGCCGGTGTCAGCTGTACCCGGCCGCACATGCAGCACCCGCCCGCCGAGCGGGCGGAGCCGCAACGGCACCGCGGCGTCCCCGACGGACGCGGCACCGGCCTTTTCTCGCAGCTTCAGCCTGACCAGCCGGAATCGGCTCGGCCAGTCCGCCATCGCACCCAGCAGTCTGACCGCGAGGCGTATGCGCTGCCAAGGGCGACGGTCGCGTAATCGAGTCGGCCGCGGGGGCGTGGTCGGGGGGGCACGGTCTGGTACGAGCACCCGCGGGGCAGCTTCGCGCATCGTTCACCTCCTTGCTGGATGCGTCCTGGTCCTACTTCCCTCGAAGGCCTTACGAAAACCTTGAAACGCACCTTGGTGCTGTTTCAACCGCGCGCTCCCCTGTTCTCTGCAAGATTGGGAGGCGGGTTCCGCCCCGTGTCTCAAACGTAGACTTCGAAGCGTGCACCTCGAGACCGCCCGCTGGACCAGGGAGGTGCTGCAGGCGATCGAGCTGCCGCCGGGGGCGCGAGCGCTCGACGTCGGCTCTTCGACCCTGCACTACCGCACCGTGGAGCAGCCCCACATCGATGCGGAGGTGATTGGCCCGCTTCGCGAACGCGGGATCGAGATCACACATCTCGACGCCAAGCAGGATCCCGGTGTCGACGTCGTCTGCGATCTCGACCGCGCTGACGAGGGCTTGGTCTCGGAGCTGGGGGAGTACGAGCTCGTCCTGTTCGCCGCCGTCCTTCACTACGTACGCGACCCCGACCACGTGCTCGATGTGGTCGTGCGCTTGGTGGCTCCCGACGGCCATCTGGTCGTGCACCACCCGGAGACCGCCAGACGGACGCACGACCCGGTCGACAACAAGCTCCGCCTTACCCCCGATGAGCTGGCGGAGATGATCGAGCGCCGCGGCCTCGAGCGGACACGCGCCGACTCGGTGCGGATCGATGACGGGCGCTACTACCGCGGGCTGCGGTCGCGCCCCTCGTGGGTGCCGGTGTCCGGACGCTTTTGGTTTCCCCTGCCCGGGTTCAGCGAGAGGCTGCGGTTCTTTGTGCCCGCGCTGCGCTGGCGCCAGAGCTGCGTCGTCATGCACCGTCCGCGGCGGGCCTGAACGTCAGGCCCGGCTCGACGCGAGCACCGCGATCTGGGCTCGATGACCCCGGCCCGGGTCGCCGAGTTGATCGCCGCCGCCTGGCGGACCCCGGGCCGCTAGCCCCGCCGCCGCTTGCGGAAGAAGTCGCCCTTCCGGGGTCCGAGCCGAAAGCGCCGTGAGACCTTGCCGGAGAGGCTCCTGCGAGCTCGCTCGAAGCGGATCGTCTTGGTGCCGGCGCCGGGCGGGTTGACCACCGCGGTCCCACGTCCGTAGCGACGAATCCAGACACCGCCCCGCTGCTTGCGGTGACTGCGCGCCCGTCCCGGGTCCGTGCGCCAGTGCCGCCACCATTTGCCTCCGCTGACCGGCGGTTCGGTGCGAAAGCGCGACGCGATCGAATCCCCGGGACGGCGCGCCAGTAGGTATCCGGCGAGCTCGTATCTGGCCTGTGCCTTGGTCTCCAGGTAGGGCTCCACGACGATCTTCCGGCCGCGCCTGTGCAGCCACGAAATGTGCTTGAGAAACGTGTTGTATCCGTACTTGCCTCCGCCGCCGGTGAGGCCGGCGTCGTTGAATCCGCGCTCGAGCTCGATCACGTCGGCGGCGGCCACCTGGCGGCGCACCTCGGGATCGGAATGCGGAAGCCACCAGAGTGGGTTGTGCGTGATCTGCGCGGCTGGGAAGGCCGCCCGTATCTCCTCGGTGAACTCGGCCACATACCGCTGCCAGTTCGGCCGCGTCATCGTCGATCCGGTGCGGGGGTCGATCGGAGCAACGAGCTCGCCGTCGCCGTTTCCGACCTTCATCTCGAGGTTCACGTCGTCGATGAAGATGCCCATGTAGCCGGAGCCGTCCGGGCTGCGTGTGCGGGACTCGTCGAAGGTGTGGCGCGCGCCGGCGATCCAATGCGCCCGGAACGCCGGGTTCCCGACGTCGCCGGCGTATTGCGGGCAGGTGCCGCCGGAGCACGCATATGGGATGTACAGGGGACGTCCGGCACCGTCTCGCAACACCCAGTCGGGATGAGACGCGATCAGCTGGTTGCCCGCCGGCTGGTTGTAGATCGCGTAAAGGTCCCGGTAGAACGACGTCGGGGGCGGAGACCACTCGAAGGCGTTGTTGTCGAAGTACGGCGCGTACCCGCGCATCTCGGCGTAATGACTTCGCATCCAGGCTTGCGCCGCCGGGCTTGGGTCGGTGATGAACCTGTCGAACTCGGAGGTCGCGTTGCGCAGCAGCCGGACCTCCGCCGCAGATCCCGGTGCCGGCAGCGCCGCGAGCACCAGCAGCGCGGCGACCAGTGCGCCCGCAAGAGGGCGCAACCGTCCGGCGCGCCCCGGCGCCAGGGCGCGGAGGCGCTTCCCCGCTCCGCGCCCATCGCCTTGCCTTTCTCGAGTGCCCGACATCCGCTCCCCGACCGAGTTCGAGAAACAACTACCACAGATTGGCTAGCCAATCCGTGGTATTCAGGCGTTATTTGCAGGGCTTTTCAGCTTTTGGTAAGTCTCCGAGCTCCTTCTTGCACGTTTCGGCGGTGCCTCTATACTGGCCGGCGATGAAGGGCCCGCAGATCCGTCCCCTAGCTGAGCGTTTCGTGCCCTTCCTTCCTTACGCCGCCCTCCCCCTCGCGCAGGCAGCTTGACGCTGACCGCCCACGTGACGCCGTAGTGCTCCCGGGCCCCGAGGAGCACTGATGCCGGTCCCGCGGCGGTTTGACCGGCAGCCCCCTGAGCGCGACCCGACGCGGATCAACGAGCGCATCCGCGTCTCCGAGGTCAGGCTCGTCGACGAGGACGGAAGCCAGATCGGCGTCATCCCCACCGACGAGGCGCTACGGATGGCGAACGAGCGCGACCTCGATCTGGTCGAGGTGGCGCCGCAGTCCCGGCCGCCGGTTGCCCGGCTGCTCGACTACTCGAAGTACAAGTACGAGCAGGAGCAGAAGGCGAAGGCCGCACGCAAGCACCAGCAGCAGGTCAACGTGCGCGAGATCAAGCTGCGGCCGAAAATCGCGGACCACGACTACGAGACCAAGAAGGGCCACGTCGAGCGCTTCCTGCGCCACGGCGACAAGGTCAAGGTGACGATCATGTTCCGCGGTCGCGAGCAGGCCCATCCCGAGCGGGGGCGGATGCTGCTCGAGCGACTTTACGAAGACATCTCCGACCTGGCCGTCATCGAGCAGCAGCCGGAGCAGGAGGGCCGCAACATGCACATGCTGGTCGCGCCTTCACGCGCCGCGCAGCAGGAACGCTCGCAGCAGGGATCGGCGGACTCCCCGAGCAAGGGCGGTGCCGAACCAGAGCCGGCCGAGTCCGAAGCCGCCTCCGGCTAACTCTGCGATGCGCGAGCCCGAGCTCCCGGTCTTTGACGTCCGCGTCGAACGCGAGGAGATGGACGCTGTCGCGGCCACGCTGCGCTCCGGTTGGCTGAGCTCAGGCCCCCAGACCGAGGCGTTCGAGAGCGAGTTCGCTGAACACTTGGGCGCCAAGCACGTGTTGGCGCTTTCGAGCTGCACGGCCGCGCTTCATCTCGCGTGCATCGCCGCCGGAGTCGGGCCTGGCGACGAGGTCATCGTTCCCTCGATGACGTTCGTGGCCACTGCCAACGCTGTCCGCTACTGCGGCGGGCGCCCGGTCTTCTGCGACCTCGTCGGCGGCGAGGGCAACGACCTCAACATGGACACAGACCTCGTCGAGCCACTGATCACCGAGCGGACCAAGGCCGTGATCCCGGTGCACTGGGCCGGCTATCCCGTCCGTCTCGATGCGCTCACCGAGATCTGCGAGCGCCGCGGGCTGACCCTGATCGAGGATTGCGCCCACGCCCCCTGGGCCGAGTTCGACGGCAGGCAGCTGGGGACGTTCGGGGTCGCCGGCTGCTTTTCGTTCTTTCCCAACAAGGTGCTCGGCGTCGGCGAAGGCGGCGCGCTGTGCACTAACTCCGACGAGGTGGCAGAGCGGGTCCGGAGACTCCGTTCGCAGGGGATGACCGCGACCACGATCGACCGACACCGCGGCTCGGCAATGAGCTACGACGTGGTCGAGGTCGGGTTCAACTATCGCTTCGACGATCTGCGCGCCGCTCTCATCCGTCCGCGCTTCGCCCGGCTCGGCAACGAGATCGCACGCCGCCGCGAGATCATCACTCGGTACCGGCAGCTGCTCGCCGATCTCGACGGAATCCAGGTCGCGTACGTCGGCAACGACGTCTCGCAGTCGTCGTGCTACCTGATGGGGCTCCTGGTCGACCCCGAGCTGCGCTCCGCCGTCCGGGCTCGGCTGCGCGACGAGCACGGGGTGCAGACGACCGTGTATCCGGCCACCCATTCGCTGGGCGGGTATATACGCGAGTTCGGGGAGATGTCGCTGCCCAAGACCGAGGACGCGGCGCGACGCCTGTTCTCAATCCCGCTCTACCCGCACATGACCGACGAGACGCAGGACCGGGTCGCCCACGCGGTTCGCGAATCCGTCGGCCACGTGGTGGAGGTCGCAGCTTGAGCGACTGGCGCGTCGCCCTCACCGAGATCTCATTGCCCGATTCGGACGTCGAGGCTGTGCTCGAGACGCTGCGCTCCGGCTGGCTGACCATGGGGCCGAGAACGCAGGAGCTCGAAGAGGAGTTCCGAGCCACGACCGGGTCCGAGCATGCCGTAGCTGTCTCGAGCGGCACCGCTGCGCTACACCTCGCGTGTCTGGCCGCCGGTGTAGGGGCCGGCGATGAGGTGATCGCACCGGCGCTCAGCTTCGTCGCCGACGCCCATGCCGGCCGTTGCGCCGGGGGAGACGCGGTGCTGGTGGACTGTACGTCGCTGGAGGAGCCGTTGCTCGACCCCGACCAGGTCGAGCGGCGCATGACCCACCGCACGAAGGCCGTAATCGCCGTCCACATGTTCGGCTATCCGGCCGACACGGAGGCGCTGCGCTCGCTCTGTGATGCGCGCGGGGTGCCCCTGATCGAGGACTGCGCGGAGGCCGATGGCGGCAGGCTGCGAGACGGGTCGATGGCCGGAACCGCGGGAATCTGTGGCTGCTTCAGCTTCTTTTCGAAGACTCAGCTCGGAGTTGGGGAGGGAGGCATCGTGGTCACCGACGACGAGGACTTCGCCGGGCGCCTGCGGATGCTGCGCTCGCACGCGATGACCTCGGTCACCTGGGATCGCCACAGGGGCCACGCCGAGACCTACGACGTCACCGACCTTGGTTTCAACTACCGCATCGACGAGCCGAGGGCGTCGCTCGCTCGCGCGCGTCTCTCGCGCCTCGGCACGACACTCGGCGAGCTCCGTCGGGTGGCGGACGGCTACCGGGAGCGACTCGCGGACGTCGACGCCGTCGTCGTCCCCTTCCCCGACGAATGGGTTGAGCTCAGCGGACACTTCGCGTTTCCGGTGCTGGTGGGCGATCGCGCCACGCGCGACGCGGTGCGCGAGGGCCTGCACGCGAGCAGGATCCAGACGACGTTCTATCCCGCGCTGACGCAGCTCTCGGCGTATGAACCGTCCGACGGTGATGGGTCGATGCCGATCGCCGAGGAATTCGCCGACCGGCACGTGGCGCTGCCGATGTCGCCGAGCCTCGATGCCGGGCGGCTGGACCTCGTGGTCGACGAGCTCCGGCGCGCGCTCGGTGGCTGAGTCAGCGGGGGTCGGCTAGGCGGGCTCCGGCACGACGTCTCCGGCGGTGACCCCGGGCACGGGTCCCACTGTTCGCTTCAACAGCTCCACATCGTCCTCGTAGTGCTCCCGTAGCCGCTCCAGCACCCGGGGGTCCGGAGGCGCCTGGAGGCCGGTGTCGTCCGCCTTGCCGAACTGGTCGAGCCGGTGCGCGATCAGGCGAAACCGAGCGCGCGCCCGCCTGCGGGCGCCGGGGGGCAACGCATTCCACGCGTGGCGCAGGCCAGGCGTCCGCCTCACCATCCCGGGCAGGACGGTGAGCGCCTTGATCCGGCGGCCGGTGCCACGGGTCTGATAGCGCGTCCCGAGGTTCGGTGGCACGTGAGACTCGTCGACGCCGAGGTAGCCCCAGATCTCACGCAGCAGCCCCGTCGGATCCACGTCCAGGACGTGGGTGGACCCGACCCAGAGCTGCGACGGCGGGAAATGCTCCAGGTATCCCGCGAGCAGGCGTCCGTACTCGCCGCCCACGACGTACATGTGGCCGTCGGTGGGGTGCGCGCGCGCCGAGTCGAGGGCCTCCTCGGAAAGCTCCTCCTCGAGCGCCTGGTCGATGCCGCGCTGCTCGTCACCCAAGACCACGGCTTGCCAGTAGCTCGACAGGGCGCGCTCGACCGGATCTCGCAACAAGGCGATCAGCTTCACGTCCGGGAACGTCGAGGCGATCCGACGGGCGGTGACGATGTGCGCAGGGGCCCCGGCAGCGGCTGCGGTGGACTCTCGCCAGAGCACTGGACCCGCGAGGTAATGGGGCGTGACCATTCCCCAGCGTCGATCCTCGGGGGCTCCATAGAAGGCGACCGCGGCGAATTCGTCCCAGCCGGCCTCGTAAGCCTCATCTCGGGTGAAGAAGAGTTGCTCCTTCGCCTCCGGCAGGTAGAGCTCCGGATGCGTGCGAGCGTACTCATGTAGAGACGTCGTCCCGGCCTTTGCCGCGCCGATGACGAGAAAGTCCAGTCCCCGACCGCTCATCCGCAACACGACAGCGTAGCTGGGGCCTCGACCCCCCTGGGCGAGGCTCTGCTTCAATAGCCGGTTCCGATGCCGAAGATGAAGACCCACTCCGGCGCCAAGAAGCGCTTCCGCAAGACCGCCACGGGCAAGCTGCGGGGCCGGCGCGCCTTCTCCAGTCACATCCTGGAGAAGAAGTCGCCTAAGCGGAAGCGCCGTATGTCCAAGCCGGTTGAGATCGCCAAGCCCGATCAGAAGCGGGTTCGGACGCTGCTTGGAAAGAGTGACGGCGGATGAGCCGGACGACGAACGCCGTCGCGCGGCGGCGGCGCAAGAAGAAGGTCCTCAAGCAGGCTCGCGGCTACTGGGGCCGCAAGCACTCCAGTTACCGCCTGGCACACGAGCAAGTGCTGCGCTCGGGTCAGTACGCCTACCGCGACCGGCGGCGGCGCAAGCGCGACCTGCGACGGCTGTGGATCGTGCGGATCAACGCGGCCGCCCGCCGCGAAGGGCTCACCTATTCCGAGCTCATCCATGGCCTCAAGGGCGCCGGCGTCGAGGTCAACCGCAAGCAGCTCGCGGACATCGCGGTCCGCGATCCCGAGGCGTTTCGCCGATTTGCCGAGCTTGCCCGGGAGGGTGCGACCGCCTGACGGCCAGACCACCTTGAACACCACTCCCCGGGCGCCCAGCGAGGCGCCTTTTGTTTGTTGGATGACAGTCACCTCACCCCACAACTCCAAGCTCAAGCTGGTCCGCCGGTTGCGCGACCGAAAGCACCGCGAGCGCGAGGGCGTGTTCGTCGCGGAGGGTGAGGACCTCCTGGCGGCCGGGCTTGCGGCGGGACTTGAGCCGGAGCTGGTGCTGAGCACCGCCGGCTCCGGGCTGGGCGGGGTCGAGGTGGAGCGCGACGCACTCGCGTCGGTGTCCGAGCTCGGCTCGGGAACGCGCGTGATCTCGGTCTGGCCCCAGCGCTGGTCGGAACCGGCCGGGCCCGTCTGCGTGTACCTCCACGGCGTCGGCGATCCAGGCAACGTCGGCGCGGTGATCCGCACCGCCCACGCCCTCGTCGAAGGGTCGGTTGTACTGGGCGGCAACTCAGCCGATCCCTACTCGCCGAAGGCGGTCCGGGCGAGCATGGGCTCGATCTTCGCCCAGCCGGTTGCTCGCGCCGGCGTCGATGAGACTCCCGCGCCACGCGCCGCGCTGATCGCGCACGGCGGCTCTGACCCGGAACCGGTCGCGCCGCCGATCACGCTCTGCGTCGGCGCCGAGCGCGAGGGTCTGCCCAACGACGTGCTGGCGGCCACCGAGCACACGTGGACGATCCCGTTGCTTACAGGCGGTGCGGAGTCGCTGAACGTCGCGGCGGCGGCGGCGATCGTCTTGGGGCGGATATCGTCGGCGCGTCCCGAAGGAGCGCACTGATGCAGGAGCGAGTGGAGCGGTTGCGAGCTGAGGCGGAGGCGGCGATCGCCTCGGCCCCGGACAGCGAGGCCGTCGAAGCGTTGCGGGTCAAGTACCTGGGGCGCAGGTCCGAGCTGACCGAGATCCTGCGCGGAATCGCCCAGCTTCCGGCGGAGCAGAGGGGCCCTGTCGGCTCGGCTGCCAACGAGGCACGCCAGGCACTCGAGGCGGCGCTCGCGAGCCGGAAGGACGTGCTCGAGGCCGCAGAGCTCGAGGGCCGCCTGGCCGAGGATCGCATCGACGTCACGCTGCCCGCGTCCCCAGAGCGCAGGGCGGGCTCGCAGAACGTGTTGGTCCGCACCCAGCGCGAGATCGAGGACATCTTCGTCGGCCTCGGATACCGGGTCATGGAGGGCCCCGAGATCGAGCTGGACTACTACAACTTCACCGCGCTGAATCACCCGCCGGGACATCCCGCGCGGATGTCGCAGGACACGTTCTACGTCGACCCAGACACCCTGTCGCCAGATCTCCGGATCCCCGCGGCCCCCGGACGCGGAGCAGAGGGGGCCGCGGGAAAGGTGTTCCCGCCCGGGCCCGAGGACGTCGTGCTGCGGACTCACACCTCCCCGATGCAGGTGCGCGCGATGGAGGAGCAGGGCCCGCCGATCTTCATCGTCGTGCCGGGGCGTTGCTACCGCTCCGATCCCTTCGACGCCACCCACAGCCCCGTGTTCCACCAGGTCGAAGGGCTCGCGGTCGGCGACGACATCACGCTTGCCGACCTCAAAGGCACGCTTGACGAGTTCGCGCGGGCGATGTTCGGCGGCGATCGCGGCACACGCTTTCGCCCGGACTTCTTCCCGTTCACCGAGCCCAGCGTCCAGGTGGACGTCTCATGCTTTCACTGCGGCGGCACCGGGTCGCTGCCGGACGGCTCGCGCGATCCGCTCTGCAAGGGCGTGGGCTGGATAGAGATCCTCGGTGCCGGGATGGTCGATCCGAACGTGTTCGGCTTCGTCGAGCACAACGGCTACGACCCGGAGCGCGTGCAGGGCTTCGCGTTCGGAATGGGGATCGAGCGCATCGCGATGCTCAAGTACGGCGTCCCGGACCTGCGCAAGTTCTTCTTAAACGACGTCCGAGTCCTGGAGCAGTTCCGTTGAGCGCGGAGCCACAACAAGAGTGCATTGATGCCTGGCGGAGAGCGAGGGCAGTGATGTGAAGGTCCCCTTGAGCTGGCTGCGCGCCTACTGCGACCCCGGGCTCAGCGTCGAGGAGGTGGGGGAGGCGCTCGCCATGCACAGCATCGAGCTCGAGCGGATCTCCACCATCGGCGTGCCGACGCCGGATGGCTTCGTCGTGGGCAAGGTGCTGGCGGTGGAGCAGCACCCGGACGCCGACCGGCTGAGCGTGTGCGAGGTCGACACCGGTGACGGCCGCCGGACGATCGTGTGCGGCGCCCCGAACGTCGCCGCGGGCCAGACGGTGCCGGTGGCCCTGCCCGGAGCAGTCCTTCCCGACGGGACCGAGCTCAAGCAGGCGAAGCTGCGAGGCGTCGTTTCGGAGGGGATGATCCTCTCCGAGCCCGAGCTCGAGCTCGGCGACGACGCGGAGCGGATCATGGTCCTGGGGGACGGCGCCAGTCCAGGCACACCCCTGGCGGAGGTCCTGCCGATCTCCGAGTCGGTGCTGGAGCTCGAGCCGACGTCCAACCGGGTCGACTGCTTCGGCGTCTACGGCGTCGCCCGCGAACTGCACGCGGTCACCGGAGCCGAGCTCGCGCCGCCGCCGTGGAGCGAGGACGCCGAGGCGACCGGCTCCGGCGACGTATCGGACTACGCGTCGGTGAGGGTCGAGGCTCCCGAGCTGTGTCCGCGATTCACCGCGCGAGTGTTCACGGACATCCGGATCGGCCCTTCGCCGAGCTGGCTGAAGGCGAGGCTGCTCGCTGCCGGCATGCGCCCGATCAACAACGTCGTCGACATCACCAACTACGTGATGCTGATCACGGCCCAGCCGCTGCACGCGTTCGACCTCGACAAGGTGCCCGGGGGCGAGCTGATCATTCGCACTGCGCGCGCGGGAGAGACGATGGCGACCCTGGATGGAATCGAGCGCAGTTTCGATGCCGACACCGTGCTCGTCTGCGATCGCGAAGGCCCCTCCGGGATCGGCGGCATTATGGGCGGCGCGGCTAGCGAGGTTTCCGCCGAGACAGCCCGGCTCCTGCTCGAGGTCGCGAACTGGAACGGTGTCAACATCCTGCGCAGCTCGCGCCGGCTCGGCTTGCGCACGGACGCCTCCACGAGATACGAGAAGCAGCTTCACCCCGAGCTCGTGATGTGGGGTCAGCGGG